>JAJDZH010000277.1 GCA_022824725.1 Thermoanaerobaculia bacterium | reverse complement strand
CTGGTCTGCGGCGTGCTCTCGGCCTTCATCAACAACACCGCCGCGCTGGCGATCCTGATGCCGGTCGGCATCCAGATCGCGAAGCACTACGGCGTGTCGCCGTCGCGGATCCTGCTCCCCCTGTCCTACCTTTCGATCATCGGCGGCACCTGCACCCTGATCGGCACATCGACGAACCTGCTGGTCGCCTCCATGTCGGCGGAGTACGGCTTCGGAGCCTTCAGCATGTTCGAGTTCCTGGCGCTCGGACTGATCCTCCTGGTCGTCGGCTTCGCCTACATCGTGTTCGTGCCGATGCGGCGCCTGCCGGATCGCGCCGGATCCTCCGACCTGACGACGAAGTACCAACTGTCTTCGTTCCTGACCGAGGTCCAGGTGCCGGAGGGAAGTTCGCTCGTCGGCAGCAACGTGGTCGACGCGCACATCAACGAGCGCTTCCGCCTCACCGTCCTCGAGATCCTGCGGGGCGAAGAACGGATCGCCGTCGAACTCCGCTCCACGCCGATCCGGGGCGGCGACCTCCTGATCGTCGAAGGCCTGATGGACGACATCGTCAGCTTCCGGGACCACTACGGCCTGCGCCTCCGCACCGAGGTGAAGATCGGGGACCGCGACCTCTCGGACCAGAACAACATCATGGCGGAGATCCAGCTCTCGCCGGTTTCCCGGCTGACCGGTTCGACGATCCGCGACCTTGACTTTCGCCGCCGCTTCGGCTGCTTCGTGCTGGCGCTCAACCGCACCGGCGACCCGATCCGCGAGAAGCTGGCCCACATCGTCCTCCACAACTGGGACACCCTGCTCGTCTTCGGCCCCCGTTCCCGGATCGAGGCCCTCTACGAGACGGAGGACTTCATCCCGTTGCAGCAGGACGTCAAGCTCCGCCTCGTCATCCCGCGGCGCTGGTGGCTCGCCGTGGTGATCATCCCGATCGTCGTCGTCGTCGCCGCCACCGGCGTCACCTCGATCCTGAAGGCGTCGATCCTGGGCGCCGTCGCGCTCATCGTCTTCGGCGGCATCTCGGTGCAGCAGGCGTACGAGGCGATCAACTGGACCGTCATCTTCCTGCTCGTCGGCATCCTGCCGATGGGGATCGCGATGGAGAAGACCGGCCTCGCGGCGATGATCGGAGAGACGATCGCGAATGCCGGCGCCGACTACGGGCCCTGGGCGGTCATCTTGCTGGTCTACCTGGCGACAGCCCTGCTCTCGGAGATCGTCTCGAACAACTCGACCGCGGTGCTCATGGTGCCGATCGCGGGAACCGCCGCGGCCTCGATGGGCCTGGAACCGAAGCCCTTCATGATGACCGTCGCCTTCGCCGCCTCCGCCAGCTTCCTGACGCCGATGGGCTACCAGACCAACGCGATGGTCTTCGGCCCCGGCGGCTACCGCTTCATGGACTACATGAAGTTCGGCGCGCCGCTCAAGATCGTGTTCTGCGTCCTGTCCGTGTGGCTGATCCCCATGTTCTGGCCGCTCACGTAGAGCTGGGTGCGCGGGTCTTCTGACCCGCTGCCGCCGAAGGCGGCCGAAGAAACGGCCAGCCGAAGGCCGGCGCCGCTACGTCTGACACCGCGGGCAGTAGTACGTGCCGCGATTCGACAGCGTCACCCGGCGGATGCCCGCCCCGCAGCCGGCCGGGCACCACTCGCCTTCGCGGCCGTAGACATCGAGCGAGACCTGGAAGTAGCCCGAGTTGCCCTCGCCGTCGGCGAAGTCGTTGAGCGTCGTGCCGCCCTGCTCGATTGCCTCGGCGAGCACCTCGCGCACCGCCTCCGCCAGCACGTCGAAGCGGCGGCGCGCGATCCGGGCCACCGAGCGGCGGGGATGGATGCGTGCCCGGTAGAGCGCCTCCGACGCGTAGATGTTGCCGACGCCAACGACGACCGAAGCGTCCATCAGGAAGTTCTTGACTGGCGCACTTCGTCCGCCGGCCAGGTCGGCGAGGCTGGCGCCGTCGAACCCGGGCGACAGCGGCTCGACACCGAGATGACGGAAGTGCCGGTCTCGGTCCAGGCTCTCCGTTGACGCGACGAAGGCGACGCCGAAACGGCGGGGATCGCAGAAGCGCAGCCGGCGGCCGGAAGCGAGCTCGAAGCCCAGGTGCTCGTGGTCCACGAGCGGCGCCGTTCGATCGACCAGGGTGAGCCGGCCGCTCATCCCGAGATGCAGCACGAGGGTCTCGCCGCCGGAAGCGTCGATCCACAGGTACTTCGCGCGCCGGCGCAGGCCGACCACCTCCTGGCCTTCCAGGCGGCGCAGCCGGCGCTCGCAGAGCGGCTCGCGCAGAGTCGGGAAGTGGACGCGAACGGTCTCGAAGCGATCGCCCAGAAGCGGCCGTTCCAGGCTCCGGCGAAGAACCTCGACTTCGGGCAGTTCGGGCACGTCAGCGCCGGCGGCGACCGCGGCGACCGGCCGAACGGCGCGCGCCGGAACCGGCGCGCGACCGCGACGACAAAGCGCTCCCGCTGCCCGGCGGGCCTCCCCCGGCAACCGCCAGAACCAGGGCTTCGAGAGCGGCTGCGTCTTCTCCGCTACCGCCCCGCAAGCGAGTTTCCGTCTCGAGGACCTTCCAGGGAAGCTCGCCCATCGCAGCCACTGCCTCCGGGCCGCGACGGGCCATGGCCGCCGTGTAGAGGTTGAAGAGGGGCCACGGCGCGGGCTTCTTCGTCGTACCCGGCCACTCCGCCATCAGTTTCGGCAACACCCGGGCCTTGAAGCCGTTGAAGCTCCCCGTTTCCGGCAGACCGTGAGCCATGGCGATGCCGTGGACAGTGGCCAACTGCTGACAGCGACCGGCCAGTTGACTCAGGAACCGGAACCGCTCGCCCCGCGGGTCCGCCGCACTGTCGAAGTAGCGACGGAGTGCCCCCAGTGCCGCGTCAGGCTTCCGGGCATCCATCGCATTGAAGACGGCCCACACATCCTGTTCGCCCCGATCCACCACCGCCTCTTCCACCGCGGCGCGGTCGATTCGACCGGCGCCCTCCGGAATTCCGGCGGCGATCTTCCGATACTCGCCGGCGAAGCGGGCGGCGGAGGCGGCGTCTGCCTCGGAAGCACCCCATCCCTCCTTGCGCAGGGTACGACGCGCCAGTTCGGCGGCAGCCGCGCGGTCGATGCTCACGCCGGTCTCGCGCGCCAGCTCGGCGACGATCGGATCGAGGCCCGTGGGGTTGCCCTGCCGATCCAACCCGAGCGTGTCGAACGCGAACGCGGCCTTGCGCTCGAACAGACGCCGGACGATGGGATGATCCCGGTCGACGCTTCGGTCCGCCAACACCAGGGCATGGCCCTCGGGTAAACCGCCCTCGGCGACCCTGTCGAGTTCCGCCAGGTTCCCATCGGACCAACCGCTCAGGTCTTCTGCGCGAGCCGCCTCCAGAAGCGCCGTCAACCCCTTCTTGAGCTCCGCCTTCTGCTTCTTCAGACGCCCGCGTCGTCCACCTTTCCGGTAGTTCTTGCCGCCCGAGAACGTGGAGTCCGGCAACGCCGCGACGACCTCCTCCGCGGCGCCCGCCATCGGATCGACGCCGAACAACCGGAGCACCTGCAGGAGCCGGCCAGCGGCCGTCCGCTCCGCCGCCGGCAGAGGTTCGCCGCCGCCGTGAACCAGGCGCGCTTCGTCGTCCAGAACCCGCGCGGCTTCGTCGATCAGACCGGCTGCCGCGTCCTTGTCGGCGAACTCGGCGCTGCCGGAAACGAGGGCGATCTTGGCCGGTTCGAACAGAGAGTAGGTAAAGAGATCGGCCAGAATCGACCCGAGCTCGGCGCCGGAGGCGCCGTTGCGGACCGTCACTTCGCAGCCCGCGGCGGAAGCCAACGCCTCGGCGATCCGCGTGCCTTCACGAATCGCCTGCACCTCTTCACCGATCACCAGGTAGAGCGGCTGGCGGTCGCCGCCTTCGATTCGCTCGACGGCGGCGTCGATTTCGGGCGCTTTCACTCGTCTGCGGGGAGCCGGCCCTTCTCTTCGAGTTCCTGACAGTCGACGCAGTAGGGCGCCCACGGCACCGCCTCCAGCCTGGCCCGGCCCAGCTCGTTGCTGCAGTGGACGCAGATGCCGAAGGTGCCGTCGTCCAGCCGGGCCGTCGCTTCGACGATCCGGTTCAGCAGGATGCCGTCGCTGTCCGAGAGCGAGAAGTTCAACTCCCGGCTGTAGGCATGATTCGCCCGGTCGACCAGGTCCTCCGCGCCCTCGCCGGTCGATGCCTTGAGGCCGGCGGTGAGATCGCGGTTGTAGCGACCGAAGAGCTCCCGCCGTTTCTCTTCGAGCCGCTCGCGCACCCAGTCGAAGTCGACGGCCGCGTTCCTTCTCCGGGCGCCCGAGGCTCCATCGCCATTGGCGCGCTGCGGCCGGAGCAGCAGCGTCGGCGGCTTTCTCGGCTGCGGCTTCCTGGGCGCGGCCTTCTTCCGGGCGGGCTGTCGCTTCGCCGGCTTTATCGCGGATTCGACCTGGACTTCCTCGGGCGGCGGCGCCTCGTGCTCGGCTGCCTTCTCCGCGGCCGCCTTCTCGGCGGCCTCTGCCTTCGCCACCAGTTTCTCCGCCGCCGCGGCGGCCCGAGCGGCGTCCCTGGCGGCCACCTTCGCTGCTTGCGCCGCCTTCGCGGCCTTCTCGGACTGTGCCGCCCTGGAGGCGGAGGTTCGGGCCAGCTTCCTGGCGGCAACGCCCTTGGCGGAGGCATCCTTCGCGGCCGCCTGCGCCGCGGACTTGCGATCCGCCAGGAGCTTCGCGGCCCTGGCCGCGGCACTGCCGGTCGTGGCCGCCAGCCGGCCGGACTGGGCGGCTGCCTTCTTCCGGGCGGCCGCTTCTTCCCGGGCCTTGGCCGCAGCTTCAGCCGCCTTAGCCGCCGCTGCCCGTTCAGCAACCGCCGTCCGCTCGGCCTTCTTCGCCGCGGCACGCCGCGCCGACGCCTCCTTCTCGGCGGCGGCGGCGGCCTCCCTCCTGGTCGCGGCGGTCTTTCCGGCCCTGGCCGCGGCCGCGGCGCCGGCTTTCTCTTCCCGGGCCGCCTTCTGTGCCGCTGCCTTCTTCTCCGACGCTGCCTTCGCAGCCCGATCCGCCGTCGCGGCCTTGCGGTCCGCTGCGACCTTGGCCTGCCTGGCCGCGGACCGGGCCGCGGCGAGCTCTCGCGCCGCGGCGGCTGCCGCTTCCTTGATGTCGTTCGATCCCTCGGTTCGAGAAGCCTCGTCCGCGTTTGCCACCTGAATCCTCCGCACGCGGCTCAGTAAAACGGGCGCCGATGATAGTTGATTCCCTCGAGGATGGTGAACGCTCTGTAGATCTGCTCACAGAGAGTCAGTCGGGCGAGTTCGTGAGGGAGCGTGAGCGGCCCAAGAGAGAGCCGGAAACGGCACGAATTCACGAGGTTGCGGTCGAGTCCCAGGTCCGAGCCCACGATCCACACGACGGGGCGCCGCCACTCCGAGCGCAGCCGACCCACCTCGGTCGCGAGGCCGGTCGAACTCAGGGGCCGCCCGCCCCGATCCAGAGCAACCGTCCAGGCGTCGGCCGGCAGGGCGGAGCGAATCGCCTTCCCTTCGAGCCGCAGTCGAGTCCGGTCGTCGCCGCGGGCGGGGCGAACGACGAGTTCGCGCACCGGCGCGAACCGCCCGATCCTCTGCCGGTAGTCGCCGCAGAGCGTCTCCCAGGGCTCCCGCCGGCGACCTACCCAGGCGACCACGATCTCGAACGCCACGGACCGATTATGCACAGCCCTCACTGTTATTCTCCGCCCCATGGCGCGCTCCGCCAACCAGGAATCCCGGCGTTTGATCAGGCGGCGTCTGACGAACGGACTCGTCATCGGCGGCATCGCGCTAGGGGCCCCGGCCCTGTTCAACGCGATCGTGGCCCGCAAGGCGGGTCGCCTGCCCCGGCCCCGATGGGGTTCCACCCGGCACATCGAGGTCGACGGCCGTCGCGTGGCCTTCGTCCACCTCGAGTCACCCAGCCGCGGCGGCAGGCCGCCAATGGTCCTGCTCCACACGTTCGGCCCCGGGCACACCGGCCTGCTATGGCGCGAGACCGCCGAACGCCTGGCCCGAAGCCACGACTGCTTCGTGCCCGACTGGCTCGGCTGGGGCGACTCGGAACGGAGGAACCGGCGCTACACCGCCGAGCTCTACATCGACCTCCTCGGCCGGTTCCTTCAGGAAGTCGTCGGCGAACGCGCCGTGCTCGTCGCCCCCCACCGCGCCGCCGCCTACGCTGTCGAGGCCGCCCTGAACGTCCCGGACCTGGTCGCCGCCCTTGCCCTCGTCGGGCCCCAGGGCATCGGCGCCGAGGTCACCGACGAGCGCAGCGACCCGGTGATTCACGCGCTGCTCCGGGCGCCGGTGCTCGGCAGGTCGGCGCTCAACCTGGTGACCGGCGAGCGGGCGCTCGAGACCCACCTGCGACGCGAGACCCTGTTCGGCGCCGAGGGCCTGGGAGAGTCCATGGTCGAGCAGCTCTACCGCGCGAGCCACCTTCCCGGCGCCAGCCACGCCCTGATCGACTCGCTCTGCGGCCGCCTCGGCCACCGCCTGCAGGCCGGCTTCGGCGAGAAGGTCAACCAGCCGGCATGGCTGGCGTGGGGCCGCCAGGCGACCAACCCACCGCTCGAAAACGCCGACCTCTGGTTACAGGAAATGCCGAACGCCCACCTGGACGTCTTCGACGGCTGCCGCAACCTGCCCCACGTCGAACGACCGGCCAAGTTCGCGGCGGCGCTGACGGCGTTCATCGAGCGTCAGCGTTTCGCCGCCTGAGCGCGGCGCCGCGCCCAAGGCCTTCGTCGTGTCCAGGGATCCCGCGTTTCCGCCCGTTCCCGGCGGCTATCCCTTCCCGGAGCTGGAGCGCGAGACGCTGGAGTTCTGGCGTCGCGAGCGGGTGTTCGAGACCTCTCTTGAGGCTCGCGACGAGAGTGGGGAGAAGGAGTTCTCCTTCTACGAGGGGCCGCCGACCGCGAACAACGTGCCCCACGTCGGCCACGTCGTCACGCGGGTGGTGAAGGACCTCTACCCGCGCTTTCGGACGATGACCGGGCGGCGCGTGCCGCGCAAGGGCGGCTGGGACACGCATGGACTGCCGGTCGAGATCGAGGTCGAGAAACAGCTCGGCTTCTCCGGCAAGCAGCAGATCGAGGACTACGGGATCGAGAAGTTCAACAGCGCCTGCCTCGAGAGCGTCAGCGCCTACGAACGGCAGTGGCGGCGGATGACGGAGCGGGTCGGCTACTGGCTCGACATGGACGGCGCCTACCTGACCTACCGGAACGCCTACATCGAGTCGGAGTGGTGGGCGCTGGCCGAACTCTGGAAGAAGGACCTGCTCTACGAAGGCCGGAAGATCCAGCCCTACTGCGCCCGCTGCGGCACGACCCTGTCGAGCCATGAAGTGGCGCAGAACTACCGCGACACGGAGGATCCCTCGATCTGGGTGCGCTTCCCGCTGCGACCCGGCCAGTCCATCGCGGGCGAGTTCAGCACCGACCGGCCGATCGACATCGTCGCCTGGACGACGACGCCGTGGACCCTGCTCTCCCACGCCGGCATCGCGGTGCATCCCGACCTGACCTACCGCGCCGTGGAAGACCCGTCCGACCCGGAACGGCTGCTGCTCGTCGCCGACGGCCTGGAGCAACCAGTCCCCGTGCTTCTTCCCAGCGACGGCAAGCCGACGCGAGTCGATCTCCGGGAAGCCGGCACCGTCGCGCGCTTCTCCGGCCGGTCCCTGGAAGGCCTGCTCTACGACCGGCCCTTCGCGGTCGAACCGCGGCGCTCCTACCGGCCCGCCGACGTGTCGGACAGCGCCGGCTTCCGCATTCTGCTCGCGGACTACGTGACCCTCGCCGAGGGGACGGGCGCCGTGCACACCGCGCCGCTGTTCGGCGAGGACGACCTGCGCAGCGGTCGCGAGTACGGCCTGCCCGAGTTCCAGGCCGTCGACGCGGAAGGGAGGGTCGCACTCGACCCGGCCGGAAGCGCCCAGGACCCGGCGACTCAGGACCTGATCGACGAGATCAACGGCGAGTGGTTCAAGGACGCCGACCGAACGATCGTCCGTGCGTTGCGGCAACGGGGCCGGCTACTCCACGGTGAGCGGCAAGGCCACAACTACCCGTTCTGCTGGCGTTGCGACCAGCCGCTCCTGTACTACGCGACGACGAGCTGGTTCGTTCGCACCACCGCCGCCCGCGACCGGTTGATCGAGAAGAACCGTCAGGTCAACTGGCACCCGGAGCACGTCGGCCAGGGCCGGTTCGGCGACTGGCTCGAGAACGTCGTCGACTGGGCGCTGTCACGCAGCCGTTACTGGGGCACGCCGCTGCCGGTCTGGAAGTGCGCCTGCTGCGACGCCGTGGACGTCGTCGGCTCGTTCGAGGAGCTCTTTCGCAAGGTGGGCCGGCCCCTGCCGGAGGATCCCTACGACCGCGAGTGCTTCGACCCGCACCGACCATTCATCGACGACGACTTCCAGTGGCCGTGCGCGACCTCGGGCTGTGCCGGCACGATGAAGCGGGTCGAGTACGTGATCGACGCCTGGTTCGACTCGGGCGCGATGCCCTTCGCGCAGTACCACTACCCGTTCGAGAACCGCGAGACCTTCCGGACCCGCTTCCCGGCGGACTTCATCTCCGAGGCGGTCGACCAGACCAGGGGCTGGTTCTACACGCTGCACGTCCTCGGCTGCCTGCTCTTCGACAGCCCGGCCTACCGCAACTGCATCGTCCTGGGGCACGTGAACGACGAGAACGGCCGCAAGATGTCGAAGCGCCTCGGCAACGTCGTCGAGCCGATGGAGGTGCTGGCCGAGACCGGCGCCGATGCGCTCCGCTGGTACTTCTGCGTCAACAACCCCGAGCAGCCGTCGCGGTTCTCGGCCCGGCTGGTGCGGGAGGCGGCCCAGACCTTCCTGCTGCCGCTGTGGAACGCCCTGTCGTTCTTCACGATCTACGCGAACCTCGACGGCTGGCGACCCGGACGCGCGGAGATTCCGTTCGACGAGCGAGGGTCGCTGGACCGCTGGATCCTGCTCCGGCTCTACCGGCTGGTCCGCACCACCACCGATCACCTGCGGGCCTACCGGACGGCGCCCGCCGCGCGCGGCATCGAGACCTTCCTGGACGAACTGACGAACTGGTACATCCGGCGCAGCCGCGACCGCTTCTGGGCGGCCAGCGAGGACGAAGGGACCGGAGCCGGCGAACCGGGCGCGGACAAGGAAGGCGCCTACCAGACCCTGTACGAGGTGCTGACGACGATTCGGCTGCTGATCGCGCCCTTCGTGCCCTTCGTCGCCGAGGAACTCCACCGGCGCCTCGTCTCGAGCCAGGGTGGGGGCAGCAGCGTCAGTTGCCACCTCGAGTCCTGGCCCGAACCGCCCGCGGACCGCAGCGACGAGCGCCTCGAGGCGGCGATGGCCACCGTGCTCCAGGTGGCCCGCAACGGCCGTTCCGCGCGGAACGCCAACGGCATCAGGATCCGCCAGCCGCTTCGCAGCGTCACCCTGGTCAGCGCCGACCCGGAACTCGAAGGACTCGTCGCGCCCTACGTCGACCTGCTCCAGGACGAACTGAACGTGCACGAGGTTCGCTGGGCCGCGGACAGTTCGGAGTACGTGTCCTTCGACGTGGTGCCGCACTACCCGAAGTGCGGGCCCCGGTTCGGCCGCGCCATGCCGGCGGTTCGCGCCGCGCTCGCCGCCCGCGACGGACTGGAACTGAAGCGGGAACTCGATCAGTCGGGGCGCATCGCGATCGAAGTCGACGGCGAGACGGCCCACCTGGAGCCCGACGAAGTCGAGGTGCGGCTGGAAGAACGGCCCGGCGTGGCCGTCCACGGCGACAGCGAGCTGCTGGTCGCGCTCGACGTCGAACTGGACGACGAACTGGTCGCCGAGGGCCTGGCGCGGGAAGTCGTGCACCGGGTCCAGAACCGACGGCGCGCCGCGGACCTCGACTACGCCGACCGCATCGCCGTTCACTACCGGGCCGCCGAGGACGTCGAAGCGGCGATCGACGCGCATCGCGAGTGGATCTGCGGCGAGACGCTCGCCGTCACCCTGCAGGCGGTGAACGGCGACGGCCCCGACGGCCTGGAAGAAGCGCCGATCGAAGGGCGTGCCTTCGCCCTGGCGATCGAAGTGCGGCCCCACTGAAGAGGAGCGACAGGGCGACATGGCAGGGATCTTCAAGGCGTACGACGTGCGCGGCCTCTACCCGGAGCAGTTGAACGAGGAGCTGGCGCGGCGGATCGGCATGGCCTTCGAGCGCCTGGTCACGCTCGAGGGCGACCAGGGCGCGGCCTTGCCCCGCACCGTCGTGGTCAGCCGGGACATGCGCGACCACAGCGTGCCGCTCTCCGCGGCGCTCTGTGCCGGGCTCACCTCGGCCGGTCTCGACGTGCTCGACATCGGCCTCGCCACGACGCCGATGAACTACTTCGCCACCGGCCACCTCGGCGCCGGCGGCGGCATCCAGGTCACGGCCAGCCACAACGCCGCCGAGTACAACGGTCTCAAGTTCAGCCTCGCCGGCGCCGTGCCGGTGTCCGGCGACCACGGCATCCCGATCATCGAGGAGCACGCTCTCGGTCCGGAGCCGGCGCCGGCCCCGACGCCCGGACGGGTCGAGGCGACGAGCATCGAAGAGGAGTACGCCGAGCACGTCCTCTCCTTCCTCGACCGATCGTTCGAGACCGGTGACAGACCGAAACTGCGACTTGCCGCCGACGCCGCGAACGGGATGGGCACGATCTACCGGCCCCTGCTTCTGGCCTGCGGCGTGGAGTTGCTGCCGCTCTACTTCGAACTCGACGGGACGTTCCCGAACCACGAGGCGAACCCGCTGCTGCCGGAGAACCTCCGCGACCTGAGCGATCTCGACGTCGACCGGAAGGCCGACCTGGGCGTCAGCTTCGACGGGGACGGCGACCGCGCCGCCTTCGTGGACGAGCACGGCGAGCCGATCGGGTCCGGCCTGATCACCGCCCTGATCGCCGGCC
>JAJDZH010000328.1 GCA_022824725.1 Thermoanaerobaculia bacterium | reverse complement strand
CGCGGCGTTTGGCGTGGCGCCCGCCTCGTACCCGCTGCTGGCGGTCGCCGTCCTGTGCGGAGCGGTCTGCTTCAGCGGCCTGACGATGGCCTTCTCCGTGCTCGGCTCGACGGAAGGCGGCACGGCGGGCGTGAGCTGGGGGGTCATGCTCCCCATGTCGCTCCTCGGCGGCGTCATGTTTCCGCTCTTCCTCATGCCGCAGTGGATGCAGGTGCTGAGCAACGTCAGCCCGATGAAGTGGGCCCTGCTCGCCCTGGAAGGCGCGGTCTGGCGCGGATTCACGCCCGCCGAGATGGCCCTGCCCTGCGGCGTGCTCGTTCTGATCGGCGTCCTCGCCTTCAGCTTCGGCGCCGCCCGGCTGCGCTGGAGCGCGGACTGACCTCTTGACCGGCCCCCTGCTGGTTGTCGGCTCGGTCAACCACGACCTGATCTTCCGGCATGCCCGCCTGCCCCAGGCCGGCGAGACGATCTCCGGCGCCGAGCTGTTCACGTCCTGCGGCGGCAAGGGCGCGAACCAGGCGGTTGCCGCGGCGCGTTGCGGTGCAAGCACGCCAGGCGCGCCAGGCAGGACGGCGGCGCCGGTCCTCTTCTGCGGCGCGATCGGCAACGACTCCCACGCCGAGGCGCAGCTCCGAACCTTCGAGGAGGACGAAATCGACATCCGGCATCTGCTGGTGCTCGACGACATCCACACCGGCCTGTCGTCGATCTGGGTCGACGCCGGCACGGGCGACAACCGGATCATGAATGCTCCCGGAGCGAACAGGCGGCTCACCGCGGACGCCCTGGCCGAAGCGCCCATCGAGGACGCGGGATTGCTGCTGATCCAGAACGAGACGCCGGCCGACGGAGTCAGGAGCGCCGTGGGACGCGCCCACGCCGCCGGGGTGCCGGTGATCTGGAACCCGGCGCCGATCGACGAGGCGAGCGACCCGGGGCTCGATCCCCGGCACGTCGCATGGGTCACGCCGAACGAGGTGGAGTGTGCCGTGCTGCTCGGGCGGCACGGCGAGCGCATCGATGTCGAGAGCGCCGCCGACGCCGCCTCGGAACTGCTGGAGGCCGGCTACGGCGGCGCCGTCCTTACCCTGGGCCCGGCCGGCGTCCTGCTGGCCGAACCGGGATCAACACCGACGCTCGTTCCCGCGCCGAAGGTCGACGCGGTCGACACGACCGGGGCCGGCGACGCCTTCAACGGCGCCTTCGCCGCTGCCCTGCTCGCGTCTTCCGACAGCCGCCAGGCCGCCCTGTTCGGCGTCCGCTACGCCAGCGACTCGGTCACGCGCCACGGCACGCAGACCTCCTTCGCCCGCTGGTAGCGTCGCCGCGTGTCCGGCCACGACTCGTCCACCAGGCTCGCCCTGCTCGGCGGCACTCCAGTCCGAGACAAGGCGTGGCCCCACTGGCCGGCGCGGGGGCCGGACGAGGAGCGGGCCGTCCTCGCCGCGCTCCGGGAGGGCGACTGGGGCGGCTTCCCGCTGCCGAACGAACGCTCGGCAACCTTCGCCGCCGCCTTCGCCGAACGCCACGACTGCGAACACGCCCTGTGCGTGGCGAACGGCACGGTTTCGCTCGAGGTCGCGCTTCAGGCGATGGGCTTGGAACCGGGCGCCGAGGTCATCGTGCCCGCCTACACGTTCGAGGCGACCGCCTCCGCGGCGCTCTTCGCCGGCTGCGTCCCCGTCTTCGCCGACATCGACCCGGACACCTGGTGCATCGATGTCGAGTCGGCGGCAAGCCTGGTCACGGAGCGCACCGAGGCGATCGTGCCCGTGCACCTGGCGATGACCATCGCCGACCTGGACGCGATCGGTTCGCTTGCAGAGCAGCACGGACTCGCTGTGCTCGAGGACTGCGCCCACGCCCACGGCGCCCGCTGGCGCGGCCGCGGCGTGGGCTCCTGGGGCGACGCCGGTTCCTTCAGCTTCCAGAGTTCGAAGCTGATGACCGCCGGCGAGGGCGGCATCGTGACCACGTCCGACGACGCGGTCCTCGATCGCCTCCACGCCCTGGTCAACTGCGGCCGCCAGCGCCCGGGGGCTGCCGAGCCGGCCGCGGTCATCGGCCACAACTACCGAATGACCGACCTGCAGGCCGCGATCCTCGAGGTCCAGCTCGGCAGGCTCGACCGCCAGCACGAGATCCGCGCCGCCAACGCGAGCCGCCTTCGGGCCGCCATCGAGGACATCGACGGGCTCACGAACCTGCGAATCGACGACCGGGTCACGACCGAGGCGATCTACCAGTTCGTCTTCCGCTTCGACAGCGAGGCCTTCGCCGGCCTGGACCGGGATGTCTTCGTCGCCGCGCTGGCAGCCGAGGGCGTGCCGGCCGACGGCCGCTTCTACGAGTCGCTGCCCGTCAGCGAACTGCTCCGCCCCGACCCGGCCCGCTACCCCGCCTGGAGCGAGGCACTCGCACGAAGTCCCGCCGCCGACTGCCCCAACGCCGAGCGCGCCGCCTACCGGGAGTCCGTCTGGCTCCCCCACCAACTCCTGCTGGGCACCGAGGCCGACGTCGACGGCATCGTCGAAGCCGTGCAAAAAGTACAGGCCGACGCCTACGAGCTAGCC
>JAJDZH010000348.1 GCA_022824725.1 Thermoanaerobaculia bacterium | reverse complement strand
GCCCGCGGCCTTCGCTGTCAGCAGCGAAGAGACATCCGCCGCCGGGACAGGGAAGTTCTGCGCCGACAGCCGCTCCACCGTGAACGGGAGCTTGACCTGGGGCGTCTCGCCCACCACGCCCGTCACGACGATGTCCTGGAGGCGAAGCGCCGTCTGCTCCACGGAGAAGTCCGCCGTCGCCACCTGACCCGACGCCACCGTCACCGTCTGCGACAGCTCCCGGTAGCCGATCAGGCGGACCGTCACCGTCTGCTCGCCCGCCGGTACGCCGTCCAGCCGGTACGTGCCCTCCAGACCCGTCAGCCCACCGATCACCGTTCCCGCAACGAACACCTGCGCGCCGGCCACCGGGGCCAGCGACTCGGCGTCGGTCACCGTCCCCGAGATCGCTCCCTGAGCGAGCAGCGGGGCCGCGCCGCTAAAGAGCCAGGCGCTCACTGCCGTGGCGGCCAGCGCGCTCGCGCGCCTCCGCCGTCCTGACGACTTGTGCAACATGGATTGCCCTTCCTTTAGCGTAGATTCTCTCGGCGACCCGAACCCTCTCCCGTCCCATAAATGAGAATGATCGGGAGCGCAGGACTGCGGCCCCCGATCATCGTCTTGTACGCGTTCGTCTCGTTGTTAAGCGCACGCCTCCCGGAACCGTCACTGACGGCGCCGGGAGGCGTCCACGCTCCCTGGAAGGGCTGTCTATCCAACCAACCGCCTTCCTGGTTCAAAACCTTCGGGGAGAACCATCCCCTGCCCGGGCCCTGCCGGGCTACTGCTTGCTACCGAACGACGAGATCCCGCGCCCGGCGTTCCGCAGCCTGTTGCTCCCGAATGCGCTCGAGCGCAAAGGTCACCCGCTCCAGCGCAGCGTCGAGGCTGCCGGGAACGACGCTCGGCGTAGGATCGCCGGCCGAACTCGCACCGCCGCCACCGAACGTGTAGATGTCGCGCTGAAGCACTTCGAGGTCGGCGGCCGGCAGCGGCAGTTGCAGCGCCGTACCCGCCGGCAGGAGGTCGTTGCGACGTCCGTGCCAGAACTCGAGTCCGCCAAACACGTTGAACACGTTCTCGAAGTGCTCGAACCACATCGCATCCCGCAGGTTGCCGCAGCGGCCCTGTACATCGTACCGCTTCCGGGGCGTGCACTCGCCCGCACCGTTGGACGGGACGGCATCCGTCGGGTTCGACGGAGCCGGAGGCAACCCGGCTTCCATTCGCGTCTTGTTCACGATCTCCGCGGCGCCCGCAAAGTTGCCCATGCGGTAGTGGCCCTCGGCAACGTAGTGATCCATCTCCTGTGCCGTCATGTGCTCCATCGGCCCGAAGAAGCAGAAGCTGCAGCTGAGCGTGTAGGCGTCATACCGGATGTCGCCGTAGTGCGACTGGCGGTACGTACCGCGCTCCGGCCGGAAGATGATCGTCGAGTTGTACTTCGACCGCGGGCCATCGGAGGCGACCGACGGACTCACGACCTCCGACTTCGCACCGTTCTCATTGGCCGGAAAACGCATGTCGTCGCCGAACGCCATCTTGCGCGCGGTGCGCTGCGGCGTCGCGATCGAAAGCCAATCCTGGTACTCGCCGGTCTGGTCGGCCATGCCCACCCAGTCCATGTGCATCCGGTGCCAGGTGTTGTTCTCCTGCATGAGCGACTTGAGGCCGTCGTACCACGGGCTGTCGGACGAGGAGTCCTCGCCCGTGATCACGACGTCCCGGATGCCGTTCTGGGCGTTGGAGATGATCTGGCCCCAGTTGGCACCGGCCGCCTCGGCATCCGTCCGCGGCATGTTCGCCGCGCAGCGCGCCTTCCAGCCTACGAGATAGTCGGCCCACTGGTTGTTGTCCCACGCGTTCCCGTTGAGCCACGTATCGTTCAGCGAGAAGGAACTCGCCCGGGCCTGTGACTCCGCCGCATCCAGCTTGCCCATCGCGTAGCTGAACATGCCGTTGTAGTCGACCGTCTCGAGTTCGCCGCTGAGGTCGGTCGTCTCATCGACGATGAAGGCCTGGTCATACCAGAGCGCGAGCAGGCAGGAAAGGATCGCCTGGTTGCCCGCCGCGAAGGCGAGGGCGCGCGCGTTCCGCTCACCGCCCGGGCCGATCTCGAGACCCGCCTCGATGGCCCGGACCCCGTCCGATGCTCCGGAGATGCCGCCGTAGGCGTCACCCCAGTTGGCCTCGAAGACGTAGGCCCAGCGATACGAAGGCGAGTTCGGCAGGGCTTCGCGGGGCTCACGGCCGAGGTCGTTCATCCCCATGTTGCCCCAGGTCGCCGTGTGGCGACTGGCCATGTGGCCGAACGCGAAGTTCGCGTTGTTCCAATAATGTCCGATTTCCCAGACCTTGATGAAGGAGCTCGCGATGAGCGTCTCCACATCGTCCGGGCCGGCCAGGGCTCGCGCCCGATCCGGCTCGTTCAGGTTGTCGACCTGCAGGTCGCAACCCGAAAAGCCGACCGTCAGCGCCAGCGCAAAGGCCGGTAGCGTCAGCTTCCTGTTCATGGTCTCTCCGTTGTTCAATCGGTATCTCCCGGTCCCCTTCCGTTGCGGATCATCGGGCCGGGGACGCCCTCCGGAGAGGGCCGCCCCCGCCACTGCCACGGGCAAGGAATCAGAATACCAGTTCGGCTGAGAAGGTGAAGCTCCGGAAGTTCGGATAGCCGAAGCTGTCCACTCGGTTCAGCGCTGCATTCTGAAGCGACCCGCTCCCGCGTCCGACTTCGGGGTCGTAGCCGCGGTAGTCCGTGATCGTGATCAGATTGCGGCCGATCACATTGAGCGTAACCCGGTCGAAGACACCGCTGAACAGACTCTCGACCATGCTCTGGGGCAGCGTGTAGCCGAGCGAAAGCTCGCGCAGCTTGATCCAGCTGCCGTCCTCGCGGAACCAGGAGTTGTCGGCGTTGACCGAGTAGATCGCGGAGGCGTAACCCACGGGCTTGTTGTGCTCCAACGGCTTGCCCGTCTGGTCCGTGTCCTCACCCCGCAACTCGCGAAGCGCCCACTGCGCCGTGCCGTTGTAGATCGACTGGCCCTGCGAGGTCTCCACGAGCGCGTTCAGGCTGAGGCCGTGATACCGGAAGTTCGTCGCGAACGACGCGTTGAAGTCCGGCGTCGTGTTCCCGAACGGCAGGAACTCCGTCAGCGTGCACTTCTCCTCGTAGTCGCCGGGGTTCTTCGCCACGCACGCCGGCGAGTAATCCTGAACCTTGATCGGAAGGCCCCAGTGGTACGAGTTGCTGCCGTCCGCCGTGGCGACCTCGACCTGGGTCCCCCACAGCTTCTTACTGAAGCCTTCCGTGAAGGCCGCGCCGCCCGTCGGGACGAGGAGGCCGTCATCGTTGACCTGGAAGTTCGCGTTGCAGTCGGAAGCAGACACGCCGATCGGCTGCAGATCCGCGCAACTGGTGGCCCACACTTCGCCCCACAGCTCGCCCAGCGGACGACCCTCGGAGACGAAGAAGTTGCCGCCCTGCGTGAAGTCGGGCACGTCGAGACGCGTGATCTCCTGCTGGGTCCGGTCCCAGTTCAGCCGGAACTGGAGGCCCATGTCCTGCTCGTCGATCACCGCGTAGCGCAGTGACACCTCGTACGTCTCGGCCGCGATCTCGCCCGCATTCTGCCACTGGCTCGAGAAGCCCACGAACGCCGGCTGCGGAACCTGCAGGAGCTGCTGGTCCGTCGTCTGCCATGCATACGTCAGATCGAGGCCGAGGTTCTCGAAGAACACGAAGTTCAATCCCGCTTCCTTCTCGGACGTGAACTCCGGCTTCAACGCACGGTTCCCGAGGTTGATCGGGAAAATCGCGCCCGCCGCGACGCCGAACGTCTCGTACTGGGCGGCGAAGTTCGGCCGCCCGCCCGCCGTCCCCAGCGAGAAGCGCAGCTTCAACTCATCGATCGCGTCGATGTTCCAGAAATCCTCCTGAGAGACCCGCCACGCGACCGAGCCGCGGTAATAGGTCTGCCACCGCTCATCGGGTCCGAACAGCGAGGAACCGTCACGCCGAACGAGACCGTCGACGATGTAGCGGCCGCGGTAGTCGGCGCTTGCGATCCCGAACAGCCCTTCCGACTTGATGGCGCTGACGAAGTTGTTCCCGGACGTCTCGCCGATGATCGCGCCGAAGTTCGGCACGTCCTGCACCGAGAACCGGCTGCCGAACACGCCGTTCTCCTCGTAGCTCTGGTCCTCGATCAGGTAGCGAACCTTACCGCGCACCGTGAGGTCGCCGTCCATGAACGTCTGGCTCGCGCCGAGCGTCACCGAAGCGTTGACCGCCTCGTTCGTGAAGTTGAATTCGCGGAGGCTGCCGCCGGTGAAGTCGCCGACGCCGCCGCCACCCAGGCTACGCTCGTTCTTGGGCCGGATCGTGTAGTCGCTGAAGTCCGTCCGGTCGAAGGAGGCGTTCGCCTCGAGCGTCAGCCAGTCGATGGCCGCGGGCGAGAAGTTGAGGTCGACGGAACCCATCGACCGCGTCCGCTCGTCACGACTGTCGTTCGTGGCCAGCAGGTAGAGCGGGTTCTCCTCGATCGACTGCGGGTCCGCGCCGATCTCGGGATATCCGTCCGTCGGATCGATCTGCGTGAGGTCGATCGCGGGCGACATGAAGGTCAGCCGCGAGAAGGCGCCGGTCGTGACCGCCTTGTCGTCCTGGTCGGCGCGCGAGTAGAAGCCGCTCGCCGCGATGTCGAGATCGCCGAAGCGCGTGTCGACGTTCAGGCGCACGTTCTGCCGCTCGTAGCCTTCGTCGTTCGGGAGTCCCACGTCGAAGGCCGACAGGCCCTGTGCGACGCGGTCCGCGTTCAGCGTGGCGAGGTTGTCGATGCAGACGGAGCAACTCACGACGCCGGATTCGCGGAACTGGTTCACGCTCACCCGGAAGCTCGACTCGCCGAACCGACCCGTCACGGCGCCGTAGATGTCCATCGTCTCGCCGGGATCGAAGAACGTGTCCATGTGGTCGAACAGTTCGTTCGGGAACGCCTGGTTCGCGAACGCCGTCTGCGGCGACGGCTGTTCGCCCGGATTGATCTGATTGTAGAGCCGGGCAGAGCCGAAGCCGGGGCGGTTCAGGTCGCGGAAGTCGACCTCGCTGCCCTCGGTGTCGATGAACTTCGTGCCGGACGCGTTCATCTCGTACGGGTGCGAACGCACGAGGCCGACGTCACCGACGAGCTGGCCGAAGCCGTACTCGCCGCGGCCCGTGATGTTCAGCGAGTTCGTCTGCAGGCCCGTGCCGCGCTTCGTCGTGATCTCGATCACGCCGTTCTGCGCCCGCGAACCGTACAGCGACGCCGCCGCCGCGCCCTTCACGATCTCTACGTGGTCGATGTCCAAAGCGTTGACGTCCGAGAGCGAGGCACCCTCGGCCTGGATCACGCCGTCGATCACGATCAGCGGCGACATGCTCCGGTCGGTCGTGTTGATCGATGTCGGGCCGCGCAGCGTGATCGTGGCCTCGGAGCCGGGCTGGCCGGAAGCCGAGATGACCGATACGCCCGCGGCCTTCCCCGCCAACAGCGAAGAGGCGTCCGCCGCCGGGACCGGAAGGTCCTGCGCCGACAGCCGCTCCACCGTGAACGGGAGCTTCACCTGAGGCGTCTCGCCCACCACGCCCGTCACGACGATGTCCTGGAGACGAAGCGCCGTCTGCGTGACGGCGAAGTCCGCCGTCGCCACCTGACCCGACGCCACCGTCACCGTCTGCGACAGCTCCCGGTAGCCGATCAGGCGGACC
>JAJDZH010000172.1 GCA_022824725.1 Thermoanaerobaculia bacterium | reverse complement strand
GGCGATGCATCGCGCCTGACGTCGTTGCTCCTCAGTCGAATACAGCCCGGTATGTTCCATCGTCGCGCCTAGTCAGCCACGCGCCTCACCGGTCTCGGTGCTGCGCGGAGCCTCTCCGCAGAGTGCCAGAAAGTTCTGGAGTAGCTGCGGGCCCGTATCGGTAAGCACCGACTCGGGGTGGAACTGAACCCCCCAGTAGGGCAGTTCCCGGTGCCGCATCGCCATCAGGGTCGCGTCCCCGGTCCATGCCAGGGGCTCGAGCGACCGCGGCAGGCTACCTTCCTCCACGGCGAGCGAGTGGTAGCGGGTGGCGACGAAGGGCGACGGCAACCCGTCCAGGAGGCCCACTCCCCGGTGCTCGACCTCGGATGTCTTGCCGTGCATCAGCGTCTTCGCCCGGCTGACCGTGGCGCCGAACGCCGAACCGAGCGCCTGGTGGCCAAGACAGACGCCGAGCAGGGGCGTCTTCGGCCGAGCCCGCAGCAGGTCGATGCAGACGCCCGCGTCCTCGGGCCGGCCGGGCCCCGGCGACAGGACGATTCCGTCGGCGTCGCGCGCCAGCAGGTCCGGCACGCTCTCGACGTCGTTGCGCACCACCTCGAGTTCGGCGCCGAGACCGCCCAGCATCTGGACCAGGTTGTACGTGAATGAGTCGTAGTTGTCGACGACGAGGATCATGCCCGGCCCTCCAGCTCGCGCGCCAGGGCCACTGCCCGCAGCAGGGCCGCCGCCTTGTCGCGGGTCTCCTGCGCCTCGCGCACCGGATCCGAGTCGGCGACGATGCCGCCCCCGGCGGTGATCGAGGCCTCGCCGTTGACCAGCGCCAGGGTGCGGATCGTGATGCAGGTGTCCATGTCGCCGCCGAACGAGAAGTAGCCCACCGAGCCGCCGTACATGCCGCGTGCCTCGGGCTCGAGCTCGTCGATGATCTCCACCGCGCGGATCTTCGGCGCCCCGGAGAGCGTGCCGGCCGGGAGGCATGCGAGGAGAGCGTCGAGGGCCGATCCGGCGCCGTTGCCGCCGCCCGCCGCCTGCTCCGCCTCGACCGAGCTGACGATGTGCATCACGTCGCTGTAGTGCTCGATCACCATGAACTCCTCGACCGAGACCGCGCCGGGAGACGCCACCCGGCCCAGATCGTTGCGGCCGAGATCGACCAGCATGACGTGCTCGGCGCGCTCCTTCGGATCGGCCATCAGTTCCTCGGCCAGGGCCCGGTCCTCGACGGGGTTCCCGCCGCGCGGCCGGGTCCCGGCGATCGGCCGCATCTCCAGCCGCCGACCCGTCCGGCGCACCAGCATCTCGGGCGAGGCGCCGATCAGCGACACCTCCGGCGCCTCGAACAGCACCATGTAGGGCGAGGGGTTGACCAGGCGCAACGCCCGGTAGACCGTCGTCAACGGCACGTCGAGGTCGAGCGCCCAGCGGCGGGCGAGCACGACCTGGAAAATGTCGCCGGCGGCAATGTACTCCTTCGCCTTGTTGACGACACCGAAGTACTCCTCGTCGCTCAGGGTGGGGTCGGCCGTTTCCGCCTTGAGGCCCCGATCCTCGACCCGCGCCGACATCGCCTCACCCCGGCTCTCGAGTACGCACTGCAGCTCGTCGAGACGAGCCTCCGCGTCGGCGGCCGTGCTCTCACCCTCGATCTCATTCGCCACCGCGAGGATCCGCTGGTGGGCATGATCGAAGACGAGCACTTCGTCGTAGCGCGCGAGAATCGCGACCGGCAGGCCGAACGGGTCCCGCGGGCGCCCGGCCGCATGGTCGACCAGGCACGGCTCGGCGAGCCGGATCGCGTCGAACCCGAAGGCGCCGACCCAGCCGCCGGCGAACGGCAGCGGCGGCGCGGGATCGCCGGCCACGCCGTCGAGCAGGCGCCGCAGCCGGACCAGAGGGTCGCCCGTCTCCACCTGTACGCCGCGGCCGTTCCGGCAGTCCTCGATCTCGAGCCGGTCGAGGTAGACCCGGCAGACCTGGGACGGACCGGCGCCGAGGAAGCTGTAACGCGAAACGTGCTCGCCGCCGGTGACGCTCTCGAGGAGAAAGCGCCGGCCAGAGGCATCGCCGTCCGCGCCGGCCGCCAGCTTGCGGTAGACGCCGAGCGGCGTGGACGTGTCGGCCAGGAACTCGCGCGTGTGGGCGATCGCGGCGGCGGGCCGGCTCATGACGGCGACTTCCCGGAGTCCTGGTGGCGGCGGCCCAGTTCGGCGGCCACGTCGGCCAGTTCGACGCCGGTTGCCTGCAGCAGGACGAGCAGGTGGTAGACGAGGTCGGCGGCTTCGGCCGCGAGGTCGCCGCGACGCTCGGCGGACTTCGGTTCCGCGTCCGCGCGGACGCCGGCGATCACCGTCTCCCCCGCTTCCTCCGCGACCTTGCGGGCGATGCGGTCCACGCCCTGTTCGAGCAGGCGCGCGGTGTAGCTCTCCTCCGGCTCTGCTTCCGCCCGCTCGGCGAGCACCCGCCGCAGCCAGCCGAGCTCGAACTCGGCCGCGTTCGGCTCGAAGCAGCTCCGCGTGTAGAGGTGGCAGGCCGGCCCGGCCGGCAGAGCCCTCACCAGCAGGGCGTCCCGGTCGCAGTCCTGGAGCACCTCGACCACCGCCTGCGTGTTGCCGGAGGTCGCACCCTTGTGCCAGAGCTCCTGGCGGGACCGGCTGAAGAAGTGCGCCTGACCCGTCGAGAGGGTCAGCTCCACCGCCTCCCGGTTGGCGTAGGCGAGCATCAGCACCGCGCCGGAGAGCACGTCCTGGACGACGACGGGCAGCAGGCCCCGGTCGTCGTAGGTGAGGGCGGCCGGGTCGATGGCTTGGGGTGTCATCTGTTCGTCCTTGGTCATCTTCGTTGGTCGGTGTGTCGTCTCGGCCCGGATGCCGGCGAGGGCGCCGGCGCACCCAGTGTGTGGCCGGACGGCAGGACGGGGGCGTACTCGGTGGTCATGCGATGCGCATCGGGTAGCGGCGGTCGAGGTACTCCTTGACCGCGCCCACCGAGTAGGTCTCCTGGTGGAAGATCGAGGCGGCGAGAACCGCCGCGGCGCCCGTTTCCAGCGCGTCGGCGAGGTGCTCCAGGGTGCCGGCGCCGCCCGAGGCGATGACCGGTACCGGCGACAGCGCGGAGGCCCGCCGCAGCAGCTCCAGATCGTAGCCCTCCTTCGTGCCGTCGCTGTCGATGCTGGTGAGCAGGATCTCGCCGGCGCCGCGCTCGATTCCCTGTTCGATCCACTCCAGCGCGTCGAGTCCCGTCGGCGTGCGGCCGCCGTGAGTGACGACCTCCCAGCTCTGGTCGCCGGCGCCGGCCGCCTCCCGCCGTTTCGCGTCGACCGAGAGCACGACGCACTGGCTTCCGAAGCGCTCGGCGAGGCGGGTGAGCAACTCCGGCTCGGCGACCGCGGCGGTGTTGATCCCCAGCTTGTCGGCGCCGGCGAGGAGCAACTTGCGGCCGTCGTCCACGCTGCGCACGCCGCCGCCGACGCTGAGCGGAATGAACACCTGCTCGGCCGTCCGGCGCACCCAGTCGAGGTCCGTGTCGCGGCGCTCGGGGGCGGCGGTGATGTCGAGGAAGACGATCTCGTCGGCGCCCTCCGCGGCGTAGCGGGCCGCCGCTTCCGTCGGATCGCCGTGGTCGGTGAGGTTCTTGAACTGGACTCCCTTGACCACGCGGCCGGCGGCAACGTCCAGGCAGGGGATGATCCGGCGGGTCAGGCCGGTCGGCTCGATCGTGGCCCTCACGACGTCCTCCCCGCGGCAGGTATCGGTGCGCCGGCCTTCTGGCCGGCATCCGGGCCAGCCGCGCCGGCACAGGCGGCAAGCGCCTCCTCCAGCCCAAGCGAACCGTCGTAGAGCGCCCGGCCGACGATCGCCGCCTCGATCCCGGGCCGCCGCGCCGCGGCCTCCAGATCGGCCGCCGAGCGGACGCCGCCCGAGAGAATCGCCGGCGCCCCGGCCAGATCGCCGATCTCACAGGCGAGGTCGATGTTCGGCCCCTGCATCATCCCGTCGCGCGAGATGTCGGTCACCAGCACGGCGGCCACCGGCAGGTCGGCCAGCATCCGGCACAGCGCGGCGGGCGAGCGATCGGCCGACTCGGTCCAGCCGGCCAGCCGGACCTCGCCGCCGTCGATGTCGAGCGCCGCCACCATCCGGCCCGGATAGCGGCGGCAGAGATCGGCAAAGACCCCGAAGTCGCGCACGATGAGCGAGGTCACGACCGCCCGCTCGCAGCCGGCCGCGAACGCCCACTCGACGGCCTCGCGGCCGCGCAAGCCGCCGCCAAGCTGGATGCCGGCCGGCGCCGCCGCTTGTGCGAGGCTCTCCACCACCGCGCGCTGGGGCGCGCCGCCAAACGCCGCGTCCAGATCGACGACGTGGACCCGCTCGATTCCGGCCTCGCGGTAGCGGCGGAGCGCCGCCAGCGGGTCCGCCTCGTAGACGGTGCGCCGCGTGTCGTCGCCGCGTTCAAGCCGCACGACCTGGCCGCCCCGCAGGTCAATCGCCGGCAGCAGTTGCACTGTCTCCTCCATCGGCCTCAGCAGCCAGGTCGCCGGCCCAGGCCAGGTAGTTGCTCAGCAGCCGCAGGCCCGCGGCGCCGCTCTTCTCGGGGTGGAACTGGGTGCCGGCGATCCGCCCGCGGCCGGTGATCGCCGAGAAGCTGCGGCCGTGCCGGCAGCGCCCGAGCACCCACTCCTCGGGCACGTCCTGAGGAGCGAAGGAGTGGACGAAGTAGTAGTGATCGTCGTTCGTCGCGCCCGTCATCAGCGGGTGGTCCCTGACCGCGAAGACGCGGTTCCAACCGATGTGCGGCAGGGGCACGCCGCCCGGCAGCTCGGTGACCCGCCCGCCGAGCAGGCCGAGGCCGTCCGTCGTCCCGAACTCCTCGCTGCTGTCGAACAGGAGCTGGTAGCCGATGCAGATGCCGAGCAGGGTTGCGCCGGCGGCGACAGCGGAGCGAATGGCCTCCTCGGGCGCGCCGCGCAGGACCTCCCGCGGCGGCCGGAAGGCGCCGACCCCCGGCAGCACCAGGCAGCGGGAGGCGCGAATCGTCGCCGGGTCGCAGGTGATCTCGACCTCGGCGCCCAGGTGCCGTAGCGCCCGCACCAGGTTGCCGATGTTGCCGACCCCGGCGTCGATCACGGTCGCTTCCGTGGCGGTCATGCGGTAAGGCTCCCCTTCGTGCTCGGCACGTCGGCGGCCGCTCCGGCCCGGAGCGACACCGCGTCCCGCAGGGCGAGGGCCACCGCCTTGAAAGTGGCCTCGGCCACGTGGTGCGGGTTGCGGCCGCAGAGCACGTCCAGGTGCAGCGTCAGCCGCCCGCGGTCGGCCAGGGCGCCGAAGAAGTCGCCGACCAGGGTGAGCGGGAACTCGGTCGTGACCCACGCCTGCTCGAGTTCCGGCGGCAGCCGGAAGTGGAAGGAACCCCTGCCCGAGAGGTCGACCACGGCGCGGGCCAGAGCCTCGTCGAGCGGCGCGAAGGCGTGTGCGAAACGGCGCACCCCGGCGCGGTCGCCAAGCGCTTCGCGGAGTGCGTCGCCGAGCACGATCCCGGTGTCCTCCACCGTGTGGTGGAGGTCGATCTCGACATCGCCTCGGGCCACGAGGTCGAGTCCCAGGCCGCCGTGGCGGGTCAGCGCGTCCAGCATGTGGTTGAAGAACCCGTTCGGCGTGTCGATCCGGCGGTCGCCTCCGTCGAGCGACAGGTCGGCGCGGATCTCGGTTTCGGACGTCTTGCGTTCGATCGACGCTGTTCTCATCGTTTCCCTCCCCCACCGGGCGTCCGCACGGCAGACACTGGGTGCGCCGAAGCCCCCTCCGGCATCCGTCGCGAAGCGCCGGCCTCTGGACCATCCCCCTCGTCAAGGACCCGCAACACCCCGGCCAGGGCACGCCGGGTCGCCCGCAGGGCCAGCCCGGAACCGATCCCGATCCGCATGCAGTTGCGGAGGCCCGGGTAGCGGCTCACGTCCCGGACCAGCACGCCTGCCGCCGCCAGACCGTCGCGGATCTCGCTGCAGCGGGGGTGGCGCGCCAGCAGGAAGTTGGCCTCCGAGTCGAACACCTCGAAGTCGAACTCGCGGAGCATCGCGGCCCACTGCTCCCGTCGCGCCCGCACCACCGCGATCCGGCGCGGGAAGCGGTCCGCGTGTTCCAGCGCCACCTCTCCGATCACGGCCGAGGCATGGCCGACGTTGTAGACCAGCTTGACCTTGATCAACTGGGCCGCGAGCTCCGGCGCCGCGAGCAGGTAGCCAAGGCGGACGCCTCCCAGGGACCAGGCCTTGGACAGGGTCCGGAACAGGATGACGTTCGGGTTCGCACGCACGAGCGGGCGGTAGTCGTGGCGGCAGAACTCGCCGTAGGCGTTGTCGAGCAGAAGCGCCGCGTCGAGGGACCTGGCGATGCGCTCCACCGTTGCGGGATCGGCCGCCGCGCCGGTCGGGTTGTTCGGCGTGCACAGGATGACCGGCCGCGTCGGATCCCGTTCGATCTCGGCCAGGAGTTCATCCGTCTGCAGGCCGAGGCCGGGAGCGGGAGGGAGGTGAAGCGGCACGCCCGCGGCACGCGCGACGAACATCCTGTACGGACTGAAGCTCGGGTCGCAGATGAGCACTTCCTGGCCGGGGCGAACGACCGCCTCGAGCACGGTGGTCAGCAGTTCGCTGGAACCGTTGCTCACCAGGACACCCTCCCTCGGCCACTCGTGGAGGTCGCCGATCAGCCGGCAAAGCCGGTCAGCGTGGAAGTC
>JAJDZH010000184.1 GCA_022824725.1 Thermoanaerobaculia bacterium | reverse complement strand
GGCCTGGTCGCCGATGTCGACGGCAACATCTACATGGCCGAGCGCTGCGAGCATCGCCCCGGCATCGCCGTGCGTGATGCGGACGGCAACGAGGTCGCGTTCATCTCGACCGGCGAGGAACTGCCGACCAACGTTGGCTTCGGCCGCGGTGTCGAGCGGGACGTGCTCTACGTGACGTCCGGCAAGAGCCTGTACAAGATCAAGTTGGGCAAGGACGCCTACGAGCTTCCGTAGCCACTCGCGGGCGGGCGGCGGACCTCGCCGCCCGTCCCATTTTTTCCAGTCACTCAGAGGGGTGCCACACGGCCTCCTCGTCCACACCCTCGGCGCGCACCTTCCCCTCTGCCTGCAGGTGCAGCAGGGTCGCGTACACGGAGCGGCACGCCGCCCCGAACAACGCCGCCTCCAGCCCCACGTAGTTGTCGGCCACGATCTCTGGGATCGGGCGCGGGTGGGCGTGCAGGCTCGCCAGCACGCCGTCGCAGCGACGCAGCCGGTGCGCCTTTAACGCAGCCAGAAACCTTCCGGGTTCGGTGATCGGGCGGCCGTGAGTCGGCCGCAGCAGGCGGTCATCGTCCTGCAGCAGGCGGTCGAGGCTCGCGAGATAGGCCGTGAGATCACCGTCCGGCGGCGATATGACCGTGCTCGCCCACCCCATGACGTGATCGCCGGAGAACAGGGTCCCTTCTTCGGGCAGGCGGAAACACAGGTGGTTGGAGGTGTGTCCGGGCGTATGCACGGCCTGGAGGGTCCAGCCGTCGCCCGCCACCGTGTCGCCGTCCGCCATCACGGTGTCGGGCTCGAACGCGGTATCGGCACCCTCGTCATCCAGACCCGACCCGGCGCCGCCAGCGTGCGGACCACAGCCGTACACCGGAGCGCCGGTGGCCTCGCTGAACGACGCGGCCGCCGGCGAATGGTCAATGTGCGTGTGGGTCACGAGGATGTGCGATACCGCCCGGTCCGCGGTGGCCCGGACCAGGTTCTGCACGTGCGCCGGGATGAGCGGTCCGGGGTCGATCACCGCCACCTGGTCGCCCGCGCCCACCACGAAGGTTGCGGTCCCGTACAGCGTGTACGGCCCCGGGTTGTTCGCGACCACCCGCTGCACGAGCGGCGACAGGCGCTCGGCCACGCCGTAGGTGACGTCGTCCTCGCGGACGACGAGGTCTTCCAGTGCGGGAACGGTCGGCATATAGAGATCCTCGCCGCGGTAGCGCAGTCTAGGCGACCCGGCTGGCGCCCACCGGCGTGGCCGAGGCCGTTTGCCTACGGCGCCAGCGCCTCCTGCATGAAGGCCTGCCAGATCTCCGCAGGCGGGCCGCCGCCGACGATGCCGTCCATCGGGCCGGAATCATCCCGGCCGATCCACACGCCGCAGACCACGTCGCCGGCGAACCCGATGAACCAGGCATCGCGGTGATCCTGCGTGGTCCCGGTCTTCCCGAACGCCTGCACGCCGTCGAGGCGGGCCCGGCGGCCGGTTCCGCTCGTGACCACGCTTCCGAGCAGGTCCCGCATGGCCTCGATCGTCGATGCGGACAGACCGTCCCGGCGCGGCGCCGGCGTCCGCTCCCAGACCGTCCCCTCGGGACGGGTGCGGACCTCCACGTACCCGTACGGCAGGACCGGTGACCCGCCGTTCGCGACCGCCACCAGCGCTGCCGTCATGTCGAGGAGCGTCACTTCGGATACCCCGAGCGCCAGGCTCGGGGCGTCGTCGAGTTCCGCCGTGATCCCGAGGCGTTCGGCAAGGCGGATCACCCGTCCTCTGCCGATGTCCTGCACCAGCCGGACTGCGACCGAGTTGGAGGAGCGCGCGAATGCCTCGCGCAGCGTGATCTCGCCACGGTAGACGTTGTTGTAGTTGCGCGGGCTCCAGTTCCCCACGGTCACCGGGGCATCACGCACGCGGTCATCCGGGTGACGACCGGCCTCGAGGGCGGCGAGGTAGACGAAGATCTTGAACGCCGAGCCCGGCTGCCGCGCCGCCTGCGTCACCCGGTTGAACTGCGAGCGGGCGTAGCTCCGCCCGCCGGCCATCGCCAGCACCGCGCCGTCGAGGCTCATGGCCACGAGTCCGCCCTCGATCCCCGGATGGTCGGCGAGCCCCGCCCGGAGGGCCCGTTCGGCCGCCAGCTGCAGGGGCGGCACGAGCGTGGCGACGATCTCGACATCCTTGGTCCGGTCACGGGCGGGACCGGTCTGGTTTACGACCCAGTCCGCGAAGAAGCGCCCGCCCCAGGCGGTTCCGTCGCCACCCGTCACCCGCGCCGGCCGCTCACGGGCCGCCGCCGCGGCCGAGGCCTCGACGCGGCCGGCCGCAACCATGGCGGTCAGCACCACCTCCGCCCGGGCCCGTGCGCGATCCGGGTGCCGGGTCGGGGCCAGTCGCGAAGGGGCCCGCAGCAGGCCCGCCAGCATCGCCGACTGGGCCAGGGTGAGTCTCGCCGGTGTGGTCCCGAAATAGCGGCGCGCCGCGGTCGCGATGCCGTAGGCGCCGGCGCCGAAATAGGCGCGGTTGAGGTAGCTTGCGAGGATCTCGGCCTTCTCGAAGCGAAGCTCCAGCCAGAAGGCGAGAAGCATCTCCTGCACCTTGCGCTCCAGGGTTCGGGCCGGGGTCAGGAACGCCAGTTTCGCAAGCTGCTGCGTGATCGTGGAGCCGCCCTGCACCACCCGGCCCGCGCGCCAGTTGGCCAATGCCGCGCGCCCCAGCGCCAGCGGGTCGAAGCCCCAGTGCCGGAAGAACCGCCGGTCCTCGATCGCGAGCACCGCATCGATCAGCGTCGGCGAGACGTTCTCGAGGTTGACGTAACCGCCGTAGACGTCGCCGTATGCCGCGGTAAACGTCCCGTCGGCGGCAAACACGGAGACACTGCCGGCACGGTCGCCGCCGCCCATGTCCGAAATGTCCGGCAACCCGAGCGCGCACCAGGCGACGAAGCCGAACGTGGCCACCAGGGCCAGTCCGGCCACGCGCGCAACCAGGCGCCCCACGAACCGACCGACGGCCGCACGCCACGATCGCGGCTGCTCGGAGGGAGCGCGCGGACGCCGCCTCCCCTTGCCGGCAGCCGCCGCCGCGGAGGCTTTCGCGCCCCGCGCGCCAGCCTTCCCTGCCTTCGGTGATGTCGGTCGCAAACGGCGTGACGCCATCGGGCCTGGCCCCGATTCCGATCAAACGTCGAGGTTTTCCACCTCGAGAGCGTTCTTCTGAATGAATTCGCGCCGCGGCTCCACCACGTCGCCCATGAGCTTGGAGAACAGGTCGTTGGCCTCGGCGCCATCGCCGACCTGGACCTGCAGGAACGTGCGCGCCTCGGGGTCCAGGGTCGTTTCCCAGAGCTGGCCGGGGTTCATCTCGCCCAGCCCCTTGTAGCGCTGAATCGACAAGCCCCGCCGGGCCAGCCGTTCGATCTCGGCATGAAACTCGGTCGGGGTGCGCAGCTGCATCTGCTCGTCGCCGAAGTGAAACGCCATCGGCTCCGTGTACAGGTCTCTGAGGTCCTCGGCCCGCGCCCTAAGGCGCCGGCCCGCCGGAGAGACGAGCAGTGCCTGCGGCACCCGGTAAGCCGTGTGGACGCCGCGGCGGTTGTGATGGAATTCGTATCCGGGTTCTCCGGCGGCGGTCTCGCCGGACCAGCCGTCCTCGCCGGGCTCGGCCATGCCGTTCATCCGCGCACAGACGCGCTCGACGAGCTCGGCGGCGGCCGACGGATCGCCGAAGACATCCGGGGCGAAACCGTTGCAGATGGCGATCTGCTCCACGAGCGCCGGCGACAGGCGGTGCGCGAGCTGCCGGACCAGGGCCGCGTCGTCGTAGGCCTGCATGATGATGGCCCGCAGGTCCGCATCAGAATGCTCGATCCCCTCGGCCCCGGTGCGCAGGACGGCCTTCCCGAGGATGGCGCCGATCAGGTGGCTCCTGAGCTCGCCGTCATCCTTCAGGTACACCTCGCTGGATCCCTTTCGCACCTTGTAGAGCGGGGGCTGGGCGATGTACAGGTGACCGCGCCGGATGACCGGCTCCATGTGCCGGAAGAAGAACGTCAGGATCAGGGTGCGGATGTGTGCGCCGTCGACGTCGGCGTCGGTCATGATGACGACCTTGTGGTAGCGAAGCTTGTCGATGTCGAATTCCTGGCCGATCCCGGTGCCCAGCGCGGCGATCATCGTGCCGATCTCGGCCGACGCCAGCATCTTGTCCATGCGGACCCGTTCAACGTTCAGGATCTTGCCCTTGAGCGGCAGGACCGCCTGATTCTTTCGGTTGCGCGCCTGCTTCGCCGAGCCGCCCGCCGAATCGCCCTCGACCAGGTAGAGCTCCGAGAGCGCGGGGTCTCGCTCCTGGCAGTCCGCCAGCTTGCCCGGGAGGTTCGCAATGTCGAGCGCGTCCTTGCGGCGCGAGAGGTCGCGCGCCTTCCGCGCCGCCTCGCGGGCCAGTGCCGCCTCCACGATCTTCTGCACCAGCCGCTTGGCCGTATCCGGATTCTTCTCCAGCCACTCGGTCAGCCCGGCGCCGACAACGTTCTCCACGGCCGGCCGGACCTCCGAGCTCACGAGCTTTTCCTTGGTCTGTGACGAGAACTTCGGGTCCGGCACCTTGACCGACAGGATTCCCGTCAGCCCCTCCCGCATGTCGTCGCCGGCGAGCTGGACCTTCTCCTGCCGCGAACCGCCGAACTCCTGCACGTAGCGCGTGACCGCCCGGGTCAGCGCCGCCCGGAAGCCGGCCAGATGGGTGCCGCCGTCGCTCTGCGGAATCGTGTTGGTGAAGCACAGCATGGTCTCGTGGTAGCCGCGGTTCCAGCGGAGCGCGAGCGCGACCTCGATGCCGTCCCGCTTGTCGGTGATGAGGACCGGGTCATCGTGGAGCGGCACCACGGTACGGTCGAGAAACGCGACGAACTCGCGGAGCCCGCCGTCGTAGCGGAAGTCGTGGATCGACGGCGTGCCGTTCCGGCGGTCCGTCAGCACGATCCGCAGGCCGCCGTTGAGGAACGCCAGTTCGCGCAGCCGCTTCTCGAGTCGGGTACGGTCGTACTCGACGTTGGTGAACACGTCCGGCGAGGCGACGAACGTCACCTCGGTGCCCCGTCGTCCGCCGGCGTCGCCCACGACCGTGAGCGGCCCCTCCGGGACACCGCCGACAAAACCGATCCGGTGTTCCTGCTCGTCCCGCCAGATTCGCAGGTCCAGGCGTTCCGACAGCGCGTTCACCACCGACACGCCGACGCCGTGCAACCCGCCGGACACCTTGTAGCTGTCCTCGTCGAACTTGGCGCCGGCATGCAGGTGGGTCATCACCACCTCGGCGGCAGACACGCCCTCGTCCTCCTGGATCCCCGTGGGAATCCCGCGGCCGTCGTCGCTCACCGTCACCGACCCGTCGGCATTGAGGACGATGTCGATCCGCGTGCAGAAGCCCGCCAGCGCCTCGTCCACCGCGTTGTCGACCACCTCGAACACCATGTGGTGCAGGCCTGAGCCGTCGTCGGTATCCCCGATGTACATCCCCGGGCGCTTGCGCACCGCCTCGAGGCCCTTGAGCACCTTGATGCTGGTGGCATCGTACTCCGCGCCGTTCGAGCCGACCGCCGGTTCGCCCTGGGCGCCGTCGGGAGCCGGGACCGGGAACCGGGCCGGGGTCGCGTATTCCTCGGACCGTTTAGGGCTTGGCATCAGTCCACCGCTCCCTCGACTGCGCGCACGGCCTTCAGCGGCACGGGCTGCACGTGGCGGAAATCGCCGAACGAACCGGCGTCGGCGCCGGTCAGCCAGATCTGGGCGCCCAGCGCGTCGAGCTCGGCGGCCAGGGCAGCACGGCGCTGCGGGTCCAGGTGCGCGCACACCTCGTCAAGCAGCACCAGCGGCGGCGCCCCGCGACGCGCGGTCTCCACGCGGACGGCCGCTAGCACCAGGCTGATGAGCAGCGCCTTCTGTTCACCGGTCGAACACCGCGCGGCTTCCACGCCCCGGTTCCGATGGTGCACGACCAGGTCGCTCCGGTGCGGACCCGTGGACGTGCGCCCGGATGCCTGGTCGGTCGGTCGGGCTGCACGCCACAGCGCCTGGAGACGCTCGGATGCGGCGGTCGGCCCCGTGGCTTCCAGCAGTCGCTCGACACCGCCCCGAACCCCGATGTCGGCAACGGGAAACGATCCGGCGCCGCCGGCGACGGCATCCCCCAGCACCGAAACCGCCTCGAGGCGCGCCTGCGCGACCGCCACGGCCGCCGCGCCCATGGCGCGTTCCACGGATCCGAGCCAGACGTCCTCCAGCCGGCCCTGCTTCAGGAGCTCGCGGCGCTGCCGGGAGGCACGCTCCCAGTTCGCCGTCAGCGCCGCATGATCGGGATTCATGCCGGCAACGAGCCGGTCCAGGAAACGGCGGCGGACCGACGCCCCCGCGTTGAACAGCCCGTCCATCGCGGCCGTGAGCCAGTGCACCGCGAGGAGTTCGCCGAGCCGCAACGTGGAGTCGGCCTCTTGGCCATCGATTCGCACGCGGCGCTTGCCCCCACGGCTCCAGCCGGTGCCGATGCGTACCGTGCGTTCGCCGGTCCGCAGCACGAAGCTGAGCACCCACTCGGCGGTGTCGTCGCGCGCCATGTCGGCGAGCCGCGCCCGCCGGAGGCCGCGGCCCGGCGCCAGCATGGACACTGCCTCGAGGAGATTGGTCTTCCCGACGCCGTTGGGCCCGGTAATCGCGAGCGAGCGGGGCTCCAGGTCCAGCGTGAGCCGCGCGTGGTTGCGGAAGTCGCGAAGCTCGACCCGGACCAAGGCTGCCGCCGCACGATCCGCTCCCGGACGTGTCGGCAACACCTTCTGCATTCGGGTCCTGGTCAGACCCTTATCGGCATGATGACGTGCAGCCTGCCGACCTCTCCGGTGTCGCGGATCACCGCCGGCTGGCCGGAGGCCTGGAACTCGATGATCATCTCGTCGCCCTGCGCGGTCTGGCAAAACTCCATGAGGTATTCGGACCGGAACCCGATCACGACCGGGTCACCCCGGAACGAGCCATCGAAGACCTCCCGCCCCGCACCGTGCTGGTGGTCGCCGGCGCTCGCGGTGAGACTCTCCTCGCTCAGTTCGAACCGGATTGCCCGGCTCTTCTTGTCGGCCACGAGGGCCAGCCGTTCGAGGCCCCGTTGCAGGGCCCCGCAGTTGATCTGCAGCGTGCTGTTGCAGGTCGTCGGAATGACGCGCTGGTAGTCGGGGAACTTGCTCTCGTGCAGGCGGGTGACGACCACGACATCCGCGACCGCGAGCCGCATCCAGCCGTTCCCCATGCCCACGCCCACGGCGCCGTCCGCATCCGCCAGCAGCCGCTCGATCTGCTCGACCGCCTTGCGCGGAAGCGTCACGCCCTCCGCCAGCGCCTCGGCCCCCGGCGGGCACTGGCATTCGGCCTGCGACAGGCGATGACCGTCGGTAGCACCGGCCCGGAGGAGATGCTGCCCGCCGTCTTCCACGGTGTGCAGGAAAATGCCGTTCAGGTGCATGCGGGCCGGATCTCCCGACATCGAGATCCGGCACCAGCTCAGGAGCCGCCGCAGGTCCGAAACGGGCAGCTCGAAGACCTGCTCCCACTCCAGATCGTGCAGCGTCGGAAAATCGTCGGTCGGCAGCGACGGCAGAACGAACTTGCTTTGCCCGGCATCGACGACCAGCCATGCACCGTCGCCGTCCGATTCGCTGCCCGGGGCCAGGGAGACGCGCACGTCCACGCCCTCCGGCAGCTTGCCGACGACACTGTAGAAAAGCGGTGCCTCGACGGTGGCCGCGCCGGCGGTCTCGACCTGGGCGGCCAGGCGTTCGGATTCGTACAGCACCTGATTGTCGCCGGCATCGAACACGACGCTGCCCGCCTCCGCCCGGATCAGCACGTGCGAGAGGATGGGGCGGGTCCCCACCCGCTCGACCACGCCGTGCATGTGCGCCAGGGGCGCCAGCAGCGCGCTTCGCCCCTGGGTGAACTGCAGGCCGGCATCGGACCCGGCGCCGACCTCGCGCAGGAGCGCCGCGTGTCCCTGGGCGGACACGTTGAGCGGCATGACCACGTGCACGGTCTCGTCGCTGGTGGCGCCGCGGATGACCGCCGCATGCTTGGGGCTGTCGAACTCCAGGAGGAGATCCGAATCGGGGATCACGCGGCAGCAGGCCGTCACGTAGTCGCCGTTGAAGCCGATGGTCAGCGCCTTGCCTTCGTACTTGACGTTGATCAGCTCGCGGCCGAGGCCGCTGGCCGGATTGCCGGCACTCAGGGTGAGCGTGTCGCCGCCCAGCTGAAACGTGATCCCGCGGCTCTTGGGATCGGTCACGGCGCTCAGCCGGTCGATGGCCTGCAACAGGGACTGCCGGTTGACCTGCAGGCGGTTCTCGAGCGACTGGGGAATCACGCGCCGGTAGTCCGGGAAGCCGCCCTGGCTCAGGCGCGCGGTCATGGACACCGAGCCGACGTCCAGCCGCAGCAGGTTGTCGCCCGACCACAGCGCCACGTCGCCGTCCGCATTGCGAAGGAGCCCGTCCACCTGCTCGACCGCCTTCTTGGGCAGCGTGATCCCGTCCTTGATCGCGCCGCCGCCCGCCTCCAGCACGTGCGCCGAGCACGCCAGCCGATGGCCGTCGGTGGCGGCCGCCCGCAGCAGCGTCTTCCCGTCCTCGTCGGCCGTGTGCATGAAGATCCCGTTGAGGTGGAGCCGCGCATCGTCATCCGACATCGAGACCCGGCAGGAATCGATCAGCCGCCGGAGCTCTGCGGCGGGCAACTGCAGCGGCGCATCCTCGGGCGGCTCGGCGAACTTCTGGAAGTCGCCCGGGGCCAGCGAGGGCAGGGCAAACGTGCTCCCGCCGGCTTCGATGATCACCCGCTTCTCGGGTTCTCCGCCCAGGGCATCCGGCAGTTCGGTAACGGCCCCGTCGGGTTCCGAGCCGGCCGCTTCGGCGACCGGCGTCATCCGCACCTGGATCGCCGTGTTGCGCGGAATCCGGTTCACCAGGTCATGCAGGAGATGCGCCTCGACGGTGGCCTCGCCCTCCTCCTCGACCGTGCCCGTCAGCCGTTCGGATTCGTAGAGGACCTCGTCATCGCAGGCATCGAACGCGATCGTGCCGTTCTCCCCGTCTGCGCCGCGCTGCGCCCGAATCAGCGTGTGGGCCAGGATCGGCGCGCGCGTGCGGTCGCGGCGTTCCGCCACCCCGTACACGTGCTTCAGAGGTGCCAGCAGATCCTTTTGATCAAGCGTAAATTTCATTGATCCACGTGATCGGAACCGGCCCTGCGACCGGTGCAGCCACACGTCTTTTCGCGATGGAACTTCAGGGGCGTCAGTCTAGCAGGATGCGCCCCCTCTTGCACCTGGAATCAGTCTAGAATCCAGTGCTTCAGCTTCTCGACGTCCTCCATCAGGACAGGCTCGTTCGCGAGCCGTTCGTCGACCCGCCGCGTGGAATGCACCACGGTGGAATGGTCGCGGTTGAACCGGCCGCCGATGTCCGGAAGGCTCATCGGCGTGAGCTGCTTGCAGAGCCACATCGCCACCTGGCGCGGACCCACGATGCGGCGCTCGCGACGGGCCGAGACCAGGTCGCCCCGGCGCAGGCCGTAGTACTCCGTGACCGCCTTCTGGATGGCCTCCACCGTCACCCGGCGCTGGTTTGCGCGCAGCAGGTCGGGGAGCGCGTCACGCACGAGATCGAGCGTCACCGGGCGGTTCTCGTACTCCGCGTGCGCAACGACGCGCGCCAGCGCCCCGGTCAACTCCCGGATGTCGTTCGTGATCTTCGTGGCCAGGAACTCGAGCGCCGCGTCGGGAACGCTGACCTCGTCGTAGCGGCTCCGGTGCCGCTGCAGGATGCTGAGGCGCAGCTCGTAGGTGGTCGAGCGCAGCTCGGCCAGGAGACCGCCGCCGAGCCGTGAACGCAGCCGCCGGTCGACGTCCTCCATGTCCACCGGCGCCCGGTCGCCCGAGACGACGATCTGCTTCCCCTCGTTCGAGAGCGCGTCGAAGGTGTGGAAGAACTCCTCCTGGGTCTGGACCCGGCTGGCCAGGAACTGCACGTCGTCAACCATGAAGACGTCGACGGTCCGGAACCGCCGCTTGAACGCGTCGGTGTCCTTCGCGCGCAGCGCCGCCACGAACTCCGACGTGAACTTCTCGGAGGACAAATAGGCGACGTTGCGTTTCCCGCGGCCGATGATCTCCCAGGCGATCGCGTGCATCAGGTGCGTCTTGCCAAGGCCGACACCCCCGGAGAAGAACAGGAGGTTCCGGTTGCCGCTGGTCCGCCCCTCGGCCACCCGCCGGGCGGCGGCGTAGGCCACCTGGTTGCTCGCGCCGACCACGAAGGAGTCGAACGTCCGCTGCGGATCGAGCACGCTGCCGACATGCGAGGGCGCTGCCGACGGCGGCGCCTCCCCCGGCGCGGCCGTCCCGTCCTCCTTGACGACGATCTCGACGCGCCGCACCGACGGGTCCGCCGCCGAACAGCTGGAGAGAATCTGCCCGAGGTACTGGCTCCGCACCCACTGCCGATGGAATTCCGACGGTGCAGCGAGGACCAGCGGGTCGATTCCCGGACCTACCGGTTGCAGCGGCAACAGCCAGTTCTCGAAGGCCGCCGGACTGATTTCGTCACGGAGTCGCGATTGCGCCGCATGCCAGCAATGTCCGTCCATCCGGCGCTCCTCCCCTCCGGTCCTGGCACCCACTGCCATGGCCGCACCCAACTCGGCAGGAGTCCCGACTAAGCCCACAAAAACCTATGCGAAACCGTCTGTTAGCAGACTTCTGGGGAAGCGCCGTGCTCCTGCAACGCTTGGCCAGAATAGGCCCGGGCCGAGACCTCGCACAAGCGGGGCATTTCAGCAACCTGACCCATTTCTGTCACTGAAACGCAAATTCTTTGTCAAATCTGGACGATGCCGGAAGAAATAGATTGCTCGCCAAGAAATCGTCCATCAGGGTCCTGTGTTCGTCAAATAAGCGATTCGTTGGGTCCTATAGCTAAACGGTTATTTCAGCCCTCCCGGGGGCCCGAACAAATGTTCGGTCGGCGCGGTCCGGACCGGCGGTCCGCGGGCAACGGTCCGGTCCGCCCGGACCGTTCTTTCCGCTGCGGTGCCCGCCCGTCACCGGCGCCCGTTCAGGCGAGCGCCCGCACGCGGGCGTTCAGGCGGGAAACCCTGCGCGAGACGGTGCCCAGCCGCAGCACGCCCTTGTTCACGCCCCGCCGCATTTCCCGCTCGGCGCCGCGCAGTGCCGCGTGCGCAGTCTCGTGGTTGCCGGCCTCGAGGGCTTCCTCGACCTTCCGCACGAACGTGCGGACACGGCTCATCCGGTTGCGGTTGATCTTCCGGCGGCGGCCGTTGGTACGGATGCGTTTCTTCGCGGACGCGTGATGCGCCATGGGATTCTCCGGGAATTACGTGGGAGCGACGCGTTCCTAGCGCGCTTTCGGCCCAGGGTCAACGATTCTTGAAGTCGGGCTTGCGCTTGTCCGCGAACGCCCGCATCCCCTCTCGGCGGTCTTCGGTGGCAAACGTCGACTGGAACAGGCGCCGCTCGAACCGGATCCCCTCGTCGAGCGTCAGCTGGTACGCCCGGTCCACCGACTCCTTGGCCATCATCACGGACGGCAGGGACTGCTCCGCGATCTTGGCGGCCACCTTCATGGCCTCGTCCAGCAGCTCCGCCGCCGGGACGATCCGGCTGACCAGGCCGGCGCGTTCGGCCTCCTCCGCGTCCATCATGCGCCCCGTCAGGACCATTTCCATGGCTTTCGCCTTGCCGACCGCGCGCGGGAGCCGCTGGGTCCCACCCGCACCGGGAAAGGTGCCGAGCAGGATCTCCGGCTGGCCGAAGCGGGCGGTATCGGCGGCGAGCACGATGTCGCACATCATGGCGATCTCGCAGCCGCCCCCGAGCGCATAGCCCGACACCGCCGCCACGATCGGCTTGCGGCAGCGAGACAGGCACTCCCACGGCTGAATGAAGTCATGCCGCACCACGTCGACGAATTCCTTGGCCAGCATCTCCTTGATGTCCGCCCCGGCCGCGAACGCCTTCTCGGACCCGGTCAGGACCATCGCCCCGACGCCGTCGTCGCTCTCGAACCCATCGAGGGCCGTCGCCAGCTCGCCGACCAGTTCGGCGTTGATGGCGTTCAGCGCCTTCGGGCGATCCAGCGTGATCAGCCCGACGCGGCCCCTGGTCTCGGTCTTGATGCAGTTGAACGGCATGCCGGATGTCCTCCTGTCTAGTGTCCGGGCGACGGCGCGAGAGCATAGTGAACCCGCAACTCGTTGCCTGCCGTCACCTCGACCGAGATCTTGAGCCGCTCCCCGGACCGG
>JAJDZH010000374.1 GCA_022824725.1 Thermoanaerobaculia bacterium | reverse complement strand
CAGGTCTTCGTTGAGCTTCTGATCGGCGTACTGCTCGCGGTCTTCCTCGTCTACACGGTGATGGCGGTCCAGTTCGAGTCCCTGGTCCAGCCGCTCGTCATCATGACCGCGGTGCCGTTCTCGCTCCTCGGCGTGCTCCTGACCCTGGCGGTCACCGGCACGACCCTGAACATGAACTCCTTCCTCGGCCTGGTCGTCCTGGTCGGGATCGTGGTCAACAACGCGATCGTCCTGGTCGACAACGTGAACCGCATGCGCCGGGACGTCGGCTGCACGCTGCACGAGGCCCTGATCCGCGGATCGCGCCGTCGCCTGCGGCCGATCCTGATGACGACCCTGACCACCGCGCTCGGCCTGCTGCCGCTGACGCTGGGAATCGGCGAGGGATCCGAACTGCAGGCGCCCCTGGCGCGGGTCGTCGTCGGCGGCCTGCTCGCATCGACCCTGATCACGCTGATCTTCGTGCCCTCGCTCTACCTTCTGGTCGAGCGCGGCCGGGAACGGCGACGAGCGATTCGTGGCCGCAGGAAGGCGGCCCGGAAGGCCGGGATGCACCTTCCGCAGGGCGCCCCTGCGATGCAGCGGTCCCGCGTTCAGGCCTGAACGCGCAAGCGACTCAGTTCCCGCGGCCCCAGCGGTACTGCAGCCTGGAGTAGTAGTACGCGCCGCTGACGTCGAAGGGCGAGCGGGTGCTGTGCGGGTTGCCCAGCAGTGTCGGCGTCGGATTGCCGTCGCCGGTCTCGCCCAGGGCGTTGCGAGCGCCGATCGCCAGCCGGGCGCCGCCGGGCAACGGGACGCCGACCTCGACGTCCAGCAGGTACGCGCCGCCGAAGTCCACGGGGATGAACGGGTCGTACCAGCCGTCGTAGTAGCCGAGCCGGGCCAGCAGTTCGACCGGCCGCCGGGCCGACGCGCGACGACCCAGTTCGTGGTGCAGCGTCGCGTTCCAGCGCACGCCCGGCAGGGCCTCCTCCAGCTCGCGGATGCGTTGCCGGTCCAGGGTCAGCGGGTTGAACTCCACGACCTCGGTCGAGGTCACGTTGAGGGCCAGGTCGAGCGTCGTGCGGCCGCGGGCCTGGGGCGGCCGCCAGGTGACGACCAGGTCCACGCCCTCGGTGCGGGTCTCGAAGTCGTTGGCGAAGAAGCGGAAGTTCGTGATGTTGGCGGCGCTCGTGATGCCTTCCGCGAGCAGTTGCTCGACCTCGAAGGGTTGCAGCTCGAACAGCCCGGTGACTCCCAGCCGATCGCTCACGTCGACGCGGAACACGTCCGCCGTGACCGTCAACGGGCCGCGCTCCAGGATCGCTCCGGCGGCCAGGTTGATCGACTTCTCCGCGTCGAGGGCCTTGCCCCCGCGTAGCTCGGCAACCCTGGAGGCCGGCGGGATCGTGCCGTTGTTCACCAGTTCGAAGCGCTCCGCGTCCCACTGCGTGGAGACGTTGAAGGCGTTCTGCTGGCCGGGCGTCGGCGCCCGGAAGCCCGTCGAAGCACTCCCGCGCAGGGCGAGCGCCTCCGAAACCTGACGGCGGGCCGCAATCTTGCCGTTGAGGGTCGAACCGAAGTCCTCGTAGTCCTCCAGGCGCACCGCCAGTCCCAGGTTCCAGGATTCGTTCGGCGGTCCGTACTCCAGGTCGCCGTAAACCGCCGCGTTGGAACGGGTCCAGGCTCCCGCCGCCACCGGGCTGAACCCGGGGAAGCCGTTCGAGCCGGAACTGAATCCCTGCCGGGCATAGGGACCGATCCGCCAGGAAGCGGGGTCGCCGAGGCCGATCTCGAAGCGCTCCTCGCGCCACTCCAGGCCGCCGGCCAGATGGAGCCGCTCACCGAGCTGACGCAGCAGGTCGAGGTTCGCACTCACGTCGCGCTGGCCGTAGAGGCCGGGTTTGAAGGAGGTCGGGCTGAGCGGTCCGAGTGACGCGTTCACGCTGTCGAACAGCAGGAAGTCGATCTCGTTCCGGCCGGCGCTGACACTCAGATCCCAACCGGTCCCGGAGGCGGTGAACCCGCGAACGCCGAGGACGAGCGACGAATCCACGCGGTCGCCGCCGAACACCGGCTGGAAACCGCCCGGGAAGAGCTCCTGGAAGCTGAAGCAGTTCGGATCGTCGAAGACGCGTCCCAGCGCGTCCTGGTCCGGAAGCGCGTCCGTCACCGCGACGACCGGGCAGCCGGCCGAGCCGTCCGGCGTCCCGTCGGCCGCGTCCAGGGCGTCGCCGATCAGCAGCGTCGCGCCGCCGTCGCCGCTGTAGACCGCGTCCCGGGTGTTCGGGTTGCGGAAGAAGAAGTTCCTCGCCGTCAAGTTGCGGTCCGCGTGGTTCGCCCAGCCGTAGAACTGCGTGGCGCCGCCGCGTCCCAGCGGCCGGCCGAAGTTGATCCAGAGCTTCACGTCGTCGTCGACCTCAGCCCTGCCCCACCTCTGAGCAGGATCGGCCACGTGGGAGTTCCCCGCGGCGACCAGGGCCAGAGCATCAGCCCGCTGCATGGAGCGGTTGGTCGGATTGGAACCGCCGTACTCGAGGCTCACATTCGCGAAGCCGGCCTCGCCCCAGGGCAGGCCGACGTTGCCGGCCACCGTGACGGACTCGCCGTCGCCCGCGTCGTACAGGCCGGTCAACACCTCGAACGAACCGCCGGAACGCGCATCGCTGAGCAGGAAGTTCATGATCCCCGCGATCGCGTCCGAGCCGTACTGAGCCGAAGCGCCGTCTCTCAGGACCTCGACCTGGCGCAGCGCGATGGCCGGAATCGCGGACAGGTCCGGCCCCTGGGCGCCGTGGGAAACGCCGATCCGCGACCACAGGATCACGGCGCCGCGGTGCCGCCGCTTGCCGTTCACCAGCACCAGCGTGTGGTCCGGCGCCAGGCCGCGCAGGTTCGTCGGCCGCACGATGGTCGCCGCGTCGCCGGAGATCGCACTGATGTTCAGCGACGGCACCACGGTGCGCAGAAGCTGGTCGAGATTCGTCTCTCCCTGATGCGCCACGTGCTCGGCGGAGATCACGTCGACGGGCACCATCGACTTCGTGACCGAACGCTCCCGCGCCCGGCTGCCGGTAACGACGATCTCCTCGTCGACGTGTACGGCGGGTTCCTCGGACTCGGCTTCGTCGCGCTCGTCGTGGCCGCCCTCTGACGCGGCATCCCGCTCGTCGGCACGCGGCGCCGCCCGGTCCTCGACCTGCTGGGCCCTCAGCGAACCGGGACCCGCGAAGCCTGCGAGGAGCAGCGCGACCGCGGCTAGCCGAACGCCACGGCGCAAGGAAGAACCGTCACCGTCCATCCGGCCCGGACTCGCTCCAGTGGCGGTCATGGAACCGCAACAGATCTACACCGTGGGCTTCGTAGAACCAGACCGGGTTGTGATCCACGCCTGGCGCAATCAGCCGTTCCGCCGGAACACCCAGTCCATACAGGTAGCCCATGTACTCCAGGGTGGCCTCGTAGTTGAACCCCCTGGTTCCCACCCAGACCATGATG
>JAJDZH010000140.1 GCA_022824725.1 Thermoanaerobaculia bacterium | reverse complement strand
TTCAAGCAGATCGAGTTCTCGGGCAACCGTCCAACCAAGCCCACGCGGGACGAGCTGGCGGACGAGATGATCGCATTCGCCAACGCGAATGGCGGCCAACTCCTCTGCGGCGTGACGGACGATGGTCAGATTCCGGGAATGTCGCGCGAACGGATGGCGGCACTGGATCACCTGCTCGTTGAGACAAGCACCGACCGCATCGAGCCCGCCCTTCGTATCGACGTCCACCACAGGGAGCTGGACGGCAAGGCCTTCGTCCTCGTCGAGGTGCCGCGAGGCGACTCTCTGCACGAGCGGAAGGGACGCAGCTACCTCAGAGTCGGCTCGTCCAAGCGTCCGCTGACCGGCGACGAACGAATGCGCCTGGCCCAGAGACGCGCCCAGTCGCGCTATCTCTGGTTCGACAGACAGCCGGTTCCGAACACCGGCTTCGAGACGCTCAGCGAGCAGCTATGGGTACCGCTGCTTAGCGTTGCCGGGGCTGCCGAACCTGAACGCGGTCTGACCAACATGCGCCTGCTCACACGCGACGAGGCCGACGTACAGCGGGCCACAGTCGCCGGTGTTCTCCTGTGCGCCAGGAGGCCGCAAGACTGGTTGTCCCAGGCAGTCATCACGGCGACGCACTATCGTGGCAAGGACCGGGCCTCCGCACAGCTCGACGCACAGGAGATCGAGGGCCCGCTCCAAAGCCAACTCGCCGACGGCATGAAGTTCGTCGCCCGAAACATGCGAGTGGCTGCGCGAAAAACCCCCGCGCGCGAGAACATGCCCCAGTACAGCACGGCTGCCGTCTTCGAGGCCTTGGTCAACGCCCTGGCCCACCGCGACTACTCGATGGTCTCACGACGAACAAGGCTGTCGATGTTCGCGGACCGACTGGAGATCGACTCGCCAGGACAACTCCCGAACGGCATGACGATCGAGAGCATGCGCGCCAGCCAGGCCACGCGCAATGAAGTCATCGCATCCGTGTTTGGGAGAATCCCGGTCGGCAACGTTCCAGGTGCGACTCATCGGGCGTTTCTGATGGAACGCCGCGGAGACGGCGTCGCGATTATTCTCAACGAGACGCAGGAGACTGCCGGAAGATCCCCGGAGTACCGCGTAGTCGACGACTCCAATCTGATCTTGAGCATTCCGGCGGCGAAGCTCGACCCGACTCCGGCGAACGCCACCATCGCCGTGCACTCGGAGGGGCAACCGCTCGCGGGAACTGACGTTCTGGCCCTCTTCCCGAACAAGACTTACCGGCAAGGCAAAACGGATGAAGCCGGCGAGGTGGCCTTCGATCTGCACAGCACGCACCTGCCGATGACCGTGCACGCCGCAGCACCGAACTACGCTGCGGGACTTCAACGAGACTGGATCCCGCAGCAAGGCGGCCTCGTCATCGAACTGGGCCTGTTGCCAAATGGCGGCTCCGCCATCTTCCCGCGGGCGACAGGACATCTGCCCGGTCTGAGCGGACGTCTGAATCCCATACGAGACACTTCCGACCGGACGTATCTCTACGCAGACAACATCGCCGTCGAACAGGGACGTCAGCAGCCGGTGAGCTTTCGCCTGGGCAAGGCCGTTCGCCTCACGGACGCCTACGGCGCCGACCTATCGGTCACCTTCGTCGACATCGTGGGCCGCTCGGCGCTGGTGGAGTATCGACCGTTCGAACCCGGCGACGAGGAGCGCCGGTAGGTCCGCCAGTCTCCGGCGGCGCGCCGCTACACCGCCGGCAGCAGCCGGCTGACCCGGTAGCCGTCCGGGTCCTTCTCGAAGCCGCAGGCGTCGAGGGTCGCGGTCCACGGGGACTCGCGGGCGGGACGGCCGTCGATGCGCAGAACCCGTAGCGTTCGGCGCCGGCGGCGGCCGGCGAGGTCACCGAGCGCGGCCCAGGCGTCCCCGGGTTCCGGGTCGCCGCCAAGCGCGGCGAAGGTCCAGATGCCCTGGCCGCCGGCCTCGAGGAAGAGACAGGGAGAGCCGGCTCGGAGGACGAACCAGGCGCCGGGGACGCGGCGCGGACCTCGCCTTCGTGGATCGATCTCGGTTCCGAGCTGGGGCCAGGGCAGCACGGCGCCCCACGGACTCGCCGGGTCGACGGCGGGCAGGATCCCGATCGGTCCTCGCTTTGCCGGTCCTCTCCGCTCCCGCCGCAGGCGCTCGACCGCCGCGGGCAGGGCGAACTGGCGGCCCGCCAGGCCCTGGACGAAGTAGCCGCGGCGGATGTGGCCGGCCTCTTCCATCTCGCGCAGCACGGGATAGAGCGCCTCGAAACCGCCCGGCACGTTCTCGGCACGCGCCGTCTCGGCGGCGACCACGCCGTGGCGGTCGAGCAGCAGCGTCGCCATGGCGTGCGACCATTCCGTGTCGCTCACCCGCCCGGCCGCCGAAGCCAGGTCGTTGACCAGGGACCAGCGGCCGCCGGCCAGCATCCCGGCCCGGCCACGCCGGGCGCCCGAGACCCCCGCGCGCATGCCAGCCAGCGCGGTGCCGGCCCGAGGCCCGCGACGCCAGCCACGGGGGAGCCCGCGAGACGCACGCGCGGCGGCCGACCGCCGCCGTTTGCCGAGGGCCGCGAGCGGCAGGAAGGTGTCGTTCGTGATCCGGCCGGCCCACACGAGATCCCAGATCGCCGCTTCGACCTCCGTTTCGCCCCAGTCGCCATCGCCGACGACACCGCCGACGAGGTCGAACGTGAAGCAGGCGCCGCGCGCCGCCAGGCGGTCGAGGACCGCGCCATGAGGCGCCGCGGCCGGCCACTCCTCCGGCGGTTCGGAAGTCCCGCTCTCGCGCGCCAGAACCTGGAAGCCCTCCCGGCGGTAGATCGCGACCCGGCCGTCTCTCGACCCGAGCCTGCCGTCGCCCACCCACAGCATCTCTCCGGCAGCCGCGAGGCGATCGAGCATCTCGACCCGGAATCCCGGCACCCGCGCCGGGAGTACGTGGCCGACCAGGGTCCGCCAGGAGAGCGGCACGCCTTCGAGCTGCGCCACGGCCTCCCGAAGACGAACCAGGGCGCCGTCCGACGCTGCCGGCGCCACCGACGGCCCGCGGGCCCGCGTCGCCGGAAGAGCCGGGACCGTTGCGGCCGTCTCAACGCCCTGCCAGCGAGTCAGGAAGCGCGCCAGAGCCGCGCCGTCGACCGGCTCGGCTTCACGGCGCAGCCTGGCCAGCGTCCGCCGCTTGATCCGGCGGAGCACGTCGCGGTCGCACCACTCGACCACGTCGCCTTCCCTGCGGAACTCGCCCCGGCTGAGCCGGCCGTCCTCCTCCAGGCGAGCCAGCAGCGGCTCGATCGCACCCTCGGGCAGGCCGAAGCGGGCCGCGGCATCGGCGGCCGTGAACGGACCCCGGCTGTGCGCGTAGCGCCGCAGGAGGCTCTCCAGGGGAGCCGGCCGCGGCGCGAGCAGTTCGCCCGGCAGGCCTTCGGGCAGCACCGCGTCGATGCCGTCGCGGTAGAGCACCGCGTCCTCCGCGGCCGTCCACATCCGCTCGCCGCCCTTGAACTCCACCTGGACCGCGCGCTTCTGCCGCGCCAGATGCGCAAGCCAGTCACCCGCCTCTCGCGGCGCCCGCGCCTCGATCTCCTCCCGGGTAAGACCGCCGGTTCGCCGCAGCAGATCGTAGAGGTCGTCCTCGTGCCGCGCGCGGCGGTCCGGCGAAAGCCCCTGGAACTCCTCTTCGACCGCCCGGATCACGTCCGGGTCGAGCAGCTCCCTCAGGCTCGCCGTGCCGAGAAGTTCCCGCAGGAGCTCCCGGTCGAGAGTCAGCGCCTGCGCCCGGCGCTCTGCCGCGGGAGCGTCCTGGTCGTAGAGGAAGCGCTCTTCGTAGGAGAAGACGAGGGAGCGGGCGAACGGAGACGGCGCCGGGGTCTCCACGTCATCGACCCGGACGTTCCCTTCCGCCACCTCCGCCATGAGTTCGACCAGGCCGGACAGATCGAAGAGATCGCTCAGGCACTCGCGGTAGGTCTCGAGCAGGATCGGGAAGTCGGGGTACCTGCGGACGACGGAGAGCAGGTTCTTCGACCGCTGCCGCTGCTGCCAGAGCGGCGTCCGCTTGCCGGGCCGGTTGCGAGGCAGGAGCAGCGCGCGGGCGGCGTTCTCGCGGAACCGGCTCGCGAACATGGGCGAGGAGGCGACCTGCTCGACGACCAGGTCCTCGACCTCGTCGGGGTCGAGCAGGAACTCCCGCGCCGCCGGCAACTCGTCGGTGTCAGCGAAGCGGAGGGCCAGTCCGTCGTCGGTCCACAGAGTCTGGAGCTCGAAGCCGTAGCGCCGGCCGATCCGGCGCTCGAGCGCCATCGCCCACGGCGCGTGGATGCGGGCGCCGAAGGGGGTCAGGATGCACACGCGCCAGTCGCCGACCTCGTCCCGAAAGCGCTCGATCGTCACCGCGCGGTCGGTCGGCAGCGCGCCGGTGCGGTCCCGCTGCTCCTCGACGTAGGCGCAGAGGTTCGAGACGGCGTGCGGGTCGAGCGGTGCTTCGCGTTCGAGCCAACCTCTGGCGGCGGCGCCCTGCCTCTGGCCGAGTTCGCGTACGAAGGCGCCGAGCGCCCGGCCCAGCTCCAGCGGCCGGCCGGGGCCATCGCCGTGCCAGAAGGGCATCCGCCCCGGCTCGCCAGGCGCCGGCCGGACGATGACCCGGTCGCGTGTGATCTCGGTCACCCGCCAGGCGGAAGCGCCGAGCAGGAAGGTGTCGCCGGCGCGCGACTCGTAGACCATCTCCTCGTCGAGTTCGCCCACCCGCGGACCCTCGGGCCCCAGGTGGACCGTGAACAGCCCGCGATCCGGAATCGTGCCGGCGTTCATGCGCACCAGGAAGTCCGCGCCGCGCCGGGCAGTCAGCACGTCGCGTCCGTGATCCCAGGACAGCCGGGGCCGCAGATCGGCGAACTCCTCCGAGGGAAAACGGCCGACCAGCATGTCGAGGACCGCGCCGAGCAGGTTGCGCGTCAGGCCGCGGTAGGGACGGGCGCGCCTCGCCAGGGCGAGCATCCCGTCGACGGTCCACTCCCGGCCGCAGCACATCGCGACGATCTGCTGCGCGAGGACGTCGAGCGGGTTCTCCGGCAGCCGCATCGACTCGATCGCGCCGCGCTGCATCTGGATCGCGGTCACCGT
>JAJDZH010000472.1 GCA_022824725.1 Thermoanaerobaculia bacterium | reverse complement strand
GCTCAAGGGCCGCGACCTGGAGGCGCTCGGCATACCGACCCTCGAGCCGTACCGCGACGCCTACTGCCGGCGGACCGGCCGCGACGGCATTCCGCACTGGAACTTCTACCTCGCCTACAACCTGTTCCGCAGCGCCGGCATTGCCCAGGGCATCGCCGGCCGGGTGCGCGACGGCACCGCCGCGAGCGCCCACGCGAAGGAAGTCGGCGAATCGGTGCCGCGGACGGCCGGACTGGCCTGGGAAGTCGCGCAGCGGGCCTGACGAACACTGGGTGCGCCCGGCGCCCTCGCCGGCATTCCGGGAGCCGCGCAACGACGCTACGGAAACCCCCCTCTCCCGGCGACGTAACGAGGGCCAGGGCTTCCGGCGCCCTCTATACTCCCGCCCGCCCCAGCACCCGCCCGAATGGACTGGACCACCATCCGCCTGCTGTACCTGAGCGAACTCAGGTCCGCCCTGCGCGAACGGTCCGTCCTGATCAACGGGATCCTGATCCCGCTTCTGATGTACCCGCTGATGATGTGGGTCATCTTCTCGGCGATCCTGTTCGTGACCGCCCGCACCGAGAGCTTCGCTTCGCGGGTGGAGATCGCGGGCCTGCCCGCGGAGCATCGCGGCCTGCTCGAGCGGCTCGAAGAGGAGGGGCGAGTCGAGGTCAACGAGGTCGACGCCCCAGCGGCCGGAGCGGCGGCCGCCTACCGCGCCGGCATCGAGGAACGCCTGCGGGCCTCCGAACTCGACGCCGCCCTGATCTTCGAGGCGACAGCCGACGGCCCGCCGGGCAACGCCGCCATCTCGCTCCTGAGCGACGGCTCCAGCGACCAGTCGCAGACCGCCCGCGGGCGCCTGGAGCGGGCGCTTTCCGCCGAACGCTCGGCCTGGCTCGACCGGATCGCCGAGCAGCACGGCCTCGAAGGCGGCGAGTGGCAGGTGTTCGAGGTGGAATCCGACAACCTCGCCACCGGCGTCGAGATGGGGCAGTTCCTGATGGGGATGATGATCCCCCTCTTCTTCGTCATCATGATCGCGAACGGCTGCCTCTACCCGGCGATCGACTCGACCGCCGGGGAGCGCGAGCGGAACACCTGGGAAACGACCAGCACGCTCGCCACGCGGCGCATCCACATCGTCGCCGCCAAGTACCTCTACGTCGCCACGATGGGCACCGTCGCCGGCGCGCTGAACGCCGCCGCCATGGTCGTTTCCTTCCGCTCCTTCCTGGGACCGCTGCTCGCCCGCCTGGGCGACCGCGACGGCAGCGGCTTCGCCTTCGAGCTGCCGCTGCGGTCGTTGCCGGTCCTGCTTCTCACCGCCGTCCTGCTGGGCGCCCTGATCGGGGCCGCGATGATGATCCTCGCCGCCTTCGCCCGCACCTTCAAGGAAGGTCAGTCCATGGTCACTCCCATCTATCTGCTCGTCATCTTCCCGGTCGTCGTGCTGAACGACCCGAGCCTCGAGTTCACGCCGCCGCTGGCAGCGATTCCGGTCGTCAACGTCGTCCTGCTGCTGCGTCAGGCGATCGGCGGCAACCTGCTCTGGCTGCAGCTCGGCATCACCCTGCTCTCGAACGCCGCTGCGATCATCGGCTGCCTGTGGCTCGCCTCGCGCGTGCTGCGGGTCGAGGAGGTAGCCACCGGTTCGTTCGAGGGCAACCTGTTCCAGTTCCTGCGCCGGCAACTTCGCCCAGCGGGAGGTAAGCCATGAGCACCGTCCAGGTCGAGGTCCAGGGTCTCTCGAAGAGCTTCTTCGACCAGGCCCGGGGCGAAGTCAACGCGGTCAGGGAGGTCGACTTCGAATGCCGGAGCGGAGAGATCTTCGGCCTGCTCGGCGCCAACGGCGCGGGCAAGACGACAACGCTGCGGATGATCTCGACCGTGCTTCAGCCGTCGAACGGCACCGCCCGGGTGCTCGGCCACGACGTCGTCCGCGACCCGGTGGAAGTGCGCCGCCACCTCGGCTTCTACTCCGCGAGCACGGCCCTCTATCCCCGGCTGACCGCCCGCGAGACGCTGACCCTGTTCGCGCGGGTCAACAAGTATCCGGCTGAGCGCACCAGGGACCGCGTCGAGGAGATGATCGAGCGCTTCGGTCTCGGCGAGTACGCCGGGGCCCGCATCGAGAAGCTCTCGACCGGGATGAAGCAGAAGGTGTCGATCGCCCGCACCGTCGTCCACGACCCACCGGTGCTCATCTTCGACGAGCCGACCGTCGGCCTGGACGTGCTGAACGCGCTCGATCTCCAGAAGGGCATCCAGGAACTGCGCGACGAGGGCAAGACGATCCTGTTCTCGACCCACATCATGAGCGAAGCCGAACGCCTCTGCGACCGGATCGCCATCATCGACAAGGGGCGGATCCGCGCCTGCGACGACCTCGAAGGGCTGCGCGCGGCGACGTCGCAGCACTACCTCGAGGACATCTTCGTCGACTACGTCACCGGCAACGACACGACCGAGTAAGGCGGGCCAATGAACCGCCGCACCGTCATCGCGCTGGTCATCAACGACCTGCGCCAGCTCGCCCGCAATCCGCGGGTGCTCGTATTCGCCGTGGCCCTGCCGCTCGTCATGTGGCCGCTGATGTGGTACTTGACCTCGCTGACCACCGAGCGGCGGCAGGAAAGGCTCGAGAGCCGCACCTACAACTACGCCGTCGCCGAAGATCCTGCCTCCGCCGACGCGCAGGCATGGCTCGAGCGAGCTCTGGCGATCGTCGGCGACGACAGGGCGCCAGGCGATCCGGACACGGCGGACGGCCCCACGGTCCGCTTCGAACGCGTCGAGACCCCGGCCGACGTTCCGGCCGCCCTCGACGCGGAGCAGCTCCACGTTCACGTCGCCTGGGAGAGCGGGACCGCGGAGAGCGGCGCTCCCCTTGCCGTCTTCACCTATCGAGCGGACCTGGATGCCTCCGGCGCAGCCGAGGGGTTCCTGAGGCGCGCGCTGCAGCGGACGCGCGTGGAGGTCCGCCAGCAGCGCCTTGAGGCGGCCGGCTTCGACACGAAGCCCGAGGATCTGCTGCCGGTCGAGCGGATCGAAACCGCCAGCGAGGAGCAGACGTCCGGTCTCTTCCTCGGACGACTCCTGACCGCGATCATCGTGATGATGATGCTCACGGGCGGCTCGATCGTCGCGACGGACGCACTGGCCGGCGAAAAGGAACGCGGCACGCTCGAAACCCTGCTGACGACGGCCGCCAGCCGGGTCGAGATCGTCACCGCGAAG
>JAJDZH010000017.1 GCA_022824725.1 Thermoanaerobaculia bacterium | reverse complement strand
CTGGGCCGCCAGGTGCTCCTCTTCCTTGATTCCGGGCGGCGGCAGGTAGTGGTCCGCGTACCAGATGCTGTCCCAGGGGCCCTGGTCGAGCAGCTCGGCCACCTCCCGCACGCTGTCCCAGGTGTTGCGATAGACGGTGACTTGCGCGCCGAACTTCATGTCAAATTCTCCTGTTCATGCCGGAGTTCGGTCGCCGCTTCGCGGCGCGTTCTGTCAGAAGCCGGCGAGGGCGCCGGCGCACCCAGTTCCAGCGGTACAATCTCCTAGCCTGATCGTTGCATGACCATCTTGCCGATGATCTTGCGGTCCATCATGTCGCGAAGCGCCTGCGGCACCTCTTCCAGTGGATAGCGGCGCGAGATCCAGGGCTGGATCCTGCCCTCCGCGGCGAGCGCCTCCGTTTCGACCCGCGTCGCCTCGAAGATCTCCGGCTCGCGCATCCGGGAAGCGCCCCAGAACACGCCGACGATGTCGCAGCCCTTGAGCAGGGTCAGGTTGAGCGGCATGCGGGGGATGCCGGCGGTGAAGCCGATGACCAGAAAGCGGCCACGCCAGTTCGTGGCTCGCAGCGCCGCCTCCGCGTACTCGCCGCCGACCGCGTCGTAGACGACGTCGACGCCCTTGCCGCCGGTCAGTTCCTTGGCCCGGTTCTTCAGGTCCTCTTCGGAGTAGTTGATCGTCTCGTCCGCGCCGCGTTCGCGGCAGAGCGCCAGCTTCTCCTCACTCGAAGCGGCGGCGATCACCCGGGCGCCCATCACCTTGCCCAGTTCCAGGGCCGCCAGGCCGACGCCGCCGGCGGCGCCGAGCACGAGCAGCGTCTCCCCCGGCTTGAGATTGCCCCGGTACTTCAGGGCGTAGTGGCCCGTGCCGTAGGCGTAGCCGTACCCCGTGGCCTCCGCGTGGCCGAGCCCCGGCGGCAGCTTGCGCACCTGGGACGCCTTGAGCAGCACCTGCTCGGCGAAGCCACCGGTCCCGCCGCCCCCGACCACGTCGTCGCCGACCGCGAGGCCGTCGACATCCGGGCCGACCGCGGCGACCTTGCCGCCTACCTCGCCGCCGACCACGAAGGGCGGCTCGCCCCGGAACTGATAGCGGTTCTCGATGATCAGCGTGTCGGGCCAGGTGATCGCCGCCGCGTGGATGTCGACGACGACCTCTCCAGGCCCCGCCACCGGATCGGGACGTTCCTCGATCGTGAGGTTCTCCGGGGGACCGAATTCACTGCAAACGACTGCCTTCATGCTCTCGCCTCTGGGTCGGTTCTGTATGGCCGCTCGTGCGGTTGGGAACGGCGGGAGCATAGACGAGAACGTCCGGCGCTGCCGGATAGGATGCCGGCTGCCAGGGGAGGCGCCGGTGCTCAAGAGAATCCACATCAAGGGGTACAAGTCCCTGGCGGATGTCGATGTGGAGCTGGAGCCGCTGACGGTGCTGTTCGGCCCCAACGCGGCGGGGAAGAGCAACTTCCTGGATGCGCTGCAGTTGCTCGCGGAACTGGCCACGAGTCGGACGCTCAAGGGAGCGTTCGAGGCGCCCTATCGCGGTAAGCCGCTGGAGTCGTTTCGTCTTGGTCGTAGAGGGCTTCCGGGGCTCTTGGCTGAGCAGAGTGCCAGATTCTCGATGGAGGCGGATCTGCACATCTCGGACGCGGTGGCGCAATCGGTGAGTCGCCAGATCTCGGACCTGAGGCGCTCCGGCAGGACATCGAAACCCGAGCCGCGGCGGTCAGTACCTGTCCGAGAGCGCTCTCTTCGCTATCGCATCGAGGTCGAGATGTTGCCCCGGCAGGGGATACTCCGAGTCGCCGACGAGTACCTGGCGGCACTCAACGGGAGGGGCGAACCCACGGGGCGCCGGAAGCCCTTCATCGAACGGCAGGGTGAGAGGCTTCACCTTCGACAGGAAGGCCAGGCGCACCCGACGTACTACGAGCGCTTGCTCGACCGCAGCATCCTCTCGATGCCGCACTATCAGCCGCACCATCCTCACGTGGTCGCGGCCCGACAGGAGCTCGAGAGTTGGCAGTTCTTCTACTTTGAGCCGCGAGAGCGCATGCGGGCGCTCAACCCCGTCAAGGAAGTCCGGCACATCGGTCTCATGGGAGAAGAGTTGGCTGCCTTCCTCAACACTCTGAAGACGAGCAACCCGAGGGAGTTTCGGGGTATCGAGAAAGCCCTGCACTTGCTTGTGCCCCAGATCGATGGCATCGAGGTGGAGGTCAACAACTTCGGTGAAGTGGAGCTCTCCCTTCGGGAGGACGGTGTGTCAATCCCGGCCCGTGTGCTTTCGGAGGGCACGCTGAGGCTGCTTGGACTCCTTGCTCTGACGGGTGCCGGAGATCAGCCGACAGTAGTCGGGTTCGAGGAACCCGAGAACGGCGTGCATCCGCGCCGTATAGAGCTGATCGCCGAGTTGCTGAAGACGCGCGAACATGTCGGCCAGACTCAGTACATTGTCACTACCCACTCGCCCATACTTGCGGACCTGTTGCCGGAAGGGTCCCTGTTTGTGACCCAGCGGACGGCCAACGGAACCCGGATTGGACGGTTCTCTGATTGGACCTGGGGGCCGCTGGGTCGGCGATCGGACATTGAAGACGCCCTGGAAGCCGAAGGCGATCGGGTTCCGGTGTCGAAGCGCCTCTTACGGGGCGACTTCGATGCGTGAGTTGGGAGTTGCCCTCTTCGGCGAGGACTTCGCTCACGAGCAGATAGTCGGAGCGTTGGTCACTCGCGTAGCCAGCGAGGAGGGCGTCAGGGTCAGGCAGGACTGGCGCAGCGCTACTGGCGGCGTTAGCCGCGTCGTTGCGGAGTTTCGCCGCTACCTTGCTGACCTCGGTTTCCAAGGGGAACCACGGCCGGACCTGATTGTCGTGGCGATTGACGCAAACCGGAAGGGTCTGTCAAGGCGAGCGCGGGAGCTGGACGCCCTTGTTGAAGATGTTCCGCAACCCGTCGTCAAAGCGATTCCCGATCCTCATGTCGAACGTTGGCTGCTGCTCGATGGTGCTGCGTTCAAGGGAGTGTTCGGCCTTGGTTGTCAGGCGCCCGACCGCAGGTATGACCGCGGGCGCTACAAGAGGCTCCTGATCGATGCGATGGTCGAGGCTGGTGTCACTCCGAACCTCGGTGGCGTTGAGTACGCAGAGGAGGTCGTGGAGCACATGAACCTCCAGCGCTCGAGTCAGGACCGCTCGTTTCGCCGGTTCATCGATGACCTTCGGCAAGCCTTGCGGGTTCTAGTTGACTCGACTGCTCGGGCGGACCTGCCCTAGCTGACGGGCGCACATCCGGCTCCTGGTAGGTCGCAACGGCCGGCAGTTCGTTCTTCGACGGCCTCCAGCCCGGATGGGTCGACGGGAGGGTCCCAGCGAGGCTGTCGGCAAGCGACGGCCGATGAACCCGCATGAACCGACGCCCAACCGGAGCGCAGCCGACCGCAGCGAGCGCCGACCTTCCATTCACTCAGGGAGCGCGAGCGTCCGCTGGGACCCTCCGGTCGACCCATCCGGGCGGGTGTTGCCGACGCCGTAGTGGCGCCCGACTTGGAACTCAGATCTGCCGCTCGCGGCCCTTCCAGTACGGCGCCCGGACCAGGCCGCGCTGTATCTTGCCGGTGGGCATCCGGGGCAGGTCGGTCGCGAAGTCGATCGAGCGCGGACGCTTGAAGTCGGGCAGGTGCTCGCGGCACCAGGCCAGCAGATCCTGGGCCAGTTCGTCGCCCGCCTCGTAGCCGTCGCCTACCTCGACGACCGATTTGACGCTCTCGCCCCACTCCTCGTGGGGGACGCCGACGGTGCAGACCTCGTACACCGCAGGGTGCTGCTGGATCACGTCGTCGATCTCCTGGGGATAGATGTTGACCCCGCCGGCGATGATCGTCTCCGCCGACCGGCCGGTCAGGAACAGGTAGCCGTCCTCGTCGACGTAGCCCATGTCGCCCATCGTGAAGAAGTCGTCGCGGTAGGCGGACGCGGTCTTGTCGGGCGCCTTGAAGTACTCGAAGCGGTTCTCCGCGGCCTCGAAGTAGACGGTACCGGTGGTGCCCGCCGGCACCGGTTCGCCGTCGTCGTCTAGCACCTTGTAGTTCGTTCCCTCCACGGTGCGGCCGACGCTGCCGGGCTTCTCGAGCCACTCTTTCGAGTCGACCCAGAAGGTGCCGCCTTCGGTCGCCGCGTAGTACTCCCAGACGACGGGGCCGAACCACTCGATGATCTTGTGCTTCACATGGACCGGCGTGGGCGCCGCGCCGTGGACGAGCCAGCGCATCGATGAGACGTCGTAGCGTTCCCGAACCTCGCGCGGCAGTGCCAGCATGCGGTGGAACATCGTCGCCACCATGTGGGTGTGGGTCGCCCGGTGCCTGTCGATCAGGGCGAGAGTCTCCTCGGCGTCCCACCTGTCCATCAGCACGGAGCCGACGCCGACGGCCATCGGGATCGCCAGGTTGATGCCCAGTGGCGCGGCGTGGTAGAGCGGTCCCGTCACGAGCGAGCAGTCCGTGTCCGGCTCGAAGTCGGCCGCCTCGCGGACCGCCAGCAGGAACGGCGTCGGCGTCGTGTCCGGCTTGCGGTAGACCCCCTTCGGGTGGCCGGTCGTTCCCGACGTGTAGAGCATCGGCGCGCCGAGGATCGGGCTGTCGATGTTCGAGTCGTCTTCGGCGGCGAGGGCTTCGTCGTAGGACTCGGCGCCTTCGATCCCGCCGCCGACGGCGAGAGTCAGCCGCAAGTGCTCCGATCCGGTCCGCGCCGCGGCGACGGCCGGAGCGAAGGCCTCGTCCGCGATCAGCACGCGAGCCTCGCAGTTGTCGACGATGTAGGCGACTTCGGGTGGCGAGAGGTGCCAGTTGATCGGCGTCATCCGTCCGCCGGTGCGCTGGCAGGCCACGACCGTCTCGATGAACTCGGGCCGGTTCCGGCACAGCAGGGCGACGCCCACGTCGGGGCCGACGCCGTGGGCCCGCAGCACCCGGGCCAGGCGGTTCGCGTTGGCGTTCAGTTCGGCGAGCGTGCGGCCGCCGAACTTCGACACCACGGCCATCCGGTCGGGGGCTTCGTCCGCGTGAAGCGCGACGCCCATGCCGTACGGCGCGACGGCCATGAGTCGTTCCTGCAGTGCTGGGTCGATCGCCATGCGGGCCCTCTCCGCGGGCGCCGGAAGAGGCCGGCGCCGTCTTGTCGTTAGCTGCTTCCTTCGCGAGTTGGCGAGTCTAGGAGCTTGCGCCGCAGAAACGCAACGAAGTGGCGTCTCGGCGTGGGACGGTTGAGCCCGCCTGCGGCGCGGCCGGTGCTCGTTACACTGGCCGCCCATGCTCGCCGCGGACATGCCCGGGTCCGTCGAACTGACCCAGCGCGACCGCGCGATGCTCGGCGGCGACCGCGGGGAGGCCGCGGCGGTCGCGATGCGCATCCTGGTCACGATGGCTGGCGTCTACGGCGCGGACCGGCTGCTCGACATCGAGGGCGCGCACATCGACGGTTGCCTCTACCACGGCGACTCGGGCGTCGACTTCGCGGAGCTCCTGGTCGCGGGCGGCGGCCGTGTCCACGTGCCGACGACGCTGAACGTCGGTGGCCTCGACCTGCTCCACCCGGAGGAGTTCGCGGGTACGGCGGAACGCCGCGCCAAGGCGCTGCGGCTGATGGAGTGCTACGAGGAGATGGGCTGCCGGACGATCTGGACCTGCGCGCCCTACCAGACGACGCCCCGGCCGGCGTTCGGGCAGCAGGTGGCCTGGGCCGAGAGCAACGCGATCGTGTTCGCGAACTCGGTGCTCGGTGCGCGTACCCACCGCTACGGGGACTTCATCGACATCTGCGCGGCGATCACCGGCCGGGCGCCTGCGGTGGGACTCCACCTGGAGCAGAACCGCCGCGGTCAGGTCGTCTTCGACCTGCGGTCGCTGCCGCCCGCTCTCAGGAGCGCGTCCTGGTTGCTGCCGGCGATCGGCTACCTGGTGGGCGAGCGCTGCGGCAACCGGATTCCCGTTCTGCTCGGCCTGGAGCAGGCGAACGAAGACGGTCTGAAGGCCCTGGGCGCGGCCGCGGCATCCTCGGGTGCGGTCGCGCTGTTCCACGCGGTCGGCATCACGCCCGAAGCGCCGACTCTGGAGGCGTCGCTGGGCGGCCAGGACGCGGAGGAGTGGATCGAGATCGACGTGTCCGACCTGCGCGCCGGCCTGGAAAGCCTGTCCACGGCCCCGGGAGCGGCCGAAGCCGGCGCCAGAGCAGGCGTCGACCTGGCGATCGACGTCGTGGCGCTCGGCAGCCCGCACTTCTCGCCGCGCGAGTTCTCGGAGCTTCTGCCCCTGGTCGAGCGCCATCCGCCGGCCGGCAGTGTCGAGTTCGTCGTCTGCACGAACCGGCTTTCCCTCGACGAGCTGGAGCGGAGAGGGAGCCTGGACCGCTTGCGTTCTCTCGGCGTGCGCGTGGTCGTCGATACATGCGTCGTCGTTGCGCCGATCCTCCGTACGCCGGCCGGCGGCGTGCTGATGACGAACTCGGGCAAGTTCGCGCACTACGCTCCGGGCAACGTGGGCTTCGATGTCGTCTTCGGCAGTCTGGCCGAGTGCGTTCGTTCTGCTCAGGCGGGCCGGCTGTGGCGCGACGCGGAGTTGTGGCCGTGACGAGAAAGGAGCTCCAGGGGCGGGTCCTCGTCGGCGGCGCCGGTGCCGGGCCGG
>JAJDZH010000271.1 GCA_022824725.1 Thermoanaerobaculia bacterium | reverse complement strand
CGTCCGCGGCGGTTCGTCGCGACCTCCTCCGGGCCGGCGCCGTCCAGGGTCAGTTTGATGCTCGCGCCTTCGATGGCGTTGCCCTCGGAGTCCTCGACCGTGCCGCTGAGGCGCCCGCGGCCCGCCCAGCCCTGAGCCGAGAGGAGAGTCGCCAGCAGGAGACCGGCAATGCCCGCCGCGGCAATTCGGATGCGATAGCTCATGATTTTCCCCCAACGTGCCGAAACGCTGATCCCGCAGCGATGCTACTAGACCGCCCCAATTGAAAACCGCCGCCCCCGGACAGGCCCGGAGGCGGCGGTCGTTCGAAGCAGAAGGCTACCGGTCGGAGGCGAAAGGCGCTAGCCGTTCCGCCCCCGACTGCCTTGCCGGCCTAACGCCAGTTCAGGCGAACGCCGAGGCGGTAAATCCGCGGAGCGATGTTGTCCGCGAGGTTACCGGCGCTCGAAACCCCAACCCGGTCGTTGTAGGACAGCCCGGTGCCCTGGTTCGTCAGGTTGAAGATGTCGATACCGAAGGTCAGGTTGACCGGGCCGGACAGCGAGAATTCCTTCTCGGCCCGGAAGTCGATCACCTGAACGTCATCGAGCCGGAGGGCGTCGAAGTCCGGGATCAGATTCACGTTGGCACTGCCCGTGGCGAGGCCCACATTGCGGTAGTACGCGAGCGGACCGCCCTCGCGGCCCGTCACGTTGGCCGAGACGTTGAAGCCCCAGCCGCGGTCCGGCGCCACCTGGTACATCCCGTTCAGGTTGTACGTCCAGGACGACTGCAGGTAGCGCTGGCCCTTGCCGGAGCCGCTCGAACGCGTCATGTAGAGCTGGCCGTCCACGTTGCCACCGCCCCGACCGTCGGTGCGGGAGGCGCGGCTGTAGTGCGAGTTCGGCACGTTCCACTCGGCCTCGCCGGCCTGGATGAAACCGCGGGCCATCCAGCGATTGGCGAGCCGCTTCGTCAGCGTCACGCTGTAGCCGAGGTAGTCGCGGGAACGGACGCCGTTCGTCAGGTGACTTCCGACATGCGGGCGAACACCGTCGACCCAGTCGTAGTAGCCGGCGCTGTAGCTGCCGGCGCCGCGAGGCAGCGACCCGGTGAGAGTGCCAGCCATCTGGAAGTCGCTGCCCTGAACCAGGCGGCGATCGCCGTCGGCGTCCGTGACGTAGGCCCAGGCCTCGGTCAGATCGTCGACGGACCGTGCCGTGACCTGGAAACCGACGACGAGTTCCGGAAGGAAGGAATGCTCGACGCCCGCGAGGATCTCGGTAACCGACGGCGTCTTGAGGCCCGAATCCACCGAGTTCCACACCCTGATCGGATCGTCGGGATCGACGTTCGTGTAGATCTGCGCGTCGGTCACCGAATCGTGAATGGCTAGCGAGTACCCGAGCGGCGAGAGGCGGGTCACGCTGTTCGTGGGCAACTGATTGGCGAACTGCGAGTAGCTTGCCCGCACCAACGTGTCGCGCTCCTCACCGAGGGCATAGGTGAAGCCGAGCCGGGGGAAGATGGAGTCCCAGTTGAAGCCCGCGGTGCCGCCCGGATAGGTGACGCCCGGAATCAGGTCGGGGCGGGTCGGATGCGCCGGCAGATCGTACTGGCCGTTCTCGCCGGTCTGATCGTCGTAGCGGAGGCCCGCGTTGATCGTCATCTGACCGAGCGAGATCGTGTCCTGGACCCACAGTCCGGTGTACTCGGCAGTGAGCTCCCCGACATCGTCACGCGTGTAGTACGTCCATTCCCGGTCGAGCCGGTGCCAGGTCTGGCGGGGCCCCCAGCGGAAGACGGACGCGTTCTCGTAGGTGCGGTACCGGCCGCCGAACCGAAGCTCGTGCGTGGCGCTGGCGCCGCTGGTGAAGAAGTACGTGCCGTCCACCTTGAACAGGTCGTTCGGCGACGACGTACCACCGGAGAGGTAGTTGTTGGCCCAGATGCCATCGTCCCGCTGCGGGTCCGGAGCGTCCGGGTGGAGACCGTTCTGGTCGGACCGGTTGCTGAGGGCGAACAGGCCGAAGCCGAAGTCGCCATGCATGTAGGTGCCGGTGAAGAACAGGTTCGCCGACGCGACGTGCTGATCCTCGAGGCGGTACTGCGCCGAGGGGCCGCGCTGGTTCCAGGTCGTCGCCGGCGGCCGCGTGGTGCCGGCGCCGCGCCCGAACTTCAGCTTGTCGCCGTTGTTGTAGGAGCCGACGATCGAGTTGGAGTCGTTGATCTGGCCGTTCGCCTTGATCACCGTGTTCTCCAGCAGGGTGTCGTCCGCCTGCCCGGAAGCCGCGTTCTGGCCGATGTCGTTCTGGCCCCAGCTTCCCCAGAACCAGAGGCGGTCCTGGATCGCCGCGCCGCCGGCCTCGAAGCCGAAGTCCTCGATCTTGCGAACGCGGGCGCCGGCCAGCGAAGTCTGGCCGTTCGACTTGTAGAGCTCGCCGTCGATGTTCGGCTGCGACCCCTTCAGGGCGCCGCCGAAGTAACCGCTGCCCGCCGTGTTGTAGAAGCGCGCCGAGCCGCGGAACTCGTTGGTGCCCCGCTTGGTGACCAGGTTGACCTGGACGCCGGAGCTGTTCTTCGTCACGTCGGTGCCGCCGGTCGTGAAGGACATCTCGGCGAACTGGTCGAAGTCGTAGTAGGTCGGCGAAGCGCCCGTGGCGCGCATGTCCGTGATCTCGGAACCGTCCATCTGGAAGTCGTTCTGAGAGGAGGCCACGCCCGCGGCGCGGAAGTTGGCCTGCTGGCCGGACTCGTTGCCGCCCACGTTGACCCGATCGACGATGACGCCAGGGGTCTGCGAGAGAATCGCCCAGGGGTCGCGCGCGGTCGGGATCTTCTCGAGCTCGACCTGGCTGACGTTCGTGCCAGCCGAGATCTGCCGTTCGTCGAGCAGCGGGCTCTCGGAGGTGACGGTGATCGTCTCCTCGAGCGCCGCCGTCAGAGTCAGCGGCAAGCTCGTGTTCTGGCCGAGGCGGATGGCGACATCCGGATACTCGATGCCGCCGAAGCCGTCGAGCTCCGCCTTGACCGTGTAGCCGCCGGGGTCGAGACCCAGGAACCGGAACCCGCCCGTGGCGTCAGTGAACTGCGTGCGGTCCGCGCCGATGCCGGCGACCGTGACGCTCACGCCCGGCAACGGTGCGCCGGACTCGTCGGCCACCGTGCCGTAGAGGTTGCCCGTCGCGGACTGGCCGAAGGCCGCCCCCCCGACGAGCAGACAAAGGATGACGCCGAACGTCGAAACGGTGCGTCTGCTCATAACGTTCAATACTCCCTCCAAGGTGAGTTGTACGGAGAGGTTGGGCGCCCTAGCTGGACGCCGTACTGCCCTCCGCAGTTTGGAACGAGCCGAATCGGCTCACCAATCGCGACAAGCCTACCGCAAGGCACGTGCCAGAACGGCCGGAGGCCGGGCACGCGCCGCGGTACACGAAAACCCGCATCCCTGAACGGCTTGCAGGCAGGCGGAAGCCAAGCAACGCCAAATTGGCGCCACGGCCGTCCCAAGCACATCCAGAATAACGGTTCGCGTCCATTCTCTTGAATAACCCGCCAGGTCCTGCTGACTCCCTGCTTACGTGCGTGTCGGCCCTTGGGCCGCTGTCTGACCGCTATCTGCCGGTACCGTCCAACAGAGAAACCGGGCTGAGGCGCGCTAGATTCGACATCGCACTTGACCGCGAACCAGCATCCACCGCCGAAGCGGTGTGACGCGAGCCTGACCCGGACTAAACCTGTCGAGTGCGGGAATCGTACAGCAGACGACGGTAGTTGTCCATATGCCATGAAGTCCGTTGCCGCAACAGCCGCCCCGATCCGGTCGCGCCTGTTCTCCTGCATGGCGTTCGTCCTCGGCGCGTCGGTCGCATCCTGCACGGCATACGTGCCCTTCGACGGCTCCGGGACGCTAACAGCCGAGTTCGAACGGCGCCTCGGCGGCGGCTGGCGGGAACAGGTCGTCGTGCCGTTCGCCGTGACGGAGGAACTGCGTACCGTCATGAACGAGCGCGTGAGCCCCGCCGGCAGCGAGACCCGTCGCCGCGACGAAGTCCTGGACTTCATCTTCGGCTGGCTGGACCTGGAGTACGAACTCACGCCCACCCGCACCGCGGCGGAGACCTTCGCCAGCGCCAGGGGCAACTGCCTCTCCTTCACCAACCTGTTCGTCGCGGCGGGACGCGAGCGGCGCCTCAACCCGTTCTTCGTCGAGGTCGAGGACTACCAGCGCTGGAACTACCACAACGGCGTCGTCGTCAGCCGGGGCCACATCGTGGCCGGCATGTACGTCGACGGGAACATGGCCACCTACGACTTCCTGCCCTACCGCCCGAAGTCCTACCGCAGCTTCCAGCCGATCAGCGACCTGGCGGCCGCCGGCCACTACTACAACAACCTCGGCGCCGAGGCGCTGATGGCGGACGACCTGGAAACCGCCGAGCGCTGGCTCGATATAGCGGTCCGGCTGGCGCCCGACTTCGACAAGGCGATCAACAACCACGGCCTGGTCCTGCTGCGGACCGGCCGAGTCGACGGTGCGATCGAGATCTACGAACAGGGTCTGGAACTTCATCCCGAGAACGTGCCCCTGCTGACCAACCTGGTCCGCGCCTACCAGATCGAGGGCCGCCACGACCGCGCGGCCGACCTGCTCGACAGACTGGAAGCGATGAACCGGGCGAGCCCGTTCTTCTACGTGTACCGCGGCGACGCGGCGCTCGCCGCCGGCGATGCGGCGGCCGCGCTCGACTACATGCGGCGGGCGCTCTCCGCGGACTCCGAGCTCCCCGAAGTCCACCTCGGTCTGGTCCGCGTGTACATGGCCACCGGCCGCCTGTCGGAAGCGAAGCACCATGTGGAGCGCGCACTGCGTCTGGACGCGACCCACGAGGAAGCGCGCAAGTACGCGGCGATGATCGAGCGCGGCCCGCGGTAGCCGCCGGAGGAGAGACGCGGGGAGGTGCTACCCTTGATCTCGCTCATGGCAGACGCCAACAGGCCTGAAGTTGCAAGGCGGGCGTCCCTCTCCCGCCGGCTCGCCCCGGCGGCGCTGATTGCGGCGTCGTTCACGCTGGCGCCGCTCACGGCAACTGCCCAGGAGCCCGACCCCGCCGACCTCCGCCAGTTCGAGGGACGCGAGTTCGTCTTCGAAGTCCAGGTGCCGGTCAACGTCGTCGCGCGCGACGGCGAAGCTGTCCGGGGGCTCACCCAGGACGACTTCCAGATCCTCGACGAGGGAGAGCCCCAGCCGATCACGGGCTTCCGGGTCATCGATCTCGACCAGCTTGCTCCCGACGACCGGCGGGTCATCGAGACGGACTACGGCATCCCGCCCGCGGCACGGCGGCACTTCCTCTTCCTGTTCGACCTCTCCTACTCCGCGCCGACCTCGATCGCCAAGGCCCAGATCGCGGCCAGAAACTTCGTTCTGGAGCACCTGCATCCGACGGATCTGGCCGCGGTCGGCATCCACTCCGTCGAGTCCGGGCCGCAGCTTCTCATCACCTTCACGCCCGACCGGGCCCAACTGGCGCGGGCGATCTCGACCCTCGGCAATCCCCGGCTTCTCAGGCTGACGACCGAGGATCCGCTGGGCTTTCTGATCGACACGCCGGGGCCGGCGCCTGAACTGACTTCGGCCCTCGACGTCGGCGGCGTCAACGCGGGGATCACCGAAATGGAGCGCAGCATGAGCAGCTACCTCCAGGTCATCGGCAGGGAGATGGCGAAGTCGGAGCGGAACTTCGCTCGGGGCCAGATCTCGCGCTGGGCCGACACCCTGCACCAGATGGCGCGCATCCTGTCCTCGGTCGAGGGCCGCAAGCACCTGATCCTGTTCTCGGAGGGCTTCGACGGCCGGCTCCTGTTCGGCCGCCAGCCGGACCACTTCGACGAGGAGCTGCGGCAGGAAACCGACCTGATCGAGCGCGGGCAGTTCGCTCAGGTCGACAACGACCAACGCTTCGGCAACACCCAGCTCCAGACCCAGGTCCACCAGATGCTGAGCGAGTTCAACCGGGCCAACACGGTGATCCACACGGTCGACATCTCGGGCCTGCGCGCCGATTCGCGCGAAGAAGACCGCGTTCGCGTCGTGGGCCGCGACGCCCTCTTCTACCTGGCCAACGAGACCGGCGGCCGGCTGCATGAAGACGCGAACGACTTCGGCGCCGAACTGGAGGAAGTGCTCGAGTCGTCCACCGTGACCTACCTCCTCTCCTTCCAGCCCACCGATCCGGGCGAGGCCGGCGATCATCATCGCCTGAGGGTGCGGGCCCGGGCCCCGAAGGGCGCCCAGCTCTCTCACCGGATGGGCTACTACACGCCTCGACCCTACGGCGACCTGCACCCCATGGAGAAGCGACTGCTCGCCTCCGACCTGATCGCCGCGGCGGCCGAGCGGGACGACCTGACGATGGACGTACTCGCCGCCCCGTTCCGGGCCGGTCCGAACCGGGCCTACATACCGGTCATCGTGGAGATCGACGGCGGCGCCCTGCTCGAAGGCCACGAATCGCCCCGGCTGCCGGTCGAGATCTATGCCTACGTCACCGACGAGAAGACGCAGATGCAGGACTTCTTCAGCCGCGTCGTGACCCTCGATCTGACCGGCCGCCAGGACACCTTCGCGAACACCGGTCTCAAGTACTACGGCAGCCTGGATCTCGAACCGGGGGATTATCTGCTCCGGGTTCTCGCCCGCAACGCGATCACCGGCGCCACCGGCGTCGAGACCCTGGCCCTGCACGTCCCGCCCTTCGAGAGCGGCGAGCCGACCCTGCTGCCTCCCTTCTTCCACGAAGAGCCGGGAAGCTGGTTCCTGGTGCGGGAACAACCGCAGGATCAGTACGCCAGGACCACCGTGTACCCGTTCACGGTCAACGGCGAGCCGTACGTGCCGTCGGCGGTCCCGCTCCTGGCCGGCGGCGTTGCCAGCGAAGCCGAGATCTGTCTCGTGGGTTACAACCTCGGCGAAGGCGATCTGTCGCTCCAGGGCACCGTCCTCGACGCGGACGGCGAGCGGATGGAGGGCGGCGCCCTGAGCCTGCGCGAACGGACCGTGACGGGAATCCCCGGCCTCGACAAGCTGGTCGCCGCTTTCGATCCGGTCGACCTGCCCGCGGGCGACTACACTCTGAGGGTCACCGTGACCGACCCGGCGACCCAGACACGACCGTTCAACTCGATCCCGCTTAGAGTCCTGAACTGAGCGTCCGGCCGACGGGCCCCTCGCCGCCGCCAGGCCGACTGCTCGCTCACGACCAAGGAGCCCTAGCATGAGCGACCGCACGCACTCCGTTACACCGTTCACACGAACCCGGTTCGTCCGCGTGGCCGCCGCGGCGAGCTGCCTTGCCGCCATCCTGCTGGCCGCGGCGGATGCCGACGCCCAGCGTAACCGCCGGCGTCAGGCGCAGACCCAGTTCAGCGATACGACCAGGGTGACCGTGGTCGAGGTGCCGGTCCAGGTGGTCAGCAGCGGCGCGCCGGTGCGCGGCCTCACCCGGGACGACTTCGAGCTCCTCGACGGCCGCCGGAAGGTCGAGATCACCGGCTTCGAGTTCGTCGATCTCTCACTCGTCGAGGGCAAGCCCACGCAGCCGCAGGTTCCGGTGGCCGCCCGCCGGCACTTCCTTCTGTTCTTCGACCTGTTCTACACGACTCCCGACTCGGTCGGCCGCGCCCAACAGGCGGCGGCCGACCTCGTGCTGACGTCCCTTCACCCGACCGACCTGGTCGCGGTCGCCGTCTTCGACACCCGCCCCCGCCTGGTGCTCGGCTTCACCTCCGACCGCAGCCAGCTCCGGCAGGCGATCCGTTCCCTGGGCCAGGTCCAGGTAGGCGACGCGGTCGTGCGCGATCCGCTCGGTCTCGTCGTCGCGGACATCGGAGGCACGCTGGCGGAGGGCGACGACCTGGCTGGCGGAGCCCAAACCGCCGCGGGCATCGATTCCAGCGCGATGCTCGCCGAGACGCAGCGCCAGCTTCAGATCCTCCAGGAGCAGGCCGAGCGCGGCAACGAAGCCAGCAAGATCGCCGCGATGACGCAGGGCATGGGCGAGCTCGCGAACTGGATGGCCACGATCGAGGGTCGCAAGCACGTCGTGTTCCTGTCCGAAGGCATGCCGACGAGGGTGCTCTACGGCAATCAGGGTCTGACCAACGAGGATCAGGCCGCTCTGCTGGCCGACAACGAGGCCGTGTTGCGGGGCCAGACTCAGGAGGTGGATCAGCAAAGCACCTTCGGCGACTCCTCCGCCCAGAGCGCGATGGAGCGCATGCTCCGGATGTTCCGGGAGGCGAACTGCTCGATCCAGGGGGTCGACGTCAGCGGCCAGATCGCGGGCGAGTCACAGAGCAGGCGCGGTTCCCTGCTCCAGATGGCGAAGGACACGGGCGGCGAGATGTTCTCGAACTTCACGAACCTCGGCGACGCGATGGAGGAGATGCTGGAGCGCAACAGCGTCACCTACCTGCTGGCCTTCCAGCCCGGCAACCTCAAGCCGGACGGCAAGTTCCGCCGCCTCCGGGTTCGCCTGAAGGACGCTCCGCGGGGAACCCGGGTCGTCCATCGACCGGGTTACTTCCCGCCCAGGGCCTATGAGCAGACGAGCCCGTTCGAACGAGCGCTCGACTCGGCCCAGGCCGTGATGGGAGGCGTCGAGACCGGCGACATCGAGGCCTCGATCCTCGCCGCCGGCTTCCCCGCCGACGCCGGCAAACCGTACGCGCCCGTCCTGATCACCGCCCGGGGAGAGGACCTGCTCGCGGGCTTGACCGGCGACGTCCTTCCGCTGGAGATCTACGCCTACGCGCTGGATGAGAACGGTGTCGTGCGCGACTTCTTCTCGACCCGCATGGGCCTGGGTCTGGCCGAGGCCGGCGCCGCGATCCGCCAGAGCGGGATCAAGTACTGGGGCCACTTCGACCTCGACCCGGGCCTCTACTCGGTGCGGGTGCTGCTCCGCAACGACGTCACCGGGCGCCGGGCCCTCTCGACGGCCGTCCTGAACGTGCCCGGCGACGGCCCGGTGCTCCAGCCGCCCCTGTTCCCGGAACCGCCCACGAAGTGGCTGCTGCTGCGCGAGGATCCGGCCGATCAGCGGCAGGATGTCGCTTTCCCGTTCCTGCTGGACGGCGCGCCCTTCATTCCGGCCGCCCGGCCCGAGGTCGCCTCCGGCGGCGAGGCGCAGATCAGCCTCGTCGGCATGAACCTCGCGGCCGGCGCCGTCTTCGTACGCGCCCAGGTCTTCGGCGCGGACGGGCAGATGGTCGACGGCGGCGGCGAGGTCGTGCTCGACGCGAACCAGGCGAGCGGCGGCGCCCTCTCCCGACTGAACGGAACGTTCGTCGCCGGCAAGAAGCTCGACCCGGGCGACTACACGCTGACCGTCACCGTGACCGACTCGGCGAACGGACAGCACTCGTCATCGACGCCGATCCGGGTGCTGTAGCAGTCCTGTAGCAGGGGCTGCGCCCCACACTGGGTGCGCCGGCGCCCTCGCCGGCTGCCGCCACAGGCGGCCTGAGGGCGAGGGGACGAAGCCCCCTCCCTCAGGTGTTCCAGGAACCGCCTATCTGGCGCAGGGGAACGCCTTGTTGTCGCTCTTGGCCGCGGCCGTCTCGCCCAGGTTGTTCGTGTGCGTCCACGGCTCGGCGCCGTCAGGAGGCGTCACCGCGAGATTGAAGGCCAGGTCCGTGACCGGCGCGACGTACACCCACACATGGTCGTTGCCGGGCAGCCCACACGCACTCTCCAGCACCTTGACCAGCACTTCGGCGTTGTTCTTGCTGAAGAAATAGAGGATGGCCGACTGCTCGGATTCCAGGCCGTAGTCCTTGACCGGGGTGCTCGACGGCTCGCCGTCCTTCAGGAACTCGACGCACATGGCGACTTCGTAGCCACCCTTCATGGTTGCGACCGGTTGAGGTTCGCAGTCCGATCTCTCTCCCGCGGTCAAAGCATGCTGAATGGAAGCCGGCCGGAAGCCGGCATCCACCAGGTCCACGCCGTCGCGCGGGTCTCCAGCCGTCACGACGCCTTGATCCCCCGAAGCCACGGTTCCGGCAACGACCGCGGCGTCCGGATCACACGGAAAGTGCTTCAACGCACTCGCAGTTGCAGCATCGCCTCCGCCGCGCGGGTTCCGGTGTTCCCAGTATCTGTCGGTCCCGACTTCGTCGATCCGCAGATTGAAGGCCAGCGTCGTGACCGGAGCGACGTACACCCAGACGTAGTCGCTTCTCGCGCAGGCGTCCAGCACCTTGACCAGCACCTCCGCGTTGTCCCGGTCGAAGAAGTACAGGATGCCCGACTCGCGCGACTCGAGTCCGTAGTCCTTGGCGTCCTCCTTCACGATCTCGCCGTCTTTGGAGTACTCGACACACATGCTGACGGTGTAGCCGTGCTCGAACGTGATCAGCGGCTTGGTCGGCTCGCATTCCGTGTACTGCACCGCCGGCACCGCGATGGTCACCGTGTTGCTCGCGGAACGGCCGCTGGCGTTGAAGGCCCGCACCCGGAAGTCGTAGCGCCCTCCCGGAGCCAACCCGGTGATGTCGGCCGTCGTCGTGTTCGCCGGGTGAGTCGAGTGCGTCCGCCAGCCCCTGCCGGCCTGCCGCACCTGGACCTCGAACCCCGTCTCGTTGTCCGACCGGTCAACCCAGTTCAGGCGGACGCTCGTCGGGCCCGTCTTCGTGAAGGTCAGGCTTCCCGGCGCCGTCGGCCCACGTCCTGGAGGCGGAGGTTCCGGTTCCGGATCCGGATCCGGACCGGGGCCGCCACGCAGCGAGTCGCTGTAGTGAGGCGCGATGGGCTCCGCAACCTCGCGAAGCGCCCGCTCGTTCTCCCGCTCGCCGGCGATCCCGAGCGTCACTGCGTAGCCGTCGATTCGCGGCTGAACCCGCACGGTGGAGAACCAGGGCACGACCGTCTGCTCGCCGTAACTCATGATCGTGTCCTTGTTGGTCGGGTTCGGAGGCGACGGACTGAACCAGGTGTGCCCGAAAGCGTAAGGCGCGATTGCCACGTTGTTCCGCCGATTCGCGTCTTCCCAGTCGTCGCCGGCGTTCGGTGGATCGTGGTTCCCGCCCAGGTTGTGGCCGACCTCGTGGGCGAAGGTCTCGTCGCCGCAGCCCTGCATCCTCGTAAGGCCGTAGCCAAACGGCGAGAAGTCCGCCGCCGTACGGCCCTTCCTGAGCAGCCAGGCGATGCCGCAGACGTCGTCAACCTCTGCCGTCGCTCCCGCTCCTTCCGTCACGAACAGATGGACCAGATCCGCATTGTGTTCGACGCGCAGATCCCGGATCTCCCGATTCGCTCTGAACCGGCCAAGCACGGTGCTGCCCGAACCCCGGGTGTTGAGCGAGTCCGGCGCCTGCTCGTGATGCACCAGCCGGGCGACCAGATTCAGTTCCCCATTGCGGAACACCAGGTTCAGGTAGTCGATCGACGCCTGCACGGGAGCGTCCACCGAGCCGTCGCGCGCCTCGTAGCGCCTGCGGGCCGCGTCGCTGTAGATGATCAGCATGTCGAGGTGGTTGTGGTTCGACGCCTGGACGACGCGCTCCGGCTCGTGGCTGTGCTGGGCCTCGATCGCGACGGCAGGCCCCGACCGATCCGGGACCAGGCCGCCGGGGCAGTACTCCTCCTTCGGCTTCCGGTCCATCGTCGACATGTTCTCGATCCGGCCCCGTCCGTCGGGCCGCGCCGAAATCCGGTACTTCGCGCCGCCCGGAACGCCGAAGTGGCCCACCAGATGGTCGTTCGCGACCGTGAACACGACGCTCTCGTAGTCCGAACCCGCCACCCGGCCAGCCCACATCGCGTCGCCGTCGCCACGGTCCTCGAACACGCTCATTTCGGCGACCAGCAGCCGGCCGTCCGGCGCCGGCATCTCCAGGCGCGCCGGAGCGGACCGGATGAGGTCGATGTCGAGTTCCACCGTGTACGGAATGACACCGGGTTCGACCACCTCCGGCGCCACCATGACGGGGCCAAGGTCCAGTAGACGCTGCGCCTGGACGCTCGCTCCAGGGAACAGCAGGAAGAGACAGAACGGCAGAAAGCGCCGCTGTCGAAGAACGGTCCGACCGGGGGATCCCCCGGCTCGACCCAAGTGAGAAACAGTCATGAAGGCACTATAGCGCCGGGCGGCGGCCACCCGCGCGCCGGTTTCGGGCCCCCGCGGCGAATCCGACCGCCCTAGCGGACGTCGACGCCGCCCCTCAGGAAGGACT
>JAJDZH010000058.1 GCA_022824725.1 Thermoanaerobaculia bacterium | reverse complement strand
ATCTGGCTCCAGAACCTGTTCCTCTCCGACGTGGTCTCGGCGGGCTACGCCGAGATGACCGCGCTCGTCCAGGCCTACGGCGCGCACCTGAGCGCGGCGTGGTCGAGCGGCAACCTGCTGTCGGTCGTGACGGCGGGCGTCACGGTCCTCTTCTCCTCGCTCGTGTCGCTCGTGATGGGCGCCTCGCTGGTCGCCAGCCTGCTGGCGCTGTTCTGCGTCACTTACGCGCAGGTCATCTGGGCGCAGGTCGCGCTCGCCATCGCGATCCTGCTCGGGCCGGTGCTGATCCCGTTCCTGCTCTTCGAGCCGCTCGCGTTCCTGTTCTGGGGATGGTTCCGGACCCTGATGGTCTACGCGCTCTACGGCGTCGTCGCCGGAGCGATCCTGCGCGTCTTCATGGGCGTCGGCATGGGCTACGTCACGACCTACGCCGACGCGCTCATGGGCACCGGCACCGCCGATCCGCTCGAACTGTGGCTCTGGGCCGTCGTGCTCATGCCGCTCGTCGTCTGCGGCCTCATGGCCGGGCTCAAGGTCGGCGAACTCGCCTCGATGCTGGTGTCCGGCTCCGGCTCGTCCGGATCCGGGTTCATGGCGCTCGTCATGCGCGGCGCGGGGGGCGCGGCCGCGCCCGCATCCGCCGCCAAGCCTCCCGTCTGAACCGAAGGATAAGACACCAATGAACCGTGACCGTGACGCGGGCCGCGAGTACGCCGAGATCTGGGGCGAGGCGGTGCAGGCGAACCGGAAGCTCCGGACGATCCTGATCTTCCTCTCGGCGAGCATCGTGCTTGGCGTCTTCGTGCTGCTTCGGATCGCGGGCGCGGAGCCGCCCAAGCCCATCGTGGTGCGGGTCGACGAGGTCGGCCGCGCCGAGGCGCTGGCCTACGAGGCCGCAACCGCGCAGGCCGACCCGCTCGATCCGACGACAAAATACTTCTTGAACCGGTTCGTCCACGACTTCCACTCGCGCAGGCGGGCGACGGTCGAGGAGCACTGGACGCGGAGTCTTCGGTTTCTGAGCACGGACCTCGCCAACGCCGCGTTCCAGAGGGACGGGGCGGAGGTCGCTTCCACGGCGGCTGGGACCGCCGAGGCCGAACTCGAGGTCGAGCAGGTCGTGCTCCGCATCCACCCCGCGCCCGAGGCGCCGCACGCCGCGACGGCCGACTTCGATCTGGTGCACCTGCGCGGCGAACAGGAGGTCCGGCGCGAGCGCTGGTCGCTGACGCTCCGGTTCGAGTTCCTCGACTCGATTCCGAACGAGTTGGTCGTGCACAACCCGATGGGACTCCTCGTCACCTACATGCGCGCCGACCGGGCGCTGGTGGCCGGAGACGACCGATGATCGCCCATCTGAAGGGCCGCGAGAAGGCGCTCGCAGCGTTCGGGTGGCAGGGCAGGAAGGCCGAGTGGATCGCCCTGGTGTGCCTGCACAGCGGCGTGTTCACGCGCGCGCAGGCGACGCGGTTTCTGGAGACGCACCACGAGCGGGCGCGCCGCCTCGTACTCGCGCTGATCCGGCAGGGCCTGGCGGCCGAGGAGACCGTGCCCGGCATCCGGGGGATCGGGCGCGTGTGCCGGATCTACGCGCGGGCGGTCTACCGCGCGCTCGGAGCCGAGCACATCCGCCACCGCCGCACGGCATCCCCCGAGGTGCTGCTCCGGCGTCTGCTCTCGCTCGACTACGTGATCGAGCACGCCGACCTGCCCTGGCTCCCCACCGAGCGGGAGAAGGTCGCCGCGTTCGAGGCGCTCGGGCTGGAGCGCGACCTGCTGCCCGTCAAGGTCTACCGCGGAGCCGCCGGCGCGACCGCGCGCCACTTCCCGCTGAAGCTGCCCGTCGCGCTGGACTCGGCCCGCGCCCTGTTCGTCTACGCGGAGCCCGGCCACGACACCGCGACCGCGCTGCGCTCCTGGGGCAAGGCACACAGCGACCTCTGGCGCGCGCTCTGCAGCCGGGGCCTGTCGTCGGAGATCGTGGCCGTCGCCCGCACCACGCGCGAACTCGAGCGTGCCCGGCGCGTGACGCGCGGGTGGGCCGAAGCCGGCGGGCGCGGCCAGCCGGACCCCGGGATCGCCGAGGAACTCGCGCGGATCGAACGGGCGATCCTCCAGGGCGCGGTCCACATCCTCGAGGAGTTCGGCGGCCTCCAGGCCGCGCTAAAGCGCAGCATCGCGCTCGAAAGCCAGGCGCGGCGGCAGGCGCGGATCGGCTCGATCGACCGCGGCATCGTCTGGCAGACGGTCCGGCTCCAGGGGGCGCGCTACCGATGAGCGTTCCGCGACCTACGACCGCAGCCGAGCGCGCAAACGACACGGGGGCCCGATGCGCACTTCGGGGCTTCCGCAGTGCGCACCTGTGCCGGCGCGCAACCGGATGCACGGCAGCGTCTTGCGCCGGGATGGCCATGCCGGCCTGTGCCGCGCGGGCGTCACAGGCCGCGACGCTAGCGACCCCCCTCGCCGAGGGCTCGGTACGGGTTCGGGGCCGGGTGTGCTTGCGCACCCCCCGCTCCCGCCCCCTCGGGGTCGCCAGCGTGCCAGCAATCCCTCCGGGAAGGGTTATGTGCCGATGAAGCTCACCACGCTCGTCATCATCGGCGCGGCCGTCGGTGCCGCCGCGGGTCGCGCCATCGGCGCTCCGTTTCCCGGCTTGGGAGAGAACCCGTATCTCGACCTGATCGCCCGCCAAGATCCGGGCATCCTTACCGCGATCCGCGTCTGGTACCACGCCGCGCCCGCCGTCGCCATCGTGCTCGCCGGCAACCTCTGCCTCGCGGTCTGGAGGGTCTGGCTCCAGCCGCTCGGCGGCATCGTGCAACGGGGCAGGCTGCCCAAGTGGCCCACCTCGCCGAGCGACGACGCGCCCTCGCTCGTGGTCGGAGAGCTGCACCACCCGGCCGTTCCGACCGAGAGCGACCGGCCCTCGTGGCTGGTCGTCCCCGAGAAGGGACTCTACACGGGCCTGCTCGTCGTGGGTGCCGTCGGCACCGGCAAGACGACCGCCTGCATGTACCCGTTCGCCCGGCAACTGCTCTCCTGGCAGGCCGACGACGCCGACCGCCGCGCGGGCGCGCTCGTGCTCGAGGTCAAGGGAGATTTCTGCCACCAGGTCAGGAGGATCCTCGGAGACGCCGGGCGCGGGGACGACTACCTCGAGATCGGGCTCGGCGGGTCGCTCCAGTGGAACCCGCTCGACGACCCGCTGCTCGACTCCTACTCGCTCGCCTACGGCGTGGCATCCCTCATCAACCAGCTCTTCGGCAAGTCCCGCGAACCGTTTTGGCAACAGGCGTACACGAACCTGGTGCGGTGGATCATCGAGCTCCACCGGCTCCTGCCGGGGGGCTGGGTCACGCTCCGCGACGTGTACCGCTGCACGGTCGACGCGAAGCTGTTCGCGAACAAGATCGGGGAGGCGAAGGCGGAGGCGCTGCGGCGGTGCCCCATGCGGGCCGTCATCGCCGCCAAGGATCTCCACGAGCACAAGAAGGCACTCGAGGGCTGGGGCTGGGACATGGCGCCGGGCGCGGGGATCGTGGCGTGCCGGTTCGACGCGGAACGCGGAGCGCGGCTCGAGAAGCTGAAGGTCGAGTACGCGACGGAGCCGGTGGGGAGCGGCGCGGGACGCGAGTACGCCGAGCAGGTCGACGCCGTCGAGCGGTGGTACCGCAAGGACTGGATGGCACTCGACGCCAAGCTCCGCACCTCGATCGTCGAGGGGATCAGCGTGTTCCTGTCGCTGTTCGACCAGCCGGACGTGGCCGGCGTGTTCTGTCCGCCGCCGCCGAAGGACG
>JAJDZH010000477.1 GCA_022824725.1 Thermoanaerobaculia bacterium | reverse complement strand
GTGGATCTCGTCGAACACCCACAAGCCGGCGGCAGGAAGCTGGCGCCTCAGGATGCGTTCCCGGTCCTCGGCGACGTCCCAGTTGAGGTAGCCGGCCTCGGCGCCGGGCAAGCTGCGGGCAAGAGTCGTCTTTCCGACCTGGCGGGGGCCGGCGACAAAGACCATCTTCCGCTCGAGGTCTCGCTCGACCTGGTCCGCCAGGTACCTGGTTCTGGTTGCCACGACGCGCCAGACTACCAGATTTTTTGACCACAGTAGAAAATGTCCACGGACGTTTTCGACTGCAGTCGAGAAATCCGGCGCGCTTCCGGCAGCGATCGCTCGCTGATTCGGGCGGTGATTTCGGCCGTTGGAATCGGCGGTTCTCCCCGCCTGTCGCCGCCGTTGACCGGCCCCGGTAGCCGTGTTACGTTACCGCCGCTTTCGGGCCTTGGGCGAGAGAGGCAGGAACCCGGAAGAAACCGGAAGCAACAAGGCCGGATCAACGCCGGAACACTAGGGCCCAAGAGAGACAGACCCGGACGACCGCGGGACGAGTAGCTGTGGACTTCGACGCCAGCCTCCTGGTCATCATGGCGATCTTCTGGGCCACCTATGTGGTGGTCCGGTACTACCTCGTCCGGCCGATCATGCGCATGCTCAGGGAGCGTGACAGCGAGATCGTGACCGCCCAGGAAACGTTCGATCGGGCCCAGGCCGAGGTCGAGGCGAGGATCGAGGCGCAGCGGGAGAAGCTGAAGGAAGCCCGCGCCGAGGCCTCCGCGCACCGGGACCGGATGCGCAAGGAAGCCCAGCAGGCCCGCGAGACGCTGGTCGCCGAGGCCCGCCAGGAGGCGGATGCCGAACTCCAGCAGGCGATCGCCGCGCTCGACGCGGAGACGGCCGAGCAGCGGCGCTCGCTCGAGGCCCGCGCCGAGCGGCTCGCGGCCGACATGACCGCCAAACTGATGGGAGCGCCTTCGTGAGTTGTGACGCCTCTCAGCGCCGGCCGGCAAGGGTGTTACGCGGGGCCGTCGACCGCACGCGTTTCCGGGGGGCTCCTTCGTGAGCCGTTCGGCGGTCCTGAAGACCGCCTCGCTGGCGTTGCTCTGGGCGCTGTTCGCCGGCGTCGGCGCCGCGTTCGGCGCGGAAGTCGGCGAAGCGACTCACTTCCTGGGACTGCCGCGCGTGGTCTTCTCCTGGTTCAACATGCTCGTCTTCTTCGGCGGCCTCGGCTACCTGGTCGGGCCGAAGGCCGTGGCCGCGCTGGAAGGGCGACGGAACCAGATCCGGGACAGCCTGATGACCGCCCGCCGCCAGCGGGCGGACGCCGAAGAACTGCACGCAGGCCTCGATGGCCAGCTCGCCGCGCTGGAGACGGAAGTCGCGCAGGCCGCCGAGCGCGCCCGCCAGGAAGGCGAGCGCGATGCGCGGGAGATCGTCGCGCTGGCCGAGCGCGAACGCGAACGGATGATGGAGCAGACCCGAGCCGAGATCAGGAGCCGCGCGGCACGTGCCCGGGTCGAGCTCACCCAGCATGCGGCGCGACTCGCGACTTCGCTGGCGACCGCTCGCCTGGAGCGGGAGGTCGACTCGGCCGCTCGCCGGCGCATCCTCGACCGCGGGCTGCTCAGCCTGGAGAGCCGGGCGGACGAGACGTCATCCGGAGCGGACGCGCGATGATCTACCGCTACGCGAGGCCCTACGCCCAGGCCCTGATGGGCGCCGCCGGCTCACTCGAGGCGGCGCAGGCGACACGCGACGAACTCGCCGCCTTCGCCGAGGGAATGCGGGCCGTGCCGCGGCTGGCCCGCATGGCCTCTAATCCCGGCGTGCCGCCCGCGACGAAGCGGGCCGTGGTCGACGAGATCGCAGACATGCTGGGCGCCGGCGACCTCACGCGGCGCCTGTTGCGGCTGCTGCTCGACAACTACCGCCTGGTCCACCTGCCGGCGATCCTCGAAGCGATCGACGAGTTGCTCGACCGGGCCCACGGCGTGGTCAGCGCCACGGTGACCGCGGCCGAGGAACTCGATGCCGACCAGCAGGCGCGTCTCCAGGGAGCCCTCGAACGGCTCTCCGGCGCCGAGGTCCGGCTGGAGAGCCGGGTGGATCCAGGCCTGATCGGCGGTTTCGTGGCCCAGTTCGGGAGCTACCGCTACGACGCGAGCGTTCGCGGCCAGTTGGCCACCCTGGAATCCAGATTGACGGCGGAGTCAGCGAGCTAGCGAGAGTCAGGACTTCGAGACGCTCCGGGAACACGGGGCGCACCCTAAGGAGTAGAGCAGATATGCAGGTAAGAGCCGATGAGATCGCAGCGGTCCTCGAGCGCCAGTTGGCGGGTTACGAGGCCGAGGTCGACGTCGCCGAGGTCGGCACCGTCCTGAGCGTCGGTGACGGCATCGCCCGCGTCTACGGGCTGGAGCAGGCGATGGCCGGCGAGCTGCTGGCGTTTCCGAACGATGTCTACGGGCTGGCCCTGAACCTCGAGGAGGACCAGATCGGCGCGGTGCTGATGGGCGAGTCCCGGCTGGTCGACGAGGGCGACGAGGTCCGTCGCACGGGCCGGATCATGGAGGTCCCGGTCGGGCCGGCGATGGTCGGCCGCGTGGTCGATCCGCTCGGCAACCCGGTCGACGGCAAGGGGCCGATCGAAGCCGCCGACAGCTACCCGCTCGAACGGATCGCCCCCGGCGTTGTCGAACGGGAGCCCGTGTCCGAGCCGATGCAGACCGGAATCAAGGCGATCGACTCGATGATCCCGATCGGCCGCGGCCAGCGTGAGCTGATCATCGGCGACCGCCAGATCGGCAAGACGGCCGTCGCTGTCGACGCGATCATCAACCAGAAGGGCGGCGACGTGATCTGCGTCTACGTCGCGATCGGCCAGAAGCGCTCGACCGTCGCCCAGGTTGTCAAGACGCTCGAGGACAACGGCGCGATGGAGCACACGATCGTCGTCTCCGCCTCGGCCTCCGAGCCGGCGCCGCTTCAGTTCATCGCTCCCTACGCCGGTTGCGCGATGGGCGAGTACTTCCTCTACAACGGCCAGCACGCGCTGGTGATCTACGACGATCTCTCGAAGCAGGCAGCCTCCTACCGCGAGGTCTCCCTGCTGCTGAGGCGGCCGCCGGGCCGCGAGGCCTACCCCGGCGACGTCTTCTACCTCCACTCCCGGTTGCTGGAGCGGGCGGCGAAGCTCTCGCGCGCGAACGGCGGCGGCTCGCTCACCGCGCTGCCGATCATCGAGACCCAGGCGGGCGACGTCTCGGCGTACATCCCGACCAACGTCATCTCGATCACCGACGGGCAGATCTTCCTGGAGGG
>JAJDZH010000450.1 GCA_022824725.1 Thermoanaerobaculia bacterium | reverse complement strand
CGTCCGCGACAACCCTGGTCGGGCGGTGCTGATCGCCGCCAGCGTGGGCTTCGTCCTGGGGTTCCTCCTGCGCCGTGACCGCCGCGCCTGAGCAGCCAGCGGTCGAGGAACGGATCGTCGGCAGTCTGGCGCCCGGCCTCGACTGGGTGTCCCTGGTCCGGACCTATCCTCTGGCGTCTGTTGCGGTGGCGGCGTCGATCGGCTTTCTCGTCGGGCGCGCCCGTGGGCGGGAGATCATGGGCATCCTCGGTGACCTTGCCGGTGAGCGGGTCGACGAGAGCGTGCGCAGCTTCCTCGTCCGCTGAAGCCGCCGGCGAGCACGGCGGACGCCGGGAACCCTGCGGTGCGCCGCCTGCTTCATCTTTCCGATATCCACTTCGGGCCGCCTCACTACGAGCCGGCCGCGGTTGGCGTGGAATCGCTGGTCCGTGAACTCCGGCCCGACCTGGTCGTCGTTTCGGGCGACCTGACCCAACGCGCCAGGGCCCGGCAGTTCCGGCAGGCGCGTCGGTTCCTGGAAGGCCTGGGGCTTCCCTTTCTTGCCGTACCGGGCAATCACGACGTGCCCATGTACCGCGTCTGGGAGCGGCTCCTCGACCGCTACGGCGCGTACCGCCGGCACTTCAGTGCGGATCTGGAACCTGCCTTCGCGGACGATGAGATGGAGGTCGTCGGTTTCAACACGGCCTTCAACCTGACGATCGACAACGGCCGCTTCACCGGCAGGCAGTTGGCGGGCGTGGGCGAACGGTTCAGCTCGGACCTCTCCGGAGCGGTGCGGATCGCGGTCGCCCACCATCCGCTGGCGGCTCTTCCCGAACTCATGGGCTGGCGTACGGCACGGCGAAGCGCCGAGGCGCTGGCCGTCTTCGCCGCGGCCGGCGTCGACCTGGTCCTGTCGGGCCACGTCCACGTTGCGGCCGTAGGCAGGGCGCCCGATTGTCCGCGGCGGATGTGGCTGGTCCACAGTGGAACGTCCACCTCGAGACGTGGCCGCGGCGCGGAGCAGGGCAGGAACAGTTGCAACCGGATCACTCTGGAGGCTGGGCCGGAAGGCCGCACGGCCCGGGTCGAGCAGTTGGTCTGGTCGGAGGATCGTGGCCGCTTCGAAGTCGACACGGTGCACGAATGCGAACTGGCGTGACGACGATGGAGAGGCGTGTCGAACCTTGAGCGGGTCTACGAACACTGAGCGGCGCGGCGCGACGATCGACCTGCGGGCGTTCGATCGGGTGACCGCCGGAGCGCAGGCCCTGGATAGCGGTCTGACGGTCGTTCTGCTCCCGCGGGCGGACGCCGAATCGATTGCCACGGTCATGTGTTACCGGGTCGGAAGCCGGGACGAGAAGTCGAACGAAGCGGGTCTCGCGCACTTCCTCGAGCACATGATGTTCAAGGGGTCGGCGCAGTACCCGCCCGGAGCGATCGACAGCGTGACGCAGGGCCTCGGCGGGACGAACAACGCCTTCACGTCGCACGACGTCAGTGCGTACCACTTTCAGTTCGAGCGCAGCTCCTGGGAGGAGGCCCTGCGGATCGAGGCGGATCGGATGCGGGGCCTGAGCCTGCTGCCGGAGGAGGTCGAGAGCGAGCGCGAGGTCATCCTCGAGGAGATTCGGATGGCCGAGGACGATCCCTGGGACGCCCTGGAGCAGGCGGTGGCCCGGCGCGTCTTCGGCTGCCACCCCTACGGCCGTCCGGTGCTCGGAACGAGACAGAGCCTGCGCGGGCTGGACGGCGCGGCTCTCGGCTCGTTCCACCGCCGCCACTACCGCCCCGAGCGGGCGGTTCTGGTCGCGGCCGGCGGCCTGCCGCCGGACGCGATGGATCGCGTTGCAGGGGTCCTGGGCGCGGGGGCCCTCGGGAACGGCCATCCGGAGGCTGGCGGTGTCTCGTCGCCATCTGCTGCCCGCGTGGACGTCGAGGCGCCGGTCTTCGCTGCCGCGCCCGCCCGCCGGGTCGAGCTGCGTCGCGGCGAAACGGCGCGTCTCCTGGTGGCGCATCCGGCCCCTGCCGCCGACGATCCGCTCTACGTTCACGTTCGTCTCGCCTTGACGGTGCTCGCCAGCGGACGCGCGAGCCGCATCCAGCGCGACCTGGTCGAACTGAACCCGCTGGCGCTTTGGGCGTCCGCCGCGTCCAGCGGCCACCGATTCGGCGGCATGTCGACCCTGACGGCGGAGGCGGCGGTTGCCGTCGAGCCCGCCCGCCTCGAAGACGAGGTGTGCGCGCGGATCGACGGGCTTGCCGCGAACCCGCCGTCCGTGGAGGAACTCGAGCGGGCGAAGCGCGGGCTGTTCGCCGGCTGGGTGTTCATGAACGAGCGGGTCGCGGAGCGGGCGATCTCGACGGCCCTCGAGCATGCCCTCTTCCTTCCCGGCTTCAGTCGTGACTCGTACGAGCTGCTCGCTCGTGCCACCGCCGCCGACGTCTCCGAGGCCTGCGCGGTCTGGCTGGCCCCGGCGACCCGGATCGTCGGCTGGTCTCTGCCGTCCGACGCGCCGTGAGCGCGGGTCTTTCTGCCAACTCCCCGGCAGGCGAGCGCGAGCCGTCGAGGCTCGACCTGTGGTCCGGCCGACTTCGCCTGGCCGCGCTGCGCGTGCCGGGCTCCGGTGTGGTCGCGGCACGGGCCTGGCTGCGCGGCGGCGCCCGGCTCGAGCCGCTGCCGGGCCTGTCGCTCCTGTGCGGCCGCATGCTGGTGGACGGCAGCGCCCGCCGGACCTGGCGCGAGATCGCCGAGCAGGCCGAGGCGCGCGGCGTGTCGCTAGGCGGCCTGGCGAGCGCCGAGGTCCACGGCCTCGCGGTCGACGCGCTGGCCGACGATGCCGGGCTGGCGCTCGAGTGGCTGACCGAGCTGCTGCTCGAACCCGGCTTCGATCCGGCGCGCTTCGAACTCCTGCGGACCCAGACCCTGGGCGAACTCCGGAGTCTGGGGGATCGTCCCGAGGTCGTCACCGGCTGGGCCTTTCGCGATCAGCTCTACCACCCCCATCCGTTGGCGTGGCCCAGCCAGGGCACGAACGAGTCGCTGGCCCGCCTGACGCCGGATGACTGCCGGCGGTTTCACGAGGCCGCCGCGGCGCGCGGCGGCGTGGTCGCCGTGGCGGGCGACATCGACGAGGAGGCGGTGCTGGGGGACCTGGAGCGATTGTTCGATGGCCTTTACCGGCCGGCGCCCGCCGAAGGGGGAATCCGCGCCGGTGAACTGGCGGCGCCGCCCGGTCGCGCCGAGCATCGCATCGAGGTCACCACCGGCTCACTCGAGCAGGCGCATGTGTATGCCGGCCACTTGACCGTCGACC
>JAJDZH010000289.1 GCA_022824725.1 Thermoanaerobaculia bacterium | reverse complement strand
CGGACCGCGGTGCGGCGCGCCCTTGGCCGCGCCGCCGGGATGGAGATCTGAACGCGATGGCCGACCGTCCGCTCATTCCCCAGGCGCCGCAACTCTGCCGGAGGCTGCGCTGGAAGACGATGTTCATGGCCCTGGCGCCGGTAGATCCGGGCATGGACGTGGACCCGCAACACGAGATCGACGACGGCTTCGTCTGGTGTACGCACAGCATGAACTGCCTCGGGCCCGACGGCGCGGTGGCCTCCCGGGAGGACTGCCGGGAAGGTCGCCGGTGCTTCGAGAGTTACGGCAAAGACCACGGAGATTCATCGACATGAGGAACGCTTGGATGGAGCCGGCCTTGCGGCCGGCGCGTGTCGTTAGCCGCCTGCGGCGGCAGCGGGTCAGACCCGCGCACCCAGTGGTGGTAGCTGCCCTGGTTCTGATGGTCCTGCCCGCCGCCGCGATGGCGGCCGGAGTCTCGGGTATGTACGTCGAAGCGCGCACCGCCGACGTGTTTACGGGTCCCTGTTTCGCGAACTCCGAAGTCGGGCTGGTCGGCAACGAGGCGATCATGGCCTGGCGGATCGAAGCGGGCGGCTGGGACGGCGTCGATCTTTCGGGCCTCTCGGTGCTCGCGGTCGTACGCTCCGATGCGACTCTGGGCGATCCGTACGCCGAGTCGCGGGCCACGGAATCCGTGCTGATCGTGGACGCGGCCGCGGACGGGCCGCAGCGTTCGGCGCTCGAAGGGTTCGCGCGCGGCATGGGGGGCGTCCTCCTTGCGGATGTGGCCCTGGTGGAGGCGGCGGACGTCACGTTCGATCTGCGGCCAAACGGGGCTGCCTCGGTCTTGGCGGGCAAGCTGGCCACGGTGAAGACGCGGCCGCTCGACCACCGGGACCACCTCTGCGGCAACGAGACGGTCTTCTATCCGCCGCTGGCGCCGACGGACGTAGTCGTCCCCGGCGTCGCCATCGAGCACACCTGGCAGGGTCCGGGCCTGGGCGCCACCTGGAAGAGCCCCGGCAAGCGGAGCACGTTCGTGGGTCGCTTCAGCCGCTAGGAATCCAGAGGCCGCCGGCCGCGCCTGCCGTCTCTCCGATGATCATCAACAAGCAGCAGATCGGCGACGCCAGCCTGCTGGCGGTGGAGGGCGTGATCAAGCTCGGGGAGAGCGCCCGCTTCCTGGCCGACGCACTGAAGCGGAGCCTGGCGGAGGGCGACGGCCATGTCCTGCTCGACCTCTCCGACGTCAACTACATGGACTCGACCGGCATCGGCGAGCTCGTCGGCTACCTGGTCAGGCTCCGCGCGGAGGAACGGAAACTCATCCTGGTCCGGCCCTCGGAACGGATCGTTCAGTTGCTGACCGTGGCCGGCGTCGCGTCGCTGTTCCCGACCTACGACACGGTGGAGGATGCCCTCGCGGCCGAGACCGGCGGGACCTGAACGGAGACGGGGGCGCCCGTGCCGGCGCTCATGGCGGCCTGAAGACGGATCAGCCTTCGGGCGGGTCGAGGACGAAGGCTTCCGGCAGCAGTTCGCGCAGTGTGAACCGGCTCCAGTTCGGCGACTCGTGAGCTCCGGCGGTCGCCGACACGACCGGCAGGTCGCGACAGAACTCGGCCAGGGCGTCGCGGCACTGCCCGCAGGGCGCGCAGGGCGGCGCGGAGCCCGTGGCGATGGCCAGCGCCACAAACGATGTCTGGCCGTCCGCTACCGCGGCCGACAACGCGCCGCGTTCGGCACAGAGGGTCAGGCCGAGCAGACGGTTCTCGACGTTGCAGCCGATGTAGACGTTGCCGTTGGCGGCCAGCAGCGCGGCGCCGACCCGGAAGTGGCTGTAGGGCGCGTAGGCCCGTTCCCGACAACTGACGGCGTCGTCGACCAGAGTCTCCCAGTCGATGCCCTCCCAGGTGGCGCCGCGATCCGGCGCCGGCAGGTGTACGACGGCTTCCGCGCTCATCGTTGAAAGCCTAACAGTTCGGCTGTGCGCCCTGGCTCGGACCGGAGGCGCGGAACGTGATACTCTGCGCCGCCGTGAGTGAACCCCCAGTCGAGCCGCCAGCCGGCGGTCAGGAGGTCGGCTGGCAGGACGGCGTTCTGGTCGTCCCGGATCGACCGATCGTGCCCTTCATCGAGGGCGACGGCATCGGACCCGACATCTGGCGCGCGGCCCAGGCGGTGATGGACGCCGCCGTGGAGAAGGCGTACTCGGGCGAGCGCGCCGTCGCCTGGCTCGAGATCCTGGCTGGCGAGAAGGCCCTGGAAGAGACCGGAGAGTGGCTGCCGGCCGCCACGGTCGACGCCATCCGCTACTACCGGGTCGCGATCAAGGGACCGCTGACGACGCCCGTCGGCGGCGGCATCCGCAGCCTGAACGTGGCGCTCCGGCAGTTGCTCGACCTCTATGCCTGCGTCCGGCCGGTCCGCTATTTCGACGGCGTGCCCTCGCCGATGCGCGAGCCCGAGAAGGTCGACATGGTCCTCTTCCGGGAGAACACGGAGGATGTCTACGCCGGCCACGAGTGGCAGCAGGGGACGCCGGAGACGAAGGCGTTGATCGACTTCGTTCAGCAGGAACTCGGCGGCGACATCCGCGCCGATTCCGGCATCGGCATCAAGCCGGTCTCGGTGACCGGGAGCAAGCGGCTTGTCCGCAAGGCGATCGAGTACGCGCGTGCTCAGGGCCGCGACAGCGTGACCCTGGTGCACAAGGGCAACATCATGAAGTTCACTAGGGCGCGTTCAAGGAGTGGGGCTACGAACTGGCGGCCGAGGAGTTCGCCGACTGCACCATCTCCGAGGACGACCTCTGGTCGAAGCACGATGGCCGCATGCCGAACGGGCGGATTCTGATCAAGGACCGGATCTCGGACGCCATGTTCCAGCAGGTGCTGTTGCGCGCCGACGAGTACGACGTGATCGCGACGACCAACCTGAACGGCGACTATCTTTCGGACGCCCTGGCGGCCCAGGTCGGCGGTCTGGGGATGGCGCCGGGCGCCAACGAGGGCGACGGCGTCGCGCTGTTCGAGGCCACGCACGGCACGGCGCCGAAGTACGCCGGCCAGGACAAGGTGAACCCCTGCTCCGTCATCCTGTCGGGCGTGATGATGCTGAACTGGCTGGGCTGGAACGAGGCCGGGACATCGATCGAGAACGCGATCAGCCGCGCCATCCGGCAGAAGCGGGTCACCTACGACCTGGAGCGTCAGATGGAAGGCGCGACACTGCTGAAGACCTCCGAGTTCGGCCAGGCGATCATCGAAAACCTCGACTGAAGAGTCGCCGCCCGTGAAGATCCACGAGTTTCAGGCCAAGGGGATACTGCGTCGGTTCGGCGCCACGGTGCCCCAGGGCAAGGTGATCGACGACCCCGCTCAGGCCGGGCCGATCTGCGAGGACT
>JAJDZH010000214.1 GCA_022824725.1 Thermoanaerobaculia bacterium | reverse complement strand
GAAGGTCGCGGGCCGCGACCTCGACCCGGGCCGCATGGGCGAGTTCATCGGCCGCGACCCGGAACAGCCGTTCGCCCTGATCGTCGCCTCGACAGAGCCCCACCAGCCCTGGAGCAAGGGCGATCCGTCGCGCTACGACGCAGCGGCGCTCAAGTTGCCTCCCTACTTCGTCGACACGCCGGAAACCCGCGAGGCCCTGACCCGCTACTACGCCGAGATCACCTTCATGGACGGCCAGCTCGGCCAGGTCCTCGATCTGCTCCGGGAGCACGCCGCGCACGAGAACACCCTGACCATGTTCTACAGCGAGCAGGGAATCAGCGGCCCGCTCGCCAAGTGGACGCTCTACGAGGCGGGCATCCGCACCTCGCTCGTGGCCCGCTGGTCCCGCCGGATTCCGGCCGGCCGGACCTCAGCCGCCTTGCTCCAGATCAACGACCTTCTGCCGACCTGGATCGAGGCCGCCGGCGGCGCCGTGCCGCCCGAGATAGAGGGCGAGAGCATGCTCGGCCTGCTGCTGGAGCCGGGGCCGAAGCACCGCGACGTCGTCTACGGCATTCAGACGACGACCGGCATCATCGCGAACCTGGCGCCCTACCCGATCCGCTCCATCCGCGACGAACGCTACAAGCTGATCTGGAACATCGCCCACGAGAACCGGTTCACGAACCTGGTCACGGAGGAGAACCGCGACGGCTTCTACTTCTCGTGGCGGAACGCGGGCGAAACGGATCCGGCGGCTCAGGCGCTCTACGAGCGCTACCAGCATCGGCCGGAGTTCGAGTTCTTCGATCTTGCCGAGGACCCGCATGAGCTGAAGAACCTTGCAGCGTCGCCAGAGCATCGGGAGCGGCTAAGGGGGCTGCTGGCGCGGTTGCAGGCCTGGATGACGGAACAGGGGGACCTCGGGCTCCAGACTGAGATCGAGGCGCCGCAACATCAGTCGCGTCCGCGGTAAGAACGAGAAGGATGGTTGCCGCTTCGCGGCACGCTCCTCTCGGAAGCCGGCGAGGGCGCCGGCGCACCCAGTGTGCAACGACGTCCAGCCAGCGAGAGGGGCCGCGGGGGCGGTCCCGGCGGGCTCGAAGCGAGCGACTCCCAACGCCCGCACATCAACCGACGCCGAGCCGAAGCGAGCGGAGTGAAGTGAGCGCTCCCTTCGCCTCGTCCGAACAAACGCGAACGGCCGACGGGACCGCCCCCGCGGCCCCTCTCGCTGGCGGGTGTCACCGACGCCGCTACGCCGCCGTCTCCTGCTGGGCGTACTGCAACTGGTACAGGCGCCAGTAGACGCCGCGGAGCTCCAGGAGTTCGTCGTGCGTGCCGTGCTCGCAGATGGCGCCGTGGTGGAAGACGTAGATGCGGTCGACGTCCTTGATCGTCGACAGGCGGTGGGCGACGACGATCGAGGTCTTGCCTTCCATCAGGTGCCGGAGGGCGTCCTGGATCAGGGCCTCGGTCTCGGTGTCGACGCTGGACGTGGCCTCGTCGAGCAGCAGGAGCTGCGGTTCGCGGGCCAGGGCGCGGGCGAAGGAAAGCAGTTGCCGCTGGCCGGTCGAGAAGTTCACGCCGCGCTCGCTGACCTTGTGCGCCCAGCCGTTCGGCAGGCGCTCGATCAGGTCGTCGACGTGGGTGGCGCGGGCCGCCTCGTCGACCACCTCGTCGGCGACGTCGCGGCCGAGGACGATGTTGTAGCGGAGGTCGCCGTCGAACAGGAAAACGTCCTGGAGCACGAACGCCAACCGCCGGCGCAACTCCGGTTTCGGGATGTCCCGGATGTCCCTGCCGTCGACCCGGATCGATCCTTCCTGCAGCTCGTAGAGACGGGCCAGCAGCTTGAGCGTCGTCGTCTTGCCGGAGCCCGTGTGGCCGACGATCGCGACCCGCTCGCCGGCGGCGACCTTGAAGGAGACGTCGCGCAGCACGGTTTCCGCGCCGTAGGCGAAGGTCACGCCGTCGAACTCGACCTCGCAGCCGTCGGGCTCGGGGGCTGTCTTCGTCTCGCCCGTTGTCGCCGCTTCGCGGCGCGCGTCTCCTCGGAAGCCGGCGGGGGCGCCGGCGCACCCAGTGTGCGTAGCGCCGGCGTACCCGGTGTGCGCGGAGGCCGCGTCGGCGGCGTCCGCAGGCTCCTCGGAACGGCCCTCCGGTTCCCGAGGCTCGTCCAGCAACTGGAACACCCGCTCGGCGGAGGCCATTGACGACTGCATGACGGAGTACTTCGCCGACAGGTCCATCAGCGGCCGGAAGAACCGGCTCATGTAGTCGGAGAACACGTAGATCGTGCCGAGCGTGATGCCGCCCAGGCCCATCATCTGCGCGCCGTACCAGAAGATGAGCGCCCGGGTCAGGTTCGTCGCCAGATCGACGGTCGAAAACAGCAGCGCGTCGTAGCGGATCGAGCGCAGCCAGGAATCCCGGTGAGACGCGTTCTCCCGACTGAAGTCCTCGAAGTTGCGCCGTTCGCGGGCGAACAACTGGACCACCTTCATGCCGGAGATCGTCTCCTGCAGGTGGGCGTTGAGGCGCGCGATCTTGACCCGGACCTCCCGGTAGGCCTCCCGTACCTTGTAGCGGAAGATCGCCGCCGCGATGCCCAGGACCGGCACCAGGGCAAGAGCCGCCAGCGCCAGCCGCGGGTCGATCGCGAACAGCATGGTGAGGATGACGACCATGACGAACACGTCCGCCACCATCGCGATGACGCCCGCCGAGAACATCTCGGCCAGGTGCTCCAGGTCGTTCGTAAGCCGCGTCACGAGCCGGCCGACCGGGTAGCGGTCGAAGAAGCGCATCGGCAGCCGCTGGACGTGATCGAACAGCGTCCTGCGGACGTCCCGGACCGTGCGCTGGCCGAGCGAGATCATCGTGAAAGCCCGCAGCCAGTCCATGACCAACGTGACGATCGAGACGGCGAACACCAGCCCGAACATCCAGGCCAGGGGTCCGAGTCCCAGGCGGGGCACGAGGAAGGGCGCCATCCAACCCACCTCCGTGGTCGCCTCTCCCTCGGTCAGGTAGTTCAGCGCGGCGCCGACGACGAGCGCCGGCATGAGCTCGAGGACGGCGCGCGGCGGAATCAGGGCGAAGTTCAGCCCGATCCAGCCGCGATACGGCCGCATGAACGGCCAGAGCCGCTTGATCAGCTCCGTGTCGTAGACCTTGCCGAGGTCCCGCTCGCGGCCGAGCTGGGCAGCCTCGCTCCGCTCCTCGGTCACGACGGCTCCCCCAGGGGCAACCGCTGCTTTTCCACAGCGGCCGGGGCCGGGACGCCGGCGGCCGGCTCGGGCAGCGCCGCGTCACGATCGCCAACCTCGAGTTCCGAAAGCAGCTCCTGGCGATGGTGCAGGCGGGCGTAGAAGCCGCCCAGCTCGACGAGCTCGCGGTGGGTCCCGCGTTCCGTGATCCGGCCGTTCTCGAGCACGACGATCTGATCCGCGTGCCGCACGGCCGAGATCCGGTGCGCCACGATGAAGCAGGTGCGGCCGCGCCGCCGGCCCTCGAGGTCGCCCAGAATCGCCTCCTCGGTCCCGTGGTCGACGCTGGAGAGAGAGTCGTCCAGGATGAGGATCGACGGACGCAGGATCATCGCCCGCGCCAGCGCGACGCGCTGCCGCTGGCCACCCGACAGGGTGACGCCACGTTCGCCGACGACGGTGTCGAATCCGTCCTCGAACTCCGCGATCTCCCGCTCGACCTGGGCGCGAGCGGCCGCCCGCCTCACCTCCTCGAGGTGGGCGTCGGGTACGCCGTAGCGAATGTTCTCGGCCACCGAAATGGAGAACAGGAAGCTGTCCTGCGGCACCATCGCGATGCTCGAACGCAGCAGATGGACCGGCATCCGGTTGAGATCCACGCCGTCGATCAGGATCGAGTCGTCGTCGACCTCCAGCAGCCTCGGCACCAGGCTGACGAGGGTCGTCTTGCCGGAGCCGACCGGTCCCACGATGCCGACCGTGCTGCCGGCCTCCACGGTCAGATCGACGCCCTTGAGCGCCGGCACGTAGCTGCCCGGATAGGTAAACGTAAGGTTGCGGAACTCGACGCGCCCCTTGATCTCCGTAACCGCGGCGACATCCTCGCGATCGCGGATCGACGGCACGATGTCCAGAACGGAGCCCAGCCGCTCCAGCGCCGCGAGGCCACGCTGGGTGATCGACACGACGAAGCCCAGCATCATCGTGGGGAACGTCAGCATGCCGATGAGGCCCCAGAACAGCCACAGGTCCTCCGTGCCGAGCTGACCCGCCTGCACCCGCTGGCCACCCAGCCACAGCACGACCGCAGCCGACAGGGCCGGCACCAGGCCGACGCTGGCGAACATCGTCGTCTGCATGACGCCGACCTTCATCATCCGCCGGAAGAGCTCCTGGTTCTGCGCCTCGAAGCGGTCCCGCTCCAGGTCGGACAGGTCGTAGGCCTTGACCACCAGCGCGCCCGACGCGTTCTCCTGCACGACCGTGGAGACCTTGCCGAGCTGCTCCTGGCCGGCCAGGTTGGCCTGGAACATGTAGCGGCTGTAGTGGCGCGTGATCAGCACGAAGAGCGGGAAGGGCCCCAGCGCCCAGAGAGTCAGCGTCGCGTCCACCGGCAGCAGGACGATCAGCGCGCCCGCGAACAGCACCGGCGTCTGCAGCAGGTTCAGCAGACCCATCCCCAGGAACATCCGGATGCTGTTGATGTCGTTCACGGCCCGCGACATGAGGTCGCCGGTGCGGTGAGCGAGGTAGAAGGACTGCGGCAGGCTCTGGAGATGGACGAAGTAGTCGTTGCGGATCCGGTACTCGATCTGCCGGCCGATGTTGAACATGACGATGCGCGAAAAGAGCCGCGCCAGAGCCAGGCAGAACGAAGCGGCGACCAGCCAGAGGATCGCCCGGCCGACCTCGTCCGGAGCGTTCTCGAACGCGGCGACGATGTCCCGGATGGACAGCGGGATGAGCTGAAAGAAGGCCGCGTAGAGGAGCGTGAGTATCCCGCCCAGGACGTAGGCGCCGGGGGCGAGGCGCATGTACGCGAACAGCCGGGCAAGCGGCTTCTGGCTTCCTGCCGCCTCACCGTCCATGGCGGAGGACCATAACAACGCACCTCCCCCGATCGCCGCTCGGCTGGGGTAGGCTGCCGCAGCTTTCCCCCAAGCTCGGTTCTCCATTCATGAAGCTCCACTGGTTCGTCTTCCTCACGCTGATCGGCATGTGCCTCACGGTCGGCGCGGCGTTCGTCGCGCCAACGGAGGTCGTCGTACAGGACGGAGCGACCGAGCAGGTCGTGAGCAGCAGCGGCTTCCAGCACGACCGTTTCTCCACGATGCGCCAGGGCGGCCCGGGCGCCGAACGTCACGCCAGGACGCTTTGGATCGGCTGGGTCTTCGTCCTCTTCCAGGTGCTCTTCTTCGGTGGCTGCCTGGCGATGGGCATGGAACGGCGCAAGGCCGGCGGCGCATCCCTGGGGCCCGCCCGCGGCCCGCTCCTCTACGCCACGTTGATTCTGGCGGCCATCTTCACCGCGCTCGTCTTCTCGTACCAGCGCTACGCCACCGAGGAGACCCACGCCCTGTTCCTCGGCTTCCCCAGGCCGACGGCATGGGTGTTCTACGCGGTCTGGCCGTTCCCGGTGTACCTCATGTTCGTCTACATGCGGATTTTCGACCGCTGGTTCTTCACCGAGGAGGACGAACGCAAGGTCGCGGAACTCGCAGCGGCGCAGCGACTCCGGGAGACAGAGGGCCAGAAGGAACTTGAAGCCGGCGGCAGCGACGCGGCCCGGGCGGAGGGCGGCTGATGGAGGAGAGTCGCAACGCGGTCGTTCTGACCTGCCTGCTCATCTACTTCGCACTGTGCATCGGCGTCGGCGTCTGGGCGCTCAGGCGCACGAAGTCGTCCCAGGACTTCTTCATGGCCGGCCGCGAGCTCGGCATCATCGTCACCGCCTTCGCCCTCTTCTCCAGCACGCTCTCCGGCTTCGGCTTCGTCGGCGGCCCCGGACTCGTCTACAGCCAGGGCATGACGTCCGTGTGGATGATCGTCTGCGGCACGGTGGCGAGCTGCTTCACCTTCTTCCTCGTGGCGAAGCGGCTGCGCATCTTCTCCGAGGTGTACCGGACGGTCTCGCTGCCCGACACCGTGGCGCTCCGCTACCAGAGCGAAGTCACCCGGTTCCTGACCGCGGTGGCGATCATCCTCGGCGTCGTCGGCTACCTGGCGGCGCAGATCATGGCAATGGCGGTCGTGCTGCAGGAGATCCTGAACAGCGTCGACGGCATGCCCCATGTGAGCCTGGGCGCCTCGATGGCGATCTCCGTCGCCGTCCTCGTCTTCTACTGCGTGACCGGCGGCATCATCGCCGGCGTCTACACCGACGTCGTCCAGGGCGCGGTGATGGCGGTGGCCGGTGTGCTGGTCGTGATCGCGGCGGTCAACGCGGTCGACGGCGGCCTCGCCGGCGGCGCCATGACCCTGGTGAACGACGATCCGGAGGCGATCGGCCCCTGGGGAACCCTGGGCATCATGGGGGCGCTGTCGTACTACTTCCTGTTCGTGGCAGGCGCCTGCGGACAGCCGCACATCGTCACCAAACTGATGATGAACAAGCGGATCCGGCAGTTCAAGCAGATCTTCCTGGTCAGCGCGATCGCCGGCGTTCTCGCGGCGCTGCTGTGGATCGCGATCGGCTTCGCGATGCGGGCGCTGGTCGTCGCCGGCGACCACCCCGAACTCGGCCAGCCCGACGACGCGGCCTACGCCTTCCTGCAGGCGTACGCGCATCCGATCCTGGCCGGCATCGTCTTCGCCGCCCTCTTCGCGGCGATCATGTCGACCGCCGACGGTTTCCTGAACATCGGCGCGGCGGCGATCATCCATGACATTCCCAAGGCGCTCACCGGCAAGCCGCTCAAGAAGGAGCTGTTCTGGGCGCGCACGGCGACGCTCGCCCTGGCCGTCGGCGCGGCGCTCTTCGTGAGCCTCTCCAAGGAGGACCTGGTCGCCCTGCTCGGCACCTTCGGCTGGGGGACGTTCGCAGCGGCGCTCGTGCCCACCGTGGCGATCGGCTTCAACTGGAAACGGGCGACCGCGCTCGCGGCGAACGTCGCGATCATCTCCAGCCTGGCGGTCAACTTCTTCATCGAGATCAGAGAGATCCAGGTACCCCACGGCATCCACGGCGGCGCCATCTCGCTGCTGCTGTCGCTGACGCTCTTCTTCGGCATCTCCCTGCTGTCGAAGCCCAAGCCGCTGCCGGAAGAGATCGACGCGATCATCGACTTGTGATGACCGCTCTGCCCGATTTCAAGCACACGACCGCCCCGCGCGCGCCGGGATTCCCCGACGTCGACGCGGTCATCACGGCACTTCGCGCCGAGGACTACATCACCGAACGCGACCTCGCGACGGCGATCTACCTGTCGCTGCGGATGGGCAAGCCGATCTTCCTGGAGGGCGAGCCCGGCGTCGGCAAGACGGAGGTCGCCAAGGCCCTCTCGCGCTGCCTGGGCTCCGAGCTGATCCGGCTCCAGTGCTACGAGGGGCTCGACGTCTCCACCGCCGTCTACGAGTGGAACTACCGCCGGCAACTGCTTCACCTGCGCGGGCTCGAGGCGACGGGCGGCGGCGCCGCGCGCACCGCGGTCGACGACGTCTTCTCCTCCGACTTCCTGCTCGAACGGCCCCTGCTGCGGGCGGTCCGGCAGAGCCGCAGGGGCGAAGCCCCGCCGGTGCTGCTGATCGACGAACTGGACCGGGCGGACGAGGAGTTCGAGGCTTACCTCCTCGAGATCCTGGCCGACTTCCAGATCACGATCCCGGAGATCGGCACCGTCGCCGCCGAAACGCCGCCGGTCGCCGTCGTCACCTCGAACCGCACCCGCGAGGTCCACGACGCCCTGAAGCGCCGCTGCCTCTACCACTGGATCGACTTCCCGGACTACGAGAAGGAAGTCCAGATTGTCCTCCGTCGCGTGCCCGAGGCGCCCGAGCACTTCGCCTCCGAGATCGTCCGCCTGGTCCAGGCGCTCCGCGAGGAGGACCTGTTCAAGCAGCCCGGTGTCGCCGAGACCCTCGACTGGACGAACGCCCTGATCGCCCTCGACCAGGAAACGCTCTCCGACGCCATCCTGCGCGACACCCTGGGTGTCCTGCTGAAGTACCAGGACGACCTCGACAAGATCGACGACGAGGCGGTGCGGAGGCTGCTACGGAAGAGCCGGTCAGAGTAGCCGGCACGCCAAAGAGGCAAGGACTCAAGGAGTGAGCGTCCGGGCGACTCGGAAACCGAAGTTGCTGTAACGGTTGCCGGCGGTGTACCCATGGCGGTTCGCGGAGCGAAGGAACCTCGGATAGCCGTACCAGGAACCGCCGCGCAAGACGCGACGGGAACAATCGCCCGACTGCCAGGCGCTCCCGTTTGAAGGCGCACCCCTGTAGCTACCATTCCAGCAGTCCTGCACCCACTCGAACACGTTCCCGTGCATGTCGTGAAGACCCATGCCGTTCGCGCCGAACGAACCCACTGGAGCCGTCTGGTCCCAATCCCACCGGCTCCCGCAGCCACTGCAGTTCGCACGGCCCGAACCGATCTCGTTGCCCCAACTGTAAGCCGTCGACGTACCGGCGCGAGCCGCATACTCCCACTCCGACTCGCTCAGCAAGCGGTACTCCGCTCCCGTCTGAGAGGACAGCCAACTCACGTACTGCTGAGCGTCATCCCAGGACACGTTCACCACCGGACGACTGCCGCGACCCCAGCCCTCATCGTCCGGACGGTGACTGCAACCGCCAGCCGACACGCAAGCCTCCCACTGCGCGAACGTCACCTCGTGCTTCGACACCGCGAAAGCCCGCGGGATCGTCACCTCGTGCACCGGCAGCTCGTCGTCCCCACAACTCACGGACGACACGCAGCCCATACGAAAACCACCCGCCGGAATCACTACCATCTCCGGGCCGTTCCCACCCGAACGCAGCGTGTCATGAAACATCTCGCCCGATACGCGCCGACCGCTGCCGGCGGAAGCCGCCGCGGCCCCGGCTTCCGCCTCATCGATCTGCGTGTCCGGGGGCAACTGCGCGGCGGCGGGAGTCGGCGCAAGCAGCGCTGCGAGTGCCAGGGCGGCAGTCAGAAGTCGCAGGGATCCCTCGGTCATGTCGCTCTCCTTGGGGTGGCGGGTGGCGCGACTCTACTAGCCACCTCCGCGGCGCTCGGACTGACCCTCGGCGACGATGTCTGAGGCGGCCGCGGCCGCGACGCGCGGCCACCTGCTCCGCAACATCGTCCTGTTCGGCCGGCTGCTGCGGGTCGGCAGCCTGGACGTCACGCCGACCCAGTTGCGCGACTGGGTGGCCGCCCTCGAACTCGTCAATCTGGCCCACAAGCGCGATGTGAAGGCCGCGGCCCAGGCCGTCCTGGTCAGCCGGCGCCGCGACTTGCCCTGGTTCAACAAGGCGTTCGAGCTGTTCTGGCAGGCCCGCGACCCGCGGGAGCTCGAACAACTCGAGCTGGGGCTGATGATCCAGCGCCGGACGGAACGGACAAAGCGAGCGGCGATCCAGAAGCTGGCCCTGAACGACAGCGACGGGGACGATGAACGCGAGGGCGACCAGGACCGCACGGCCCGCGCTCAGCTCTACAGCGCACGCGAAGCGCTGCGCAAGAAGGACTTCGCCGAACTCGAAGGCGACGAACTGGACGACATCAAGCGCCTGATGGCCACGATGCGCTGGGAACTCGAGACCCGCCGTACCCGGCGACTCCGGCCGGACCGCCACGGCCACCGCCTCGACCTGCGCCGGACGCTGCGCCGCAGCCTGACCCAGGGCGGGGAGATGGTCGACCTGGTTCACCGGGGCCGCAAGCACCGGCGGCGACCGCTCGTGCTGCTCTGCGACATCTCGGGCTCGATGGAGCCCTACTCTCGGCTGCTGCTCCACTTCATCTACGCCGTGTCGCACCCGCGCTCAGCCGACCCGGGCGTCTCCCGGGTCGAAGCGTTCGCTTTCGGCACCCGGCTGACTCGTCTGACCCAGGAGCTGGCCGAACGCGATGTCGACCGGGCGCTACAGGCAGCCGCCCATCGCATCGAGGACTGGGGCGGCGGCACCCGCACCGGCGACGCTCTGCACGAGTTCAACTTCACCTGGAGCCGCCGCCTGCTCGGCCAGGGCGCCGCCGTCCTCATCATCAGCGACGGTTGGGACCGCGGCGACATCGGCCTGCTCGGCAAGGAGATGGAACGCCTCCAGCGGAGCTGCCACCGCCTGATCTGGCTCAATCCGCTGCTCGGATCGCCGGACTACCAGCCGCTGACCCGCGGCATTGTGGCCGCGCTACCGCACGTCGACGACTTCCTGCCGGTCCACAACCTGGCGAGCCTGGAACAGTTGGGGGATCTGCTGGCTGCGATGTAGCGGTGCGGAACAGTCGCCGCTTCGCGGCGCGCATTCTTCAGAAGCCGGCGGGGACGCCGGCGCACCCGGTCTTCACCGGCGGAGGTTCTGCTCCAGGAAGCGCAGCATCATCCGCTCGATAAACGCGGCGTCGTCGATCTCCAGGGCGACCGTCGAAGTCGGTTCGGCGCCGGGCTCGAAGAGGGTCATGCTCCGTTCGTCGACGGTGACGCGTCCCTGTTCAAGGCCGAAGAGGTCGGGCCACAGCAGGTAGCCGACGGCGACGGCGTCGAACAGGCGCGGCGTGGTCTGGTTCCGCTCCTCGTTCCGCCAAAGGGAGTAGAGGGCCGTCACCGCGTCGGTCAGCGGCGTGCCGCGCATGTGCAGGTGGAGTCGGCGGTCAGCGTCGAGGCGGACGTGGTCCGTCACGTCGAGCGGGATGTAGACGACGTCCGTGCCGCCTGCCTGCACGCCGGCGTCGAAGATGCGCGACGAGGCGGCGTCCGCGAGGACGTTCCACTCCCGCTGGGCGTCGCCGCCGTCGTAGCCGGAGCGGATCGAGCCGTACATCGAGACGACGCGCTTCGCGTTCTTCAGCACGTCCGGGTCGAGTTCCAGGGCGTCGCCGACGTTCGTCACCGGGCCGACGGTGAGCAGCGTAATCTCGCCTGGATTGGCCGCGAGGGTTTCCACGATGAACTCGGCCGCCGGCTGCGCCTGCGGCTGCACCTCGTCGAAGCCGCGCGCCCAGTGGAACTGCCGGTTGTACGGCGCCTCGGCGAACTGCTCGTGGGGCTTGCCGTCACGGAGTGTGACCAGCGGCGTCTCCCGGCCGACGTAGACCGGGATGTGATCGAGGCCCGTCTCCCAGAGCATGCGGAGCGCCAAGGGCGCGCGGTCCGGCGTGCGGGCATGACCGACGGTGATGCCGACGAGTTCGATCTCGGGGCTCGCGAGAAGCAGAGCCAGAGCGTAGGCGTCGTCGATGTCCGAACCGATGTCGCAGTCGAAGAGGACTTTCTGCGGCTCGGCGGCGGAATCGGGCTGGGCGGGAACGGGCGCCATTGGGACGAAGAGGAGGCAGGCGGCGAGGAGAAGAGTCGAAGCCGGCCGGAGGCCGGCGCCTTGTCTTCCACGGGTCAGAAGACCCGTGGTCACAAGCCTTCGGCGGCAGCCGGCGGGGGCGCCGGCATACCCAGTGGGCAACGCCGCAACAAGTTGCCTCCCGAGACCGTCCGTTTCCTTCGTCATCACCATAGCTCCTCTCCTCGCTTTCGTGCCTTTCGACGCCGAGAGCGTAGTATTGCCCGCTCATGCCCGACTCGCGACTCCGACGGTTCGTTCGCGATCCCCTGTTCGTGTTCCTGGTGATCGGGGTCGGGGTGTTCGCGCTCGACCGCATGGCCGGCGGGGTCTTCGACGCGGAAGGCCGAACGATCGTCGTCAACCGGGCGCAGGTGATCCGGCTGGCCGATCTCTGGAGCGCGCAAATCGGCCGGCTGCCGACCGTGGCGGAACTCGACTCCCTGGTTGACGACCACGTCCGGGAGGAGATCCTGGTGCGCGAAGCGGCGCGGATGGGTCTCGACCAGGACGACACGATCGTGCGACGGCGCCTGGCCCAGAAGATGTCCTTCCTGATCGAGGACACGGCGGTCGCGGACGCGGTGCCGGACGCCGAGCTCGAGCAGTACTTCGAGGAGAACGCGGAACGCTACGGGGAACCGCGGCGCTTCACGCTCCGCCACGTCTACGTCAGCCCCGACCGCCGCGGCAGCGACGAGGAAGCTGCCAGGGCGGCTTCCGACATCCTCGATCAGCTCCGCGCCGAGGGTAACGACGCCGCGCCCGAGAACACGCTCTGGCGGCGACTAGGCGATCCCTTCATGCTGCGCCGCGAGTACGGACGCCGGACCGCCGAGGACCTGGCCGAACTGTTTGGCGGCGCCTTCGTCGACGGGCTGGAAACACTGCCGATCGGCGAGTGGGCGGGCCCGGTCGAGTCCGCCTACGGCTACCACGTCGTTCGGCTCTCCGTCCGCACGGAAGCGCAGCCGGCGGTGCTCGAGGACGTGCGCCGGCGCGTGCTGGAAGACGCCCAGCGCGACGCCCGCGACGCCGCGAACCGGGCCGCGCACGAGCAACTGCGCGAGCGCTACCGGATCGTGGTCGAGGAGATCGACTTCCTCTCCGAGCTGGAAGGCGGCGGCGGAGACGAACCCTGATCGACCGGCTCGGAACGAAGCGGCCGCCGGCCCGACGGCCGGCGCGATCTGCCGGCCGCCTGCGGCGGCAGCCGGCGGGGGCGCCGGCGCACCCAGTGTGCAGCTCCCTGGTCCTGGCGGCGATCCTGTTCGGGCTGTTCGGGTCGGCGATCCCCGCGCAGGCCCACGAGGTTCGTCCCGGCTACTTCGAACTGAACGAGTCGGAGCCCGGAACCTTCGAGGTCTTCTGGAAGCAGCCGCGCCGCGGCGCACTCCTGCTCGTGCTCGATCCGTTACTGCCCGAACACTGCACCGAGACCGCCCGGCACCCGCCGGAGCACCTGGCCGGCGCCCTGGTCGAACGCTGGACCGTGGAGTGCGAGGCGGCGGACGGCGACCCGGACCGCATGTTCCACGGCGAGACCTTCGGCATCGACGGTCTGGAACGCACCCTGACGGACGTCCTGCTCCGGATCAGCTTCGCCAACGGCGACAGCCTCACCCAGTTGCTCCGGCCGGAAGAGCCCTCGGTCACCGTGGACCGGGAGGCCGCCGGCAACGCCTGGCCCTACTTCCGGCTCGGCGTCGAGCACCTGGTGTTCGGCTTCGACCACATCCTGTTCGTCATCGGCCTGCTCTTCTACGTCCGCGATCCCTGGCGCCTGGTCGGCGTGATCACGTCGTTCACCCTCGCCCACAGCATCACGCTGGCGCTTTCATCCCTGGACGTGGTCAGGATCTCCCCCGCGCCGGTCGAGGC
>JAJDZH010000068.1 GCA_022824725.1 Thermoanaerobaculia bacterium | reverse complement strand
TCGAAGTCCTCGCGGTCCTTCGCCGGCGTCGAACCGAGGAGGTTCGGCATCCAGTGCGCCTGGATCTTGAACCCCGCCTGGCGCAGAAGGCGTACGGCGCGCCGCGACCGGGCCGTGTCATGGCCGCGGCCGTTCAGGGCCAGGACGTCGTCGTCCAGGCTCTGGATACCGATCTGCACCTTCGTCGCCCCGAGCCGCCGCATGCGCAGCGCCTCCGCCGGGTCGAGGCGGTCGGGCCGGGTCTCGAGCGACAGGCCCACGCAGCGGACCGGCGAGGTCTCGTTCTCGCGCTGCGCCGCCAGCAGGTCGGCCCAGCCGGCGTTCTGCTCGCGCGCTTCGGCCGCCGTTCGCGGCTGGGCGGCGGTCCAGTCGGAAACGACCTGGTTGTAGCCGCGGCCGGCCGCCGCGTCGGACGAGTCGATCTCCTCGCCCTGCACGGTCTCCTCGAGCCGCCGGAAGTCCACCGCCGGCTCGAACGTCAGGAGCGGATCCGACGCCGGGTCGGACGACAGATCGAAGAAGTCGTTCATCGCCTGGAAACAGCGCAGGATGAACCACACCTGGTAGCCCTCCGGGTAGCTCGACCACGTGCCGCCGAGGACGATCAGCTCCACCTTGTCCACCGAATGCCCCGTGTGGCGGAAGGAACGCAGGCGGGAGAACGTCTGCCGGTAGGGGTCGAACTGGTGTTCCGCGGCCCGCTGGGCGCCGGGTTCGGAGGACAGGTAGCTCTTCGGCATCCGCACGTCGCTCGGGCAGAAGATGCAGCGGCCCGGGCACGGGAAGGGCTTGGTCAGCACGGTCACCGGCGCCACGCCGCTGCGGGTACGGACCGGCTTCATCCGCACCCGGTCGACGAACGTCTTCTCGCCCGACGACCCGGGTCGAAGCGCGCGGAAGCCGCGGATCAACTCGCTCTTCGAGAAGAAACCCCTGCCGTTCTTCGGGTGGCGGCGCAGCAGATTCTCGAGGTCGCGCTCCTCGAACCGTGAGGCGCTCTCGACGGCGCCGATGATCGCGTCGAGCTCCGCCGCGTGCTCTTCGGGCTCGAACGAGTAGCGCTTCGGGGCTATTGTCGCCGCCATGACGGGAACCTACTACGGCGGCGCCGGGCAACCGGGGGCAAAGCGGCGATGACGACCACAGCCAGAGAGAACGCTGCGGAAGCACCGTTCGAGGGACGGGCGGCCCTGGTCACGGGCGGCGGCAGCGGCATCGGACTGGCGATCGGCCGCGCCCTGGCGGAGGGCGGATGCCGGATCGCCCTCGGCGGCCGCCGCCAGGATATCGTCGAAGCCGCGGCCGCCGACCTGCGCGCACTCGGTCTCACCTGCGTCGCGGTCGGCGGCGACGTCTCCAGCGCGGACGGCGCCCGGCGACTCATGGACGCAGCGGCAGGCGAACTCGGCGGGCTCGACATCCTGGTCAACTGCGCCGGCGTCTACCGCGCCGGTCCGCTCGCCGCCGGGAGTGACGAGAACGAACCGGACCCGATCGACCTGGTCGTGGACGTTGACCTGAAGGGCGTGCTGTTCGCAACCCGCGCCGCGATCCCCCATCTCCGCGCAGGCCGCGGCGGCGCCTCGATCGTCAACATCTCGTCGTCGCTCACTCAATCGCCGCTCGCGAACTGCTCCGTCTACACCGCCGCGAAAGCCGGCGTCGACGCGTTGACCCGCAGCCTCGCGGCCGAACTCGCCGGCGACCGGATCCGCGTCAACGCCGTGCTTCCCGGCGTCGTGCGTACCCCGATCTTCGAGACGGTCATGCCGCCGGACGAAGTGGCCGGCTTCCTCGACGGCTTCAGCGACGAGGTGCCGCTCGGCCGGATCGGCGAGCCGGACGACATCGCCCGCGCCGTCGTCTTCCTCTGTGACCCGACGAACGACTGGATCACCGGAGCGCTGCTCACCGTCGACGGCGGGCTCAGCCTGGGCGCACCGTAGCCTCTTGAACACGGCAACGCAAACCGCCCTCCGCCGGATCAACCGCGACTTCTACAGCCGCCACGCGGCCGACTTCGACCGTACCCGCCACCCCGGCGGCTGGCCGGGCTGGCGGCGCGTCGTGGAGACCGCGGCCCGGGCCACCGACGGCCCGCTGCACGTGCTCGACCTCGGCTGCGGCAACGGCCGCTTCGCTCTCTTCCTGGAACGCAACGCCGATCTCCGCGGGCACCGGCCATTCACCTACACCGGCATCGATCTCAGCGCCGAGCTGATCGCTCACGCCCGCGCCGCCACCGCGGGCCTCGACCACATCGGCTTCCAGGTCGACGACATCGAGAAGTGCCCGCTCGAAGCTGCGACGTGCGACCTCGTCGTCCTCTTCGGCATCCTCCACCACCTCCCCGGCTTCGACACCCGCCGCCGCACCCTCGAACGCGCGGCGGCCGCGGTCGCTCCCGGCGGCCTCCTGGCCCTTACCTGCTGGCAGTTCGCCGACAACCCCGGGTTCGAGAAGCGCCAGCTAGATTGGACCTCGGAAGAAGACGTCGACCCGGCGGAACTCGAACCCGGCGATCACCTGCTGCGCTGGGGAGACCAAGTCTCCCCGGCCCGGCGCTACTGCCACCACACCGGCGAGGCCGAGTTGAACCGGCTCGTCGCCGGCGTGAGGCAGGTCGAAACCTGGCGCTACCGTTCCGACGGTCCGGGAGGACGCCAGAACCTGTACTCGCTGCTGCGAGCGGTCAGTCCAGGCCGCGAACGGAGCTGAGGAAGTCGTCCGCGTCCCGACACGTCCACGCCAGTCGAATGAACGGCGCCGCTGCCGCTACCTGGTCGAGCTCGGCCAGCCAGGAGCGCAGTGTCTCCGTCGTCGCCAGACCGCGAGTTGCGAACGCCTCCCGCACGGCTGCCCGGGCTACCTCCGCGCGCTCCGCCGCACGCCCTTCCGCAAGGCCCTCCGCACGCCCTTCCGCGAGGCCCTCCGCGCGGCCCTCCGCACGTTCCCGTTGCAGCAACGGATCGTCGTCGGGGCCCGTGCCCTCCGCCGCGGCGAGGGTGTCGGCCACGCGGCGGAGCGTGTCCACCGTCTCGAACGAAGCCTCCCACTCGTTGAGGGCGCTGTGAATCTCCTCCGCGGTCCAGCCGGGGAACGCCCGGCTCGACGGGGCCTCGACATAGCGCCCACCCTCCAGCACATGGATCGTCAGGCCGGACCGCCGGGACCTGGGCCGGTAGCGCCAGTTCGCGTCCGGCACTTCCACCCAGACCTCCGGGAAGCCCCAGGACTCGTAGATGCCGAGCTTGCGCCGCCGAACGTCGGTGCTGTAGTCGACCTCGAGCAGCACGTCGGGCAGCGCGTTCACCCCATGCACGATCTCCGGGCCCGTCGGACGGTTATCGGCCGGATGCACGTAGGCCACCTGGTCCGCGGCCAGCAGCCGCAGCCGCTCGCCTCCCTCACCGCGCACGACAAGCCAAACGCCGCCGATCAGGTCGATCGACGAACCGCGCCGCATCGCGATCATCTTCACGCAGGCGGCAAAACGCTGCGCGCCGTACTCGTGATGCGACGTAGCGCCCTCCGCCAGGATCGCGATCTGGTTGCGCGCGTCCCAATACTCGATCTTGCCCTCGAACTCGTCGAGTTCATCGTCCGAGAGCCGGATCGCGCGGCAGCCGGGGAACTCGTGTCCCCGGGGCGGCGGACCGTCGTCCGGAAGACTCTCACCCCGTCTCGAAAGCGGCTCGGCCATGACGCAGTCCTCCAGCGGGCGGGGCGGACCGCTGTTATGTTGAGTCCCAGGAGGTTAGCCCCCCATGAAATCGTTGTCCATCGCTCTGAGCGTCTCCGCGCTGCTGGCGGCACCGTCCGCCGCGGCCCAGCAGGAGGAAACCTACGACTACTGGCAGCCGCAGCGGCAGATGGTCCGCCAGGGCCAGCAGGCGATCTTCATGTGCAACGGCCTGTTCACTTCGAACCGGACCCTCGAGCAGGTGTTCGCGCAGGAACTGGCCTACCTGCCGGAGCCGGTCGGAAACGCGCAAGCCGGCGACTACGAGGTCGACCGGGAACGCCAGGCCGTGACGATCGGCTCGGGCCACGGCGTGCCGAAGATGCGGGCCGCCTTCCGGGAGGGGATCGGCTGCGTCGTCATGGCGCCGGACCAGACACTCGACGACGTCGACAGCCTGCCCGCGATCGAGATGCCTCCACCGCCGGGCGATGCGGCGAAGATCCCCTGGCCGGACGGCGACCAGACCGGCCCGATCAAGCTGCCGGCCGACGTCGACGCCGCCGCGCTCCAGGCCGCCTCCGACTGGGCCTTCGACCGTGAATCGCCCCACCAGGTAACAGTCAGCCTGCTCGTCGTCCATCGCGGCCAGATCGTCCACGAGCGCTATGCCGAGGGCGTCGACATGACGACGCGCACCCGCACCTGGTCGACGGCGAAGAGCATCGCCTCGACGCTGATCGGCATGCTGGTCGACGACGGCAGGCTGGCGCTCGACGAGCCGCTCGGCTTCGACTTCCTCCCGAAACAGGCCGCGGCGCCCGAGACCGACCCCCGCTCCGCGATCACGCTCCGTCACGCGCTCCACATGTCGAGCGGCCTGCAGACCGTCGACAACGGCGGCCAGGAGTATGCCGTCGGCTCCGGCATGTCCTACTGGGCCGGCGCCAGCTCCGTCCAGGGCGCCCGCCGACGCGCCCTGATTCGCGAGCCGGGCGCCAACTGGGACTACGAGAACTACGACACCCTGCTCGCCGTCTACGCGATGAAGCGGGCCCTGGGAAGCGAGAAGAAGTACCACGAGTTCCCCCGCAAGCGCCTCCTCGACCCCATCGGCATGAGGAACACCCTGCTCAGCACCGACCGCTTCGGCGACTTCATCCTCAGCAGTCAGGTCTACACGAACGCCCGCGACCTCGCCCGCTTCGGTCTCCTCTACCTCCGGAACGGCCTCTGGAACGGCGAACGCCTCCTCTCGGAGGACTGGATCGACTTCGTCCGCACACCGGCCCCGTCGACCGCCGCCCGCGGCAACTTCTATGGCGGCCAGTTCTGGCTCGTCCCCGACGAACGCAAGGACGTCCCCGGAGACGCCTACTCCACCGCCGGCAACCGCGGCCAGTTCGTCGTCATCGTCCCCTCCCACGACCTGGTCATCGTCCGCCGCGGCCTCGACTGGGGTCGTCAGGGTTTCGACCGCTGGGACCTGACGCGGGAGGTGTCGAGAGCGTTTCAGCCGGCGCGGGGCCAGGAAGAGTTGCCGGAGACGCCGGAGGTGGCACTGAGGCAGCAATAGCAGCCCAGAGGCCGGCCGCCAAGCGGCCGGATGCCGGCGGGGGCGCGGCGCACCCAGTCCGGAGAAACAGCCGATCTGAACCGCTAGAGCTAGATCCAGTCGCGGTCGGCGATCTTCTTCGGCAGGAACTCTTCGGTGACGAAGGAGAGGCCCTTGCTCGAAAGCGCCTCCAGTTCCCACTTCACGCCGGTGCGGAGCATGTTCCTGATCTCCTTCTGCCAGGCCTTCGCCTTGAACCACTCGTAGTTCAGGATCTCCTTGGCGCGGGAACGGTCCTGGTCATTGAGGCGGATGCTGACGTCTTCGGAGAGGTCGTAGGCGGCGGGATCGAAGCTGGAGAGGCCGATGAAGCGGGCCTTGGG
>JAJDZH010000340.1 GCA_022824725.1 Thermoanaerobaculia bacterium | reverse complement strand
CACGAGCTCGAAGGGACAAGTTTCCGGCCGCTGCTCGACGATCCGGCCCGCCCGTGGAAGTCGGCGGCCTTCTCGGAGTCCAGGCGCGGTCGCTTCCACGGACGCACCCTGCGTACCCAGCGCTACCGCTACACGGAGTGGACTCCGCTCGATACGAGCGGCGGCGAGACGGAGCGGGAACTGTACGACCTCGAGGAAGACCCGTTCGAGTGGGAGAACTGGCGCTCGACCCGGGTCGCCGTGAGCAGATCGAGGAGCTGTCCCGGCGCCTCCAGGCGGGCTGGCGCGCGGCACGGCCCGAGTCGATCTGAACGCCTCCGCTGACGCGCAACGCGGACAATGAGTCAAGCCAGCTCCCACGCCCCGCGGTCCTGGCGGACAAGGCTCCGGGAGGGAGAACGAGAGCTCGACCGTTCGGCGAGCACGCTCGACACCGCCACCGACATCCCGTTCCGGGAGGTGCTGCGCATCTTCTGGCGGGCGCTCTCCTACATGCGCCTGTTCAAGGCGCGCATCGCCGCCAAGTTCTCCATCGTCACGGCCGAGATGGTCTTCCGGCTGCTTGTCGCGCCCTGGCCGGGAAAGATCGTCGTCGACCACGTCATCCTGGGCATGCCCATCGTGGACGCGGCCGGCTTCCCCTCCTACCTGTCTCCGTTCGTGCTGTTCCTGGCCGGCAAGGGCCCGGTGGAGATCATGCTCTGGGTTCTGCTGCTCGGCGTGTTCATGGTGACCGTTTTCGGGTTCACCACGAGCCGGGGCACGGCCCGGTCCGCGAGCGGGATGCCCACCGGAGCGTCCGCGGCCTCGTCCGGCGGCGCCACCACCCTCCTGCAGCAGGGGCACGGCACGCTGGCCCAGGGGCACGACACGGCCACCCGCACCGAGAACGAGGCCAACCGCGGTTCCGGCCTGATGGGGGGCATCCTCGGATTCCTCGACTTCCGGGTTCACCTGCGCCTGACCCAGTCCGTGAACCACCTCCTCCGGACGAAGCTCGCCGGGCGGATCAAGCGCCTGCCGATGACGACCCTGGACGACCAGCGGATCGGCGACAGCGTCTACCGCGTTCTCTACGACACGACGAGCGTCAGCCTCGTGCTCTACGAAGTCGGTCTCGAGTTCTACTCCCACTCTCTCGGCATCACGATCAGCGCGATGATGATGTACACGTACTTCGGCGACGCTCCCGAGGTCATCCTGCTGGCCGCCCTGTCGCTGCCGATCATGCTCGTCTTCGTCGTCCCCTTCGCGCGGATGGCCCGCCGCAGGAGTCAGGCGAGCCGCGCTTCGGGCGCCGCCACGACGTCGAACATCGAAGAGGGCATGAGCAACGTACTCGCCGTGCAGAGCCTCGGCGGCAACGATCGGGAAGGCCAGCGGTTCAGGAAGGCCAGCGAGGAGTCCTTCCGGCGCTTCCGCATCGAGTCGCTGCTCAAGCTGACCTACCAGCAGTTCGGCAGCCTGGCGTTCCTGCTGGGCCAGGTCCTCTTCTTCGTCGTGATCTCCGGACGGGTGATCGACGGCACGTTCACGGCCGGCGACTACTTCGTCCTCAACTACTACTTCTTCGTCCTCAGCGCGACGTTCAGCGGAGCGGGCTTCGTCTACCCGGTTCTGCAGAACAACATCGCCGGGCTGCGCCGCGTGTTCTTCCTGATGGACCTGCCGGCGGAGAGGACGAGCGAAGGCGTCGAACTGCCCCGGATCACCGGCGGCGTCGAGATGAAGAACGTCGGGCTGACCTACCCGGACGGCCGCCAGGCGCTTCGCAAGATCGACCTCGAAGCGAGGATCGGCGAGATCGTCGCGTTCGTCGGCCCGACCGGCGCCGGCAAGACGAGCCTCGCCTACATGGTGCCGGCGTTCCTTCAGCCGACGGAAGGCACGGTCTCGATCGACGGCGTCGACCTGAAGGAGGTGTCGGTCGACAGCCTCCGCGACCAGGTGTCGTACGTCTTCCAGGAAACGCAACTCTTCTCCGACTCGATCCTCGAGAACATCCGCTACGGCAACCGGGACGCGACGGAAGCGGAGGTCGAGCGCGTCGCCCGCGTCGCCGGTGCGCACGACTTCATCGCCGCCCTTCCCGACGGCTACCGGACGAACCTCGGCACGGTCACGAGCAAGCTCTCGGTGGGCCAGAAGCAGCGCATCGCGATCGCCCGTGGGCTGCTGCGCGACGCGCGGATTCTGATCCTGGACGAGCCGACCTCCGCGCTCGACCCGGAGACGGAGGCCTTTCTCGTCGACGCCCTGCACGAGGCGGCGAAGGACAAGCTGGTCATCATCATCGCCCACCGCCTGTCGACGATCGCCAACGCCGACCGGATCTGTTTCCTTGAAGACGGCGCGATCCGGGAACAGGGAACCCACGAGGAACTGATGGCGGTGCGCGACGGGTACTACCGGAGGTACGCCGCGCTGCAGGCGGGGGCTGGCTGATGACCGATCGCGACATCGGACCTTCAGGCGCGCCAGCCGAAGACGAGGTCCTGGCTGCGTTGCGGGCCTACGACGCCGCGACGAGGGCCGGGGACATCGACGGGCAGGTCGACTTCTTTGCGGAGGCCTGGCGAAGCAGTTCCGGTACGACCAAGGGCGATCTGCGGGAGCAACTGCAGCGGGAGGGTGACCACGGCGGGGAGGCCGAGAAGCGGTTTGTCCTCGATGACGCGACAGTAGTCGTCGACGGAGACTCGGCAACCGTCGACCCGGTGAAGCTCCGTTCGCCGACCGGGAACGGCTCCTTCGAGTTCAGGATGACGAGGGAGCCGGACGGCGCCTGGCGATGCGTGTCGATTGCGCTCTCGCAGGTTGCCGACGCGGCCGCCGAAAGCGCCCGCGAACTCCGCGAACGCATCCTGAGCGACCCTGCACGGCCCGGCTATCACTTCGTGATCCCCGAAGGCGTGGCGATGCCCTTCGACCCGAACGGCGCCATCTACTGGAAGGGCCGCTACCACCTCTTCTACATCTTCCAGGACACTCGCCTGGGCAAGAAGTCCGACCACTGGGGCCACATGTCGAGCACGGACCTTTTCCACTGGCGCCACCACCCGACCGGCCTGCTCGACGGCATGTACAGCGGCAACTGCTTCCTCAACCGGGAGGGAGTGCCGACGATCTGCTACCACCAGAAAGGCCAGGGCAACGCGATGGCGGTGGCCCTCGACGACGACTTGAACGAGTGGAAGAAACTCGACTCGAACCCGATCACGCCGGAGACCCGGGACGGAGACGAACACCACGGGAGGTACCGCTCCTGGGACCCCTTCGGCTGGCTCGAAGGCGACACGTACTACGCCATCTTCGGCGGCCAGCGCCCCGCCGTCGCGAAGGCGCCCGCGCTCGAGGGCGAGTGGAAGTACGCCGGGGACCTGTTCGCCCACGGCGTCGAAGGGGTGTCGCTCGATGAAGACGTGTCCTGCCCCGAGCTCTTCGAGCTGGGCGGCAGGCACGTGCTCCTGTGCATCAGTCACCGCCTCGGCTGCCGCTACTACGTGGGCGAATGGCGGGACGAACAGTTCCATCCCGAATCCCATGCGCAGATGAGTTGGATCGACAACTCGTTCTTCGCCCCAGAAAGCCTGGTCGACGATCGAGGCCGTCGCATCATGTGGGCCTGGATCCTCGACGAGCCTCTCTTCGGAACACGCATGAAACACGGCTGGTCCGGCACGTTGAGTTTGCCGCGGGTGCTGACGCTCGGGGATGACGGGCTGCTCCGGATGGACGTGCCGGAGGAGATCGAGGCGCTGCGCTACGGTGGCAGGCGGATGGGGCCGTTCGTCGTGCCGGCCGACGAGGAGGCGCCCATCGAAGGCGTTGCCGGTAACAGCCT
>JAJDZH010000199.1 GCA_022824725.1 Thermoanaerobaculia bacterium | reverse complement strand
GAACATGACCAGCCCCGACACGAGCTGGCCGGCGATGTAGAAGAAAAGGACCAGCGAGAAGATCGAGACGAGCAGGCGTACGCCGTCGCTCTGGTAGCGGTCGCCCAGGTACTCGGGGATCGACCGGTTGCCGAACTTGTGCCCGGAGTTCGCGACCAGCTTGATCGTGATGAGGACGCCGAAGTAGACGCCCATCGGGTAGAGGAACTTGCTCCAGACGCTGGCCATCCCGAACTGGTAGCCGAGGCCCGGGCTGCCCAGGAACGTGGCGCCGCTGGCGGTCGTGGCGGCGAAGGCCAGGGCCAGGAAGTAGGGGCCGTAGCTGCTCCGCGCGGTGGCGAAGTCGTCCGCGTTGCTGATCCGCCGGCTGGCGATCCAGCCGAAGGTGAGCATGCCGACGATGTAGAAGATGAGGAACATCCACGACCAGGCAAACAGACTCATACCGCTTTTCTCCTCAGTTCCTCAGTCGTCCCCGGGGCCTACCGGGTGCGCCGGCGCCCTCGCCGGCATCCGGTCGCTCGCGACCGGAGATTCTCCGTGACGCCCGGAGGCACGTCAGTCGACGATCGCCTCGTACGCGAGTCGCTTGCTGGCGATGCGGGCCATTCCCGAGGCGCGGAAGTCGCGGCTCTGGATCATGCCGACCACGACCAGGTCCTGCACCGGGTTGATGCCGAACCAGGTGCCGCCGATCCCGTACCACCAGTACTCGCCCTTGGCGCGCTCGTGGTCGGTCGCCGGGTTCGGATCGGTGACGATCGAGAAGTCCAGGCCGAAGCGGTTGCCCCGGTAGATCGGCCCCATGTCGGTGACGCTCGCCGGCAGGTGGTCGGTGTGCATCAGTTCGACCGTTTTCGGCTTCAGGATGCGGACGCCGCCCAGCTCGCCCCCGTTGGCGAGCATCTGGGCGAAGCGCATGTAGTCCGCGGCGGTGGAGACGAGGCCGCCGCCGCCGGACAGGAAGTTCGGCTTCTCGAGGTACTGCCCGAACTCGACCTTCGCCAGCTTGCCCTCGTTCGTCGCGTACATGTGCGAGAAACGGTCCGCCTTGCCGGGCTCGACCCAGAACGCGGTGTCCGTCATTCCGAGCGGGCCGAACAGGCGCTCGTTCAGGACCTCGTCGAGCGGCTTGCCGGCCAGCACCTCGAGCACGTAGCCCTGGACGTCGACCGCGATGCTGTAGTGCCACATCGACCCCGGCTGCTGGCGGAGCGGGATCTTCGCCAGCTTGTCGATCATGTCCTTGAGCGACTGGTTGAAGTCGAGGACGTTCGCCTTCGTGTAGAGCGTGTCCACCTGGGACTGGGAAAACAGCCCGTAGCTCAGGCCGGCCGTGTGGCTCATCAGCTCCCGCATCGTCATCGGATGGTCGGCGTCCTCGGTGACCGGCATGCCGTCCGGACCGTCCTCCTTCGCCACCTTGAGGTCGGCGAACTCGGGGATGAACTTCGACACCGGATCGTCCAGCGTGAAGCGGCCCTCGTCGTAGTACGTCATCAGCGCGACGCCGATGATCGGCTTCGTCATCGAGTAGATGCGGAAGATCGTGTCCTTCTCGACCGGGAGCCCGTTCTCGATGTCGCGCTTGCCGTAGGCGTCGAAGTGGACGACCTTCCCCTTGCGCGAGACCATCGTGACGACGCCGGCGAGCTGGCCGCCGTCGACCATGCCGTGCATCGCCTCGTTGAGCTTCTCGAGGCCGGCCGGGTCCAGGCCGACATCGGCCGGCTTGGCGTGCTGGAGTTCGGGCTCGGCGGCGAACGCCGGCGCGAGGACGAAGGCCGCGAGCAGCAGGGCAGCGGCGGCGAAGGCGAGCGGGGCGTACTGCCCCCGAGGGCGCAATCGGATCACGCGAGGTTCCTCCTTACGGGGTTTGGCTGGGCGTCGGCGAGCGTACTACGGTTTGCCCAGCCGCAATCCCGGAATGATGCAGATGCGGAAGAGGCCGCGGTTCATGGCATGGAAATCGCTCTCCCGGCCTCAGTCCTCGGACCCGGAACCGGTCGAGGCGCCCGAAGCGCCCTGCTCGATCGCCTCGCGCTCCAGCAGGCGCGCGCCCCGCATGATGTTGCCGAAGGCGTAGTTCCCCTCGTGGCAGGCGTACTCGTAGAGCTTGTGCGAGGTCGCGGGCCACGGGTACTCGCCGCTCCAGGCCGTCTCGTAGGCGGGATCCTCGACCGTGAACTCGTAGCGCAGGTTCCCGGCGTCGATGCGGCTGAACCGCTCCGTCACCCGCATGTCCCGCGAACCCCGCGTGACCGAGCCGGGAATCTCCCGGAAGTTCCTCGTCTCGACGACCAGGGTGTCGCCCTCCCACCAGCCGATCGAGTCGCCGCTCCACTTGCGGATCGTGTCGGGCAGATGCTCGGAGTCGAGCCGGATGATCCGCACATCGTGCATCCACTCGATCAGGATCATCACGTGGGTGTCCGTCTGCACGATCGTCTTCAGGTTGTTGTACATCCCCGGCATGGACGGCGGCCCGGAAGCGCCGCGGGTGAGGATGCAGCGTTCGGCGAGGGGCCGCAGTTCGTGATCGTCGTAGGGGCCGACGGGAAGGTCGAGCCACCAGGCCGTGCCCGTGTTCTCGTGGCGGAAGGGCGCCAGCCGATTGCTCCTCTCCTCTCCATGCTCGCTGAGCGACGGATAACGGCCGTCCGGCGGGTCCGTGATGATCGACGTGCGGTACTTGCCGTTGAGCTGGAAGGCGCCCGTGCCGATGTCCACGAAGAAGGCGTTGTAGCCGCCGACCTTGCCCGCCGCGCCGGTGAACTCGGGCGCGTAGATGCCGGTGCCGCCCTTCGGCGGAGCCTCGCGGTTCGGATCGCTCGGCGCGTGGTCCCTGTCGAAATTCGTCGACCAGTGCTCGGCGAGCGCGGCGGCTTCCTCCGGGGTCAGTTCGAGCCGGTCGCCGAACCGGTCCGGCCGCTGAGCCGGCGTCAGGGTGGCGATGTCGTAGGTGCCGGAGAGGTCGGGGCGGCCGTCGTGGCGTCGCGGAATCTCCTCAGCGTCCGCGGGGGACGCCGCGAACATCATCAGGGCCGCCGCCACGGCAATCACGACCAGGGCGCCAACCGAGATCACCGCGGTACCCCAGACCCTCCAGAACGAAGACTCCCGTCGCCTGATCTGCATCTCGACCTCCCGTCTCTTGGCTGTTCGTGACGATCAGTCTAGCGTCCGCCGCGCGGAAGCTGCGAAACGGCGCGATCTGTGACATCCTCCCCTCGCCTCGCAGCGAGGTACGCGAGATTCAGGACACGATACGGCAACGGGACTGAGAACGATGGCGGAACCGAACTCTCGACTGACGTGGGCGCGCTGGGTCGTACTCGCCCTGATCGGCGCCGGCCTGCCGATAGCCGCCTGCCGGCGGTCTCTGTCCGGGCCGGTCGACGTGCCGGTCCTGGCGGATGTCGTGACGGTCGCCTTCTACGTCCTCGCCATGGTCTGCCTGGGCGTCTCGCTGGCGGCTTCGCTGCCCCGGTCGGGATAGCCGGACGTCAGGCCGCTTCGAGGTCGGTACGCGCGAAGCCGACTCGGGTAGGAGAACGCCGACTATTCTGCCGTAGGCACGATGCTCGCGACGACGAACCGCGCCGCCTCTCGCGCTTCCGCAGCGTCTGTCTCCTTGTAGAAGCCTGACGGTACGATGTCCGGCGCACCGTAGAACGCGAGTTCCCGGTCGCGGCGCAGGCTCCGGGAGGCGGCTGCGAGGCTCTCGAGGTCCTTTGCCACTTCCGCCGGCAGACGGTCGCGTTCGGCCTCCAGCACGTCCGCCACATCGTGCACGCGAGGTGGGTCCACGCCGACGGCGTGCAGCAAGCCCTTGAGGGCGAGTTCGACGACCTCCTGCGACTCGCGGACGACGTCGGCCCAGCTACCGGCGTCGTACAGCACGTCGAGAGCGCGAAGTCTGGCCTGGGCGCGGCGAAGATGATCCGCCGCCAGGGCCGGGTTACGCATCAGGTGGCCTCGGTCCAGTAGGGCTGGCCGTGGACTACACGGCGCTGGATCCTGCCATCCGCTATAGCCCGGCGCACGCGGTGGAGATGCTCGGAGACCGAACCGTCGCGGTCGAAGAGCACCTGGCCGTCGATGGCTGCTTCGGCCCAGAGGCCGCTGAAGGTCTCTTCCTCGGGCAAATGGACGAAGTGCGCGTCGACCGGGCGTCCCTTCCACGCGATTGGTTCGGCGTCCCAAAGGCGGTACAGCGCGCGGTCGAGTCGGACCCTTCGGTCGACGACGATGAGCGCGTCGACATCGGACGCGGCCGTCGCCTCGCCGCGGGCCCACGAACCGTGGAGGAGCGCCGCCTTCAAGCTGTCGCCGGCGACGGATGAAGCGCGGGCGAGGAGTGTGGCGGAATCGCCGTCGACGTTCCCCGCCGACGCCAGACGCCGAACGCAGTACTCGTTGAGGGACAGGCCGGCCGCGCGGGCCGCTCCATCGAGCGCCGTGTGCAGCGAGCGCGGCATTCGCAGCAGAAAGCGGCCGGATTTCGTCGCCGTGGGAGTAGATGTCGTCATCCGATTCGGGATGGTATCACGTTGAGATTGTGGTGATACCACACCTATGCCTCCGCATTTCTGACATCCTCGTTCTGTCGCCATGACAGACAAGCGAACTTCGGCCCCATCCCTGGTTCTCTGGGGCTGCAGCACGTCGCGGACGCTGCGCGCGCACTGGGCGCTGGCTGAGTTGGGGCTCGACTACGAGCACCGGCCGATCGGTCCGCGCACCGGCGAGACGCAGACGGAGGAGTTCACGCGGCTGAATCCGCGCCAGAAGATCCCGCTGCTGCAGGACGGCGAACTCAGGCTCGCCGAGAGCGCGGCGATCGTGAACTACCTGGCCGTGACGTACGGCGAGCCGGTCGGCCTGATGCCGGCCGCCGGCACCGAAGCCCGGGCGCGCTACGACCAGTGGGCGTTCTTCGTGATGATGGAGCTCGACGCCCACACGCTCTACGTGATCCGCAAGCACCGCGATCTCGCCCATCTCTACGGCGAGGCGCCGGCGGCGATTCAGACCGCGAGCGAGGGTTTCGCCAAGCAGTCGGCGGTGGCGGAACTCGAGTTCGCCGACGGGCGGGAGTTCCTGCTCGGCGACCGGTTCACGGGCGTCGACATCCTGCTTGGCAGTTGCCTGGACTGGGCGGTTGCCTACGAAGAGCCGATCGGTCCGCGGCTTGCGGCCTATCGCGATCGTCTGAACCTGCGCCCCGCCTATGTCCGGGCGGCGCAGGCCAACTTCTTCACCAGACCGGAGCTGCTGCCGCCGTCGCTTCAGGACGACGCCGCGTCCGCCGGGTCGTCCTGAGCCGTCGAGAGGTGAGAGGGTAGAGGAGGCCGCACCCCATGTCCCCGCTTGTCGTCAAGATCATCGCCGGCCTGTCGATCTTCGGGATCGCCATCGTCGGCGGCATGATCCCCATCCTCGTCGCGAAGCAGCAGGCGAGCCGGCGCTATCTCTCCCTGGGCAACGCGCTGGCAGGGGGGATCTTCCTCGGCGTCGGCTTCGTCCACCTGCTGCCCGAAGCTGATGAGGCGCTCCGGAACGTGGTCGACTATCCCCTTGCGCCCCTGCTGGCGGCGCTGGGAGTGGGCCTGCTGCTGCTGATCGACCGGGTCGTCCTCGAGGGCCGCAACTCGGAGCTTGGCCGCGAAGAGGAGCGGACGAGGCCTCCCTTTTACGCCTTCGTCCTGCTCATCGTGCTCTCCGTGCACTCGATCATCGCGGGGATGGCTCTCGGCCTTCAGCCGGAAGCCGCGGCCGTGCTGGTCGTGATGCTGGGCATCCTGTTCCACAAGGGGTCCGCCGCGTTCGCCCTGATCGTGACCGCCCACTCCGCGGGCAACCGGAAGCTGTGGCAGACGCTGTGGCTGTTCTCGGTCATGACGCCGCTCGGGATCGTCTTCGGCACCGTGGCCGGGCAGGTGTTCGAGGGGAGAACGGCCCTGATCTTCGAGGGGAGCTTCAACGCGATCGCTGCCGGTACGTTCATCTACGTGGCGGTGATGGACGTGCTGGACTCGGAGATGTCGCGGGAGCGGGACCGGATTGCCCACTACGTGCGGAGCTCCCTGATGGGCGAGGACGACGTCCCGATGCCCGAGCAGGACAGGGACCGGGCGCTCAAGTTCGCGCTGGTGGTGATCGGGATTGGAGCGATGGCGGTGATGGGCCTCTGGCATCAGCATTCCCACCTCGGCCACTCGCACGCCGACGACGGTCACGCTCATGGTGCGCAGCACGAGGCACACGAGGATCACGCGGCTGCCGACGACGCCGGGCACGACGACCATGCTCACGACGACGGCGACGAGGCCGGCCAGGACGACCACGACGAGGCCGGGCGCGACGACGACGATGAGGCGGACCAAGGAGTCCGGGAACGTCCCCCCGAGAATGCGCCGCGTGAGCTCGCGACGCCCGACCGCGACCATGACCACGGGGATCACGCGTCGGCCCGGTGGTTGCCGGGGCGGCTTCAGGGACGGAAGCAGGTGCGCTGGCCGTCCAGCGTCTCGAGGTCGGAGCCGAGTTCGCCGGTGGCCCCGGCGCCGCTCTCGCGTAGCAGGAAGGCCACCAGGTCGGCTGAGGCAGCCGGGCCGATCGTCCCTTCGCGGCCCTGCGGCATCGTCTCGCGGATCGTCCGGTAGAGGCCGCTCGCGGCCCGGTTCTGCCAGTAGCTCACGAAGCTGCGGCCGGCGAGCGCCGCGCCCTGGGCGCCGCCGCGCAGTGTCGGCCCGTGGCACTCGGCGCATTGTTCCTGGTAGAGCGTGCTGCCGCGTTCGGCCTGCTCGGTGGAGAACGTCGCGCAGGGCGCCGACGCTTCGAGCAGGGGTGCGTCGATCATGATCATAGGCGGCGGTTCGTCGGCCGGCGCCGCCGCAACGAGGGTCGGCTGCTCGATCGGGCCGCGGCCGGCCGTGTCGGACAGCCTGAATGCGTAGAGCATGTTGGCGCCGCCGCGCGCTCTCAGGTTGCCGAGACGGTTGAACAGGCCGCTCAGGAGGTCGCCGCCGCCGGCGGTCACCGCGACGTACTGCTCGCCGTCGACGGCGAAGCTGACCGGGAAGCCCGTGACCGGCCCGCCCAGCACCGTCTCCCAGAGGACGTCGCCGGTCGCGGCGTCCCAGGCCCGAAAGCGCCGGTTCGTGTTGCCGGCGAAGACGAGCCCGCCGCCGGTCGTCATCACCGACATCATCCCGGCCGGCTCCTCGAAGCGCCACAGGGATTCGCCGGTGCGGGCCGAGACCGCGTCCAGGCGCCCGACCGTCGCCTTGTTCGGCGCCAGCCGCATGTTGAAGGCGATGCCGTAGCCCTGCGGCGGGCCCTCGCCGGTGCCGGTGATGGTCGGCGACATGCAGACATCCTGGAGCGGCGCGTAGACGGCTTCGGTGAGCGGGCTGTAGGCCGCGGTCGGCCAGTCCTTGCCGCCGCTGGCCGCCGGGCAGACGACGCCGTACTCCTCGTCGCGCGCCTTCGGGATGACCTCCTCGTTGACGGTGACCGTGCCGGTGTGCGGGTCGATGTGGGTGATCACGTTCTGGAAGACGGTCTCGCGCGCCCA
>JAJDZH010000258.1 GCA_022824725.1 Thermoanaerobaculia bacterium | reverse complement strand
AGCGATTCGGGATCGGCCTGGATCGCCTTCTCCGCCTCTTCGCGGGCCTCCCCGAACCGCTCCGACGCCAGGCGGAGCCGGGCCCGGAACACCCTGGCCGCGACCAAGTTCGGGTTCACCTCCAGGGCCGCGTCGAGAGTTTCGGCCGCCCGCGGGTCGCCGTCGAAGCGCATCGTGCGCGCCATCGCCAGCAACGCTTCCGGATGTCGCGGGTTCGTCCGCAGAACGTCGGCGATCGAGGTGCGGGCCTGGGAGCTGTCGTACTTCTCGAGGAAGAGCTCCCCGAGCCGAATCCGGGGCACGGGCCACGAGGGATCGAGCGCCACGGCCTCGTCGTAGGCCCTCAGCGCGTCCTTGAACAGCTCCGGATCGTCACGCCCCAACCACTGGCAGGCCTCGGCGACCGCCACGAGTTCCTCGGCCGTGTCGGCCGCGCCGCGATTGTAGGCGTCGATCATCGCGTAGAAACCCGTCGTGGCCTGTTCGATCGCGCCCTGGTCCCGGGCCAGCCGCGCCAGCTCGAACGAGGCGACCAGGTCTTCCCCGCGCCGGGCCACGCGCGCCGACTCGAACGCCTGTCTGGCTCCCTCGCGGTCACCGTCGAGCAGAGCCACGCGGCCACGGAGAACGCCGAGTCCCGCGTCCGCGGGATCGAGGCCCTCGAACGCCGCGACGGCTTCGTCGTAGCGCCCGGTAGCGATCAACGCCTCCACCAGCAGTTGCAGCGCGCGCGGCGCCGCCGCCTCCCCGGCGCCCGTCCGCACCTCCAGCCGGGAGATGGCGTCCTCGTACCGGCCGGACCGGAGCATCGACTCGATCTCGTCGAGCGACGCTGGCTCCTGTGCTCCGGCCGTCCAGACGGCCGCCAGCGCCAGCACGCACGCCGCGGTTCCCGCCAGGGAGCGCCCGCCAGGGATCACGGATCGGGCTCCCCGTCGCCGCCGCCAGCCTCCTCCAGCTCGCGATCGACCAGTGCCAGTGCAACCATCAGCTCCTGGAGTTCGCCCAGGTAGACCTCCTCGTCCAGCGTCTCCCGCTGCAGGCGCAGCTCATCGATTCGCCGCTGTATCCCGTCACGCCGCTCCGTCAGTTCGCGCACCTCCGCGGTGAGCGTCGAAGGCGCCGCCTCCTGAGCCAGGTACCGGAGACTCGCAAGCCGGCCGTCGGTCGCTTCCGACGCCTCCAGGCCGGCCGGCTCCGGACTGCCCAGGCCGTCGCCGTCGTCGTCGAGCAGCGCATTCTCGGTGCGCAACAGCCCGGTCTGCCGGTAGTAGCGCTCGATCTCGCGCTGAGCGAACTCGAAGGCCTCCAGCGCAGACGTGCGGCCGTCCTTGTTCGCGTCCCCCGCGGCGCCGTCGAAGGCCTCCGCCAGGAAGCCGCCGAACAGCGACTCGTTGCTCTGGCCTCCCGACTTGGTGGCCGTGATGACGACGCGGCCCTCCTGCGACAACGGCCCGATGAAGCCGCCGGACGCGGAACTCGCATTGATGAAGACGACGCGGCGGTCGGCAAGCTGTTCCAGCGCCGCGGCGTACTCCGCGGCGGCCAGATCGCGACCGGGAAGATTGAACCGCGGCGGTCCCGCGGCGCCGCTGCCATGGCCGAAGAGGACGATCCACACGTCATCGCCAGGGCTCGAGCGCTCGGCCAGGGCCGCGATTTCGGCCAGGACGTTCTCGCCGGTCGCGCGGGCCCTGATCCGCTCGGGATCGATGTCCTTGCGCTCCCCCAGGTAGACGACATTCTCCGGCCTGAGGCCGGCGGCGACCGCCGCGTCCGCGACCCGCGTCGACCACAGGTGGAAGCGTTCGGTGTAGGTCTCCTCGCCACCGACGCCGGCCACGACCAGCAGGTGGGTATCGGCGGAGAGCGGAGCGATCGCGACAAGCCCGGCCACCGCCAGACGGGCAGCAAGGGTGCCGCCGCGACGCAAGTCCGGAGGATTCACGCCATCCCCAGACGGCGCCGCACGGCCCACTCACCGCCGAGCAGCGCGACCAGTGCCAGGAACAGGACGGGCATGTCCCAGAGATCCCGGGCCTCGCGCACGAGAGTCCCCTCACTGCTCACCGAAAGGTCCTCGACCAGGCGATCCGCCTGGCCGAGTCCGACCTGCCGGCCGCCCGTTTCGCTCGCGATCCGCTTGAGCACGGAATCCCGGCGGGCCGCCCCGAACAGCTCCTCGTTCAGTTCATCCACGGCGAAGCGGGAGGTCGCAACGCCGAGCAACTCGCCTTCCGACCGCGCGTCGACCTCGACCCGGTAGAGGCCGGACTCCCTCGCCGTGAAGGTGCCGACGAACTCTCCGTCACGTTCCACCGACCAGTCGAGCGGTACTTCGACCTCCTCGCCGGACGGCTGCTCGATCGCCGCCACGACCTGGGCCCGGTTCACTTCCTGGAACGCCTCGTCCCGCACCGTCGCGCGCAGCGTCACGGTGTTTCCCGGCTCGAAGCGGTCGCGGTCCGCCTCTACCTCGATCCGATCGGGCACGTAGGACACCAGCCAGCGCAACATCTGCCGCCAGAGGCGCTCGTGAGTCTGGTCCTCGAGCGGAATGTCGGCGCTCATCTGCCAGTGCCAGGAGTCGTGAGGCGTGAACGCGATCGCCCGCCCACGGCCGATCCGGTGGTGCGCCAGGACGATCATCGGATCCCTGACCATCGGACTCTCCGCCTGAAGCAGCGCCGTAGCGCCGGCCTTCAGCTCCGTCGCCCGCTGGTAGGCGGAGAGCGGCGGCAGCGTGGGCCAGAGCTCGTTCGCCTCGTCCCGGTCGTCGCGCAGGAGCGTCGCCGGGTGGCCCCGCCCCTGAGGCGTCAGATCGATCCGCAGATCCGTCATCAGTTCCGGGCGACCCTGGTCGGCCGGCCGGTCGTAGAGCACGACCGGCGAGAGTTCGGCAAGCGGAGTGCCGGCAAAGCCACCCTCGGAGAAGGCCCGCCGACCGCCCAGGAGCAGCACGCCGCCGCCCCGCTGGCTGGCGAAGTCGACCAGCATCCGCATCTGGTCGTGAGTGAAGAAGCTCGCCTCCATGCTGCCCAGGATGACGCCGCTGTACTCGAACAGCTCCTCGCGCCGGGTCGGAAACCCTTCGAAGCGCCGCGTGTCCTCGTCGAAGTTCATGCCGTAGAACTTGTTGGCCGCCTGCCTCGTCATCGACACGACGTGCAGGTTCTCGTCCTGGCTGACCGCCCGCCGCAGGAACTTCGACTCGTCGCGCGGCTCGCCCTCGAAGAAGAAGATCTTCTCCCGCCGCTTCAGCACTTCCACCAGGGCGGTCCGCTCGTTGTTCAACAGCAGTTCCTCGTCCGGTTGGCCGGCAACCTGAAACCGGAACTCCCTGGCGCCCTCGTCGTTCGCCGCGAACATGACGCGGGCCGTCACGGCCGAGCCGCCACGCGGGAAGGTCACCTGCTCCAGGTTGACGATCCGGCCATCGTCCTCGACCTCCAGGTCCACGGTGCGGCCGCCGAAGCCCGTCTGGGACAGTGTGACCTCGACCTCGACCGTTGAACCCTCGAGCACCCGCCTGGGGGCGACTACCCGGGAAACCTCGATGTCCTTGCGAAGCCTCGGCCGGCCGACACCGACCGTGTACACGGGAGTGCCGGCGGCCTTCAGCGTGAGCAGGGCGTCCCCGAGCTCGGCCGGCGCGGAATCGGCGCCGTCCGAGAGCAGAACGAGGCCGGATAGCGGCAGTCCGGCCAGTTCGTCGCTCGCCGCTACCAGCGCTTCGCCGATCCGGCTGTCGGCGCGTCCGAACCGGAGCTGTTCCGTGGACTCGATCCGCTCGGCGCTGCGTCCGAAGGCCAGGAGCCGTACCTGGAAGCGCTCGGCGAGGCGATCCAGCATCGAACCCGACTCGCCGGACAGGGCCTCCAGCACGGCGCCCGCGCGCGTGCCGTCGGCGGCCGCCGCCTCGTCCGGCATGGCCATGCTGCGCGAATCGTCCACCACGACTCCGACGAACGTCTCCTGCGGCACCACGGTCGACAAGACCAGGGCCGGTTGCAGCAGGCAGAAGACGAGGACTCCGATCGCCAGCGACCGGAACACCGGAGGCAACCAGCGCAGGCGGTCGGCGCCGGCGGTGCGGTCGGCCGCACCGGCGCCGGGGCGGCGGTACGAGAACGCGGCGAAGACGAGCAACGCGCCGGCGAGGAGCGCCGCGACCTGCATCCAGCCAGGGCTGACGAAGGTGAACCGGCCCTCCTCGAACAGCGCCGGCCGGTACTTGAACAGGAACTCGAACAGGCCAACCATGGGAACGTCGAGAAGAAGAACGCCGAAGCCGGGAGACGTCGCTCAGTGCGACATCGCGTACACGACGAAGTTGACCCCCATCTGGTACGCGTAGTGGGAGAACCGCACCGGATACCACTCGTCTTCCGCCCATTCCCAAGCGTCGCCGAGGTCCGTGTTCCAGTTGATCACGACCATCAGGCGGCCGTCCTCGTCGAAGATGCCGCGAACGTGAGGGGTGAAGCCGTCCTGCTCCCAGGTCGGGCCCCCGTACCTGCCCTGACCCACGTTGGGCACCTGAATGATCTCCTCCACGTCGTAGAAGCAGTGGAAGATCGGGTGATCCAGAGGAATGTCGACGATCGGGTACTCCGGCAGCAGCAGGGACAGCTCCCGCTCCAGGTTCGCCCACTCCCAGGAGCCCCAGAAATCGTCGATGACCCAGAAGCCGCCGGCCAGCAGATAGCGCCGCAGCGCCTCGCGCTCCGGTGGACTGAGGGCCATGTAACCGACCTCCACCGAGTACAGGAAGGGGAAACGGAAGAGTTCGGGATCCGTCGCCGGCAAGGCGTGGTCGTAGTCGTAGGCGTCCAACTGGTCGAGCAACCGCTTCAGCCCGACCATGAACTGGCGATCGGCCTTCGGATAGTCGATCGACCAGCTCCCTGCAAACCCCCTGTACATGTGGCCGCTGTAGGCCAGCCGGGTGAAGTAGAACTCCCGAAGCACCTCGTCCGGGTGAACGGGTCTGTACAGGTACCTCTCGAAGGTCCGCATCGCCTGAGGCGGCAACGCTCCGCGATGCCGGCCGCGAAAGGCCCGGCGCTCGTCGGAGGCGCCGACCTGAGGTGTCGCCGGCGGCGCCGCGCCCCTGGCCACCAGGGCCGCCGCTCCTCCCGCGAGGAGGGCAGCAACCAGGACCACGAGGGCTGTTCGCCGGCTCGGCACGACGGGATCGTACCGCACTGAACGGGCGGACGGTCGGCCAGCCGGAGTCCCCGCGGGGCGCCCGCTCCGCCGCCGATGCTGCCCGATCAGCGGTCGTGCGATTCCCAGACCTCGGGCAGCACTTCGACACCGGTCAGGGACTCGACCAGGGTGAAGATGAGGTCGTCCTCGTCCGCGCCGAGCTGCGCCGCGAGGTTCCGCATCACGGCGTCGATCGAAGAGACGAAAGAGCTGAACCGGAACTTCCACTGCCCGTCCTCGTTCACGAAGCGGTACTCGAGTTCATCCATCCCGCCGGCGAGGGAGGGGTCCTCGAGCGAGGCCCGGGTTCGGGCGGCGGCCACGGCCTCGCTTCCTTCCATCCGGCCGTCTCCCTCGATCCGGATGGGGCCGACCGCGAGCTGCTCGATCGCTGTCGAGTTGATCCAGCCGAGGTCCATCGCCCGCACGATCACGTCCGCGAGTTCCATCGCCGCCAGTTCGTCGCTGGCGAACTGATGACGGAAGGCGACGACCAGAAAACGCTCGACGAACGTCCGCTGGCGGACTTCTTCCTCGCTTCCCTCGAGCACCAGCCGCTTGAGCTGCCGGTAGTACTCCCCGGTCTCCCGATCGACCAGGGAGGCCGCCAACTCGCCGTCGCCGGCCATCAACGCCTGGCGGTAGGCCTCGAAGGTCGCGCGGACCGCCGCCTCCGCCTCGCCCGTGCCGGCGGGTGTCTGCGCGGCAACCGGCAGGCACAGCAGCGCCGGCAACACGGCCCGGGCGAGGCGCGGGCCGGCGAGCATCACGCGATCTGTCCCTCTCTCAGGAGCTGGTTCACGCCCTTGAAGTGCGGGTGGTTCTTGTCTCTGGCGAGCTCGAAGGCGACGGATTCGTGGTTCGTGATCTGGGCGCCCGCGTTGCCCATCCGCTCGAGCGCGTGGCGGCGGTACTCCTCGCCGCGCGAGCTCACGCAGTCCCAGCAGACGTGGACGTCGGTCCCGCGCGCCATCAGATCGAGCACGGTCTGCACGACGCAGATGTGCGCCTCGATCCCCGCCACGACGACCTGGCGGTCGGGCGCCGGCAGTCCCGGCCTGGCGGCATCCAGGGCCTCCTCGAACGCCGGCACGCCGCAGCAGCCGAAGGAGTCCTTCTCCACCCGCCACGTCCGGCCGCCGTCCGGATCCGTTTCCAGGATCGCCGCCTCCACCTCTTCGCGGGTCGACCCCAGCCCCCGCGGATACTGCTCGGTGACGATCACCGGCAGGTCGAACAACTGCGCCAGACGCAGCAGCCTCGCGGTGCCGTCAAGCAGCATCCGGGACCGGTCCATCAGGTCCACCAGCCGGCCCTGGAGGTCGATGACCAGAACGATCGCCCGCTCCCGGTCGAGCGTGGCAACGGCGGAGGCAGGGTTGACGACGGAAGAAGCGGCTGCGGTCATGAGGTGCTCCGGATGGTCGATTCGTGGCGGCCTTGCCCCGACCGGCATGGCGGGTTCGACGTTGCCGACCGACGACGTTACTGAATCAGATGCAGCGTCCGGCGCAGTGCTTCCACCGCCTCCGGCCCCGAGATCGCCCGTTCCGGACGGCACTCCGCCGGTTCCAAGATGAGCCGGCAGCGCAGGGCAGCCTCACACACGGCGTCCACGTCGGCCGTGGCCGGCCCGCCCGCCTCGCCGACGCAGGCCGCGCCGCCGCCGACCCGGCCCGGCATCCGGAGCAGCGTGGCCAGTGCCGGACCGCGCCGCATGTAGTTGTTAGGCCCGAAGCGGCGCACGGCCGCGTCCGCCGGCTCCATCAGTCCCAGGTTGAGAAGCCGCGCGATCTCGCGACGATGCGGATGCTCCAGGATGTCGCTGACGATCACCGTGCCGCCGGCCGGCCCGGTTCGGATGCCAGGCACGAGCCAAGCCGTGAGAGCCGCGAAGTCGCCGCGCAGGAGGCTCGAGGCCTCGAAGAGCTCACGCACGCTCTCCGGCAGCAGCCTGGTTCGCCAGGTGAAGCGAGCCGCGGCCAGACCCGCCGCGATCTCGCCGTTGCCGGGATGCCGTCGGGCGAGCTCTTCGTACAGCTCGAGTCCCCGGCGGGCGTCGCCAGCCTCGAGTTCCAGCGCGGCCTGGCGATGGAGCACTTCCAGCGAGTCGTTGCCGGCCGCGACGAGTTCGCGCAACGCAGCCAGCTCGGCAGCGGTATCCCCGCGGGCTCGCGCCAGACGCCGTTCCAGATCCACGGCCGCCGGTTCGCCCGGCGCTCGCAGCCGGAGCGCCTCGAGGTGCATCGCCGCGTCGGCGAGCTCCCCGGCGTCGAGCGCCGCAAGGACCCGGCGCCTGACCTCCCCGACGGTCTCCTCGGTGACCGCTTCGGGCGCCGGAGCAACCTCGTCGACCGCCCGGCTGCCAGTGTCGAGTTCAGTGGCCCGCGGTGGCGGTTCGACGATGGCGGTCGTCATGCAGGCGGCGCCCCCCAGCGCTGTGACCAGCACCGCCGCCAGATAGCGGGAGTCGCTCACGGCGTCGCCTCGAAGGGCCGGCCACAGGCGAACGCCTCGACGATCCGCGCCCGTGCCCGCGCCGCTTCGCCGGCCTTCGACGCGTCGACCCACCGCACGTGCGGCTCCTTCCGGAACCACGTCTCCTGCCGCTTGGCGTAGCGGCGCGTCGCCCGGACCGTTTCCTCCAAGGCCTGCTCCAGCGTCAAGTTCCCATCCAGGTGATCGGCAAGCTGCCGGTAGCCGATGGCCTGGAACGCCGGCAACTCCCCGAGGGAGCAACCGCCACGCCCGCGCGCCTGTTCCCGCAGGCGCTCGACCTCGGCCAGCCAGCCGCGCTCCAGCATGTGTCCGGCCCGCTTCTCCACGGCATCGTACAGAACCGTTCTCGGCAGGGTCAATCCGACTTTCAGCAGCCTTCGGTCGAGCCGACGCTCCGTTCCCCGGCGCTGCCACTCGGACAGCGGCCGGCCGGTTGCCCGCACCACCTCGAGCGCGCGAAGGACGCGCTGGGTATCGCCCGGGTCAAGCGCCTCAGCGCTCTCCGGATCCACCCGCCGAAGCTCCCGGAAGAGCGTGCAGAGGCCGCGGGAACGAAGGTCCGCCCGCAAGGCCTCGCGCACGTCGGCGCCGACCGGCGGCACCGGCGCCAGCCCTTCGAACAGCGCGCGCAGGTAGAAGCCGCTGCCGCCCACCAGGATCGGCAGCGCCCCGCGCGCTTCGATCTCTTCCACCGCCACCGCCGCGCGTCGCGCGAACTCCCCGGCCGAGAAGGCCCGGTGCGGCTCGATGACGTCGATCAGGTGATGGCGAACCCGAGTCCGCTCTCTCGGTCCGGGCTTCGCCGTGC
>JAJDZH010000331.1 GCA_022824725.1 Thermoanaerobaculia bacterium | reverse complement strand
GTCTTCCTGCACGATCAGGGGCAGATCGAGTTCACCTCGGCGACCGACCAGGAGGCGATCGAGGGGTTTCACCTCCTGTCGGCGACGGAGGGCATCCTGCCGGCGCTCGAATCGGCGCACGCGATCGCCGAGGTCACGCGTCGGGCACCGGGGATGGACCCGGACCAGGTCGTGCTCGTCAACCTCTCCGGCCGCGGCGACAAGGACGTCGAGTCCGTACTCGAGTACGACGCCGCTTCGCGCGGAGACGCCGAATGAGCCGTCGACGCAAACGCTCGTCCCGCGACGGCGCCATCGCCGCCGCCTTCAAGGCCTGCGCGAAGGAACGCCGCTCCGCCTTCATCCCCTTCCTCGTTGCCGGCGACCCGTCCCTCGAAGCCACGCCCGACCTGCTGCGCGCGCTCGTCGCCGGCGGCGCCGACGTGATCGAGCTTGGCGTCGCCTTCAGCGACCCGATCGCCGACGGCCCGACGATCCAGCGCGCCTCGCATCGCGCGCTCGCCGCCGGCTCCTCGCTCAGCGCGGTGCTCCGGATCGTCGAGCGTCACCGGGAGGAACTCGGCGTCCCGATCGTCCTCTTCACGTACTACAACCCGGTCCACGCCCGAGGCGTCGAGAACTTCGCCGCCCAGGCCGCCGACAGCGGCGTGGACGGCGTGCTCTGCGTCGACCTGCCGCCCGACGAAGGCCTGCGCGAACTCCAGCCGGCCCTCGAGGAACGCGGTGTCGACTCGATCTACCTGATCGCCGCGACGAGCACGAAGGAGCGCATCGACCGCGCCGCCGCGGCGTCGAACGGCTTCGTCTACTACACCGCCCGCTCGGACGTGACGGGCGAGCGGGAAGACCTGATCCCCACGCTGGCCCGCGAAGTGAAGCGCGTCCGCCGCCGGGTACGCCTGCCGGTCGCCGTCGGCTTCGGCATCTCGACTCCCGAGCAGGTCGAGACAGTGGCCCAGGTCGCCCACGGCGTCGTCGTCGGCAGCTCCCTGGTGCGCCTGGTCGAGGAGAATGCAGCCGAGGCGGACCTGGCCGGGCGCCTTGAACGGCGTGTTCGCGATCTGACCGCTCCGCTGGGTGCGCGGGTCTTCTGACCCGCCCCGGCCGGAGCCGCGAAGCGGCGCAGGCCGGAAAGTGCGGCCGCCGGCTTCGCCGGCGACGATGCCATCGGCCGCCTGCGGCGGCAGCGGGTCAGAAGACCCGCGCACCCAGAGATACGGCGTTGCCGGCCCGCGTCAATAGACTGTTGGGGATGGAACTGCGGACCGTGAAGACGCGATCCAGGCGATCGCGTTTGCGCCTCGTGCAGTGGGTACTGCCGGCCCTGATCACGGCCGTCGCCGCGATGCCCACGCCGGCCGCCGGGGCCCAGCCCGTCGCCGACATCGAACTCGCCGTCCACCTGTCCGCGGTCGCCACGCCCGACGAGGCCCCCGCCGGCGACGTGACGATCTACTTCGTCGACGCGGCCACGCGCGAGTCGGTGGCTTCCTACGTCGTCCAGGCCGCACCGCCGGAGCAGACCGTTCAGGTCACCGTGCCGGCGCTCGAGTCGCGGTCCGGCTGGCTTCTCTGGGCTCGGTCGGAGGGCTGGTGGAGTCCTGCCGCCTTCATCCCGTGGGACGAGCGGGAGGCATCGCTGACCCTTGTGCCGGAAGGCATGGTGCGGTTTGCCGTCGACGGCACGGATACCGCCGTGGACTTCCTGGAGACGGGCAAGGTCTGGATCGACGGGCGGGTCTACAGGCGTCGCTCCCGCCTTGACCGGGGCCTCTACGGCGGCCCCTGCGAGGTGGACCGGGAACCGGACCGTCGCGAAGTGCTGATCGCCTGCCCGTTCGCCCGGGACGAGGAAGTGGAACTGCGGGTACGGCTGGGTCCGTTCCTGCCGCTGCTGCGGTCCGAAGTGACGGTCGAGGCGGACACTGACCTGGGACTGGTCGAGTCCGTCAGGGGCGCGCGCGTGACCGCCAGCCTGGCTTCGCCGGACGGCGCCAGTCACCAGTTCCGCTTGCGGCAACGGGATGGCTACGGGGCTCTCGGTTGGGTTGCCTGGACGGACTCCAGAGGCGCCTTCGTGTTCGAGGGCCTCTCGCCGGCGGCGTACGAACTCGGCCTCGCCGGCTCGGACGGCGACAGTTGGCCGGTACGCGTCGACTCGCTGTCCGACCAGATCGACCTGGGTCAGCTCGCCTCCTCAGCCGGGAACCTGCTGACCGTTTCCTTCCTGACGCCGAGCGTCCTGGAGATCGATCTGAGACCGACGGTCTCCTCAGTGACGTTGGGGCCTGATGGCGAGGTGGAGGATCGGGAGGGCTTGTTCGAGTTCGATGATCGTGGAAGCGACGGCTCCTTCCTGTGGCGAGGCCTCTCGCCGGGCGACTACGAAGTCGCCATCGAGGACGACCGCGGCAACCGTTGGGGCCACGAGGTGCTCCGTTTCTTCGGCCAGGACCACCACTACCTCGAACTGGACGCCGTACCGCTGGTCGGCCGGATCCAACGGGGCGGGGAACCACTCGAAGACGTTCTGGTCTGGTTCGGCGGCATGTACGGTTTCGAGCGGGTCTCGTTTCGCAGCCGAGAGGAAGGCCGTTTCAGCGGCTTCTTGCCACGCGAGGGTGTCTGGCTAGCCGAGGTCACGCCGCCGCCCGACTGCGACCCCTGTGAAGGTTCCTGGGATCTGGACGGGTGGGGCGACTTCGACAGCAGCGATATCAGCAGCGCCGGCATCTTCGAGATCGAAGCCGACTCGGATGGAATTGCACGCGTCGAGATCGATCTCCCGGCCGGCGCCGTCAGTGGTCGCGTCGTGAGGCGGAGCGCCGAGAGCGGCGTTCTGGAGCCTATAGCTGACGCTCGCGTCTGGGTGCACGCGGTCGGCGAAGTGGCGGGGGAACGCCATGACCAACTGTTGCCGGACAACTGGCGCCGGAGAACCGACGCGGCTGGAGCATTCGAGATCGCTGGTCTGCCGGAATGGGAGTACACGATCTACGCCGAGAGCTACATCGATGAGCGCGAAGTCCAGTCACGCCCGTTGCACGTCCGACTGGTCGGGGAGGATCGGATCGACGATCTGGAACTCGAGCTTGCTGAGCAGAAGCTCATTACCGTCGTCGTTCGTTCCGGTGGCGTGCCGCTGGCGGGCGCTCAGACCTTCGTGCTCCATCCGGCGGGGTCGGGCCGGACCCGCGCGAACAGCCACACCGGCGGCGCGGGCACGGCCGACCACTATCTCCCGCCGGATGTCGAAGTCGTTGACGTCGTCGTTCGTGCAGGAGAGATCGGGATGAACGGCTGGAGCCACGACGTTCGCGACGGAACACCGGTCGAGATCGATCTGTCCACGGACCGCGGCTCACTCCGCGTACCGAACTCGCGGGACGCTCTGCTCGTAACGCCCGGCGGCGCAACGATTCGGATAGGCACCTTGCTCGCCGTCAACAACAAGGGGCACGTTCAAACGGATGGCGACGAGTACGTTGTGACGGATCTCGCTCCAGGGACCTACTCGTACTGCCCGGAGGACAGCGCCTGCAGCAGGGTCGACGTCCTTCCCTGGGCGGAAAGCCGGGTCCGCGACTAGCCGCTCGCTACCGCGACGGGACGGTTGCTGGTTCGCGATCAGGGAAGAGCCGTGCCGGAGAGTGGCCACTCAGATCAGCGTGGCCGTGAACGGATTCACCAGGGCCACCCCGCATCTCTCGAAGTCGCGACTGTTGCGGGTCGCGAGGGGAAGTTGGTGCTGCAGAGCCGTGGCTGCGATCAGCATGTCGGCCTGGGTCCGCGTTTCGCCGGTGGCCTGGAAGCGGCCTCTGAGGTTCCCGGCCCGGTGCGCGATCGCTGCCGTTACCGGGAGAACATCGCAGAACACCGGGACGAACTCGCTGAACCAGATCTCGGCTCGCTGCTGCGGCTGCCAGGAGAGGCCGTAGCGCACTTCTTCCAGACTGACCGCACTGAGGGCGAAGGGCGGCTTCACGGTGGCCGCCCAGCGTTCGACGTTGGGATTCGGGCGCTGTCGGGAGAGCTCGGCAACGATGTTCGTGTCGAGAAGAATCACGCCCTGTCCGCGTTCGGGTGTTCGTCTGGTTCGCCGCTGCGGTCGTTGGTTGCGGCAGGCCAGCCCTCCCGGTTCGTGCGATCGCCGACCGGAAGCTCCCAGTCCTCGTCGGCGCAGATGGTTCGAAGCTCCGTGAAGATGTCGGCGAGACTCCGGTCGTGGTGCTTCCGATGCCTGGTTTCTGCCTCGTCGAGGAGTTCCGGACTCACGACCGCTGCAACAAGCAGATCGCGGTTGTAGATCCTCTGGGGCTCGGTTGCGGATCGGCGCACGACTTCGGAGAACTGCTGCTTCGCGGCGCCGATGCGCCAAGAGTTCGTGTCCATGATGGACACGATAGAGCCCTGGAGATGGACAAGTCAAGTGGCGGCGGTCAGAATGGTGGTGATGGTCGATGGGCAGCCGGGCGAAGCGCGAACTCCCGTGGTCGGCGTCGCAGCGCTCCAGGCGGTCGTCGCCGGCATCCTGTTCTCGACCGGCGGCGCGGCGGTCAAGGCGACCCAGCTCGATGCCTGGCAGGTGGCCGGAATGCGCTCCCTGATCGCGGCCGCGGTGCTGCTGGTCGCGATTCCCGCGGCGCGGCGGTGGGCCGGCGG
>JAJDZH010000118.1 GCA_022824725.1 Thermoanaerobaculia bacterium | reverse complement strand
GATCAGCTCGTTCTCGATCCGGCGGTCGAGCAGGTTGTAGGGCGCCTGCTCGGAGGAGAAGCGCACGTAACCCTTCAGTTCGCTCACCATGAGCGCTTCCATCACGCCCCAGGCGGGGTAGGTCGAGCAGCCGATGTAGCGCACCTTGCCGGCCCGGACCAGGTCGTCGAACGCGCGCAGCGTCTCGTCGATCGGGATGCTGAAGTCGGGGCGGTGCGTCTGGTAGAGGTCGATGTGGTCCGTCTGCAGCCGGCGCAGCGCCGCGTCGCAGGCGTTGAGGATCCCGGCACGGGATAGCCCCTGCTCGTTCGGGTTCTGGCCCGGCACGTGTTCCGCGCGCGCCAGCCCGGTCTGATCGTCGAACTCGCCGGGGTAGATCTTGGTCGAGATCAGGACCTCGTGGCGCCGGACGGTCTCCTTCAGCACGCTGCCGACGATCCGCTCGGCGAGACCGTCGCCGTAGATGTGCCCCAGGTCGATCAGGTTGACGCCGGCGTCGAGCGTGCGCTCGATGATCCGGCGCGCCTCGTCCTCGGGCGTCACGTCGCCGAAGTTGCTCGTGCCGAGGCCTACGGCTGAGACCTTCAGGCCGGTGCGGCCGAGGGTGCGGTACTCCATCGGGCAGGCAGCCTACCTACAGGCGGTCCGCCAACTGCAGCGCCGGGTCGAACACCCGGTTCGGCACGTCGTCCTCGCCGGTCAGGAAGCGGATCTCGTCGTCGTAGCCGGTCATCTCCCAGCGGATCAGGGAGATCGGGATGATCCCGCCGGCCAGGAACTCGTCGATGAAGTCGCGGAGCACGAACTGGTCGGCGAGCTGCATGGCCCGTTCGCGGAAGAGCTTCATGAAGTGGGCCTTGCCGACGACGACCCCCGTGTGGAAGCCGGGGAAGCGCAGGTTGGACTCCATCTCGTACCAGACCATGCGCTCGTCCTCCTGGGTCCAGCCCTTGGACATCAGGGCGGCGCAGAGTGCCCGCGATTCGTCGAAGGTGATCAGGTTCGCGTGCATCGCGAGGTCGGGCAGGGCCAGGCTCATGTGGGAGATGTTCATCAGGTACTCGACCTCGCGGCCGCGGCGCGGCCGTTCGTCGAGGACGCCGGCCTGCATCGTGAGTTCTTCGAGCGCGACCGCCCAGCCCTCCATCCGCATCCACTCCATGTTGAAGCGGCGGTCGGCGCCGCGGATAGGCCGGTCGTCGCGCTGGCGCCGCTGGTCGTCCAGCATGTGGCCGACGTACTCGTGGGTCTCGCCGGGCAGGATCTCCCGCTCCCGCGCCTTGTGGTCGATGCTCGTGTCGGAGGGCAACGGCTCCGGCGGCTCGTCGGGGTCGCTGTAGTCGTGCGGGTCGACCCAGTCCGGCACGGTCATGACCTCGCCGTCGCGGAGGAAGTCGACGACGTAGCGGAGCGCCTGGTGGAGGCTGTCGGCGTACTTCTGCGGCGTGTCGGCGATCTCGAACGGCGGCAGGTCGCGGTTGCGGTGTTCCTCGAGCGCCAGGAAGGTGACGAGCCGGTTGTACTCCTGCTCGACGATCATCCGGCTCTCCTCCCAGCCGTAGGGCGAGAGGTGGACGTTGCGCAGCCACCAGTCGTAGTTCTCCTTGCCGATGCCGGCGACGCCGCTCCACGACGGCTTGTTCTCCTCGACCCAGGCGCCGAAGGCCAGGACCGCGTCGCGGGCGGCTTCGGCGTCGGGAACGAGATCCGGGTGGTGCTCGACGAGTTGCTCGGCGATCTCGTCGTAGATGCGGGCCTCCCGGGGCGCGGCCCAGATGGCGATTGTGCCGAGGTCCGGAACCGCCTCGGTCAGGTTCGACCGCGCCTGCTCGTAGACCTTCGGCACCGCCTGAAGGGTCGTCCGGTACTCGTCGAGTTCGCCGCCGTCGAACGGCGGTTCGAGCCGGAAGAGCGACCGGAAGCCCGACATCGCCGGCCCCGCGCCGCCCTGGGACATCAGGTAGAAGGCCGGGTCGCGCGACCAGGGCCGGGTCACCCGGTGGTGGAAGTCGAGGCCGTTCATCTCGGCGCGGACCAGGTGGTGGTCGATCTGCTCGGAGACCGTCCACTCCGAGATGTCGATTGCCTGGAGGCGGCGCTTGTAGTCCTCCAGGCCGTGCCGCTGGGCTTCCATCGCCTCGGCGGTGTAGTCGGGCACGCCGTCCACGATGGCCGGCTCCTGGAAGACGCGGAACTCCTCGAAGATCTGCAGCAGGTCGTCGTGAGTGCCGGGCGCGGTTTCCTCGGCAGGTGGCGCCGCCGGGGCGCAGGCGATCGCCAGCGCGAGCAGGAGAGTGAACGGAGCGAGGCGGAGTCGGATGTGCCGCATGACGGGAGCTCCTTTCAGCGGGCGGGGATGTTGACCAGGGTGTAGTAGGCCTCCGGATGGAGCAACGGTTCGCCGTCGGCGCTGCGCACGCCGCCCAGATGCAGTTCGTGGACGTAGCCGGCGCGGAGCGGCTCGACGATGAGCCGGACGCTCATGCCATCACCGGCCACCTCGGCCGAACGAACGACGATCTCCAGCTTGTCTTCCTCGGGACCGCCGTAGTTCTCGCTGAGCCGATACGTGTAGCTCTCCATCCGGTAGGACGCCGGGTCGCCGGCTGTCTCCGGATCGAGGGCCCCGGTGAACGTGAGCTCGAAGCCGTCCGGCCGCGCCCGCATCTCGTGGATCTCGAACGGCACCACCCCGGTCCAGACGATCCGCTGGAGACCGTGCGACCTGGGGCCGATGCTGCCCCAGCCGCGCTCGGACAGGCCGGCGAAGAGCGATCCGTCGTCGGCGAAGGCCAGGCGGATCACGCCGCTGTCGAGCCCACGCCGGAAGTTGAAGGCGGCGCCTTGCCAGTGGCCGCCGACCTTCTCCAGAAAGACCCTCATGACCATCGCGTGGTGCTGGTCGCCGACGAAGATCTGGCCGGCGAAGGGTCCGAACCCGCCGCCGGTGGTGTCCCACTTGAGGCCGGACGGCGACTGGCCCATCTTTACGTAGGGGAACCAGACGGAAGGCATGCGGAAGTTGGGGATCGACTCGGACAGGTCCTTCATGTAGGTCCCGCCTTCGGGCTGGCCGTCGGGCGGCGGCTCGACCAGCGACCCGGGGAGTCGGGTCGAGGCCATGCCGTGGGGGTGGCCGTGGAAGTCGCCGACGTCGATCAGCGAGAGTTTCGAGGCGTTGTTCCATTCGCCCTGGTTGTCGGTGTAGAAGACCTCGCCCGAAGGGCTGACTTCGACCCCGGCGGGCGAGCGGAGCCCCGCGGCCACGAACTCGGTGGCGCCCGTCGCGGGATCGACCCGCACCGCCCAGCCGCGCCAGTCGACCGGACCGTACGGCTCGGCGCCGAAGGGGATGTTCAGGGTCATCCAGAGCTTGCCGTCCGGCGTCAGCCGCGGACCGAACACGTACTCGTGGTAGTCGCCGCTCGTTTCCCAGGCGTCCGACACGGTCTCGAACATGTCGGCCCGGTCGTCGCCGTCGGTGTCCCTGAGCCGGGTCAGTTCGCCGCGCTGGGAGGTGTAGATCCAGCCGTCGAGTTCGAGCAGGCCGAGCGGTTGCCCGAGGCCGAAGGCGTACTGCTTGAAGACGGGGGCCGGCGGATCGCTGAAGGCGTTCTCGACGATGAAGATCTCACCCCGCCGGGTCGCCGCCATGATGCGGCCGTCCACAAGCTGCAGCAGGCCGCCGACCTCCATCGACATGCCTTCCGGAAGCGGCATCGTGAGTACGCGG
>JAJDZH010000315.1 GCA_022824725.1 Thermoanaerobaculia bacterium | reverse complement strand
TGTCGGCGATCCGCATCAACAGGTAGCCGAGGGTCACGTGATCGCTCGTCGCGCCCTCGTGTTGTGGGATCGTATGAGCGTACGTTCGGCTCGTCTTGTCCAGAATATCTTCGAGGTCCGCGATCTGCGAGCGCACGAGTGTAGCGGGCGCCGCGTGGTATCGTCCCCGCTGTTCCTGCCAGCGGAGCCACCCCCTAAGCGCCTCATGAAGTCCACTGCGATTGCCCCGCTCTCGCTAGTACCCGCTGCGCTTCTGGTTCTCGGCTGCTCCCTGGCGCCGCCGCCGGAAATGCCCGATCCGGCGCCGGAAATGCCGGCGGACTTCGACGAAACTCCCGCAGCCCTCGTCGCAGCCGCCCACGAGCCGCTGCAGTGGTGGAAGGCGTTTGCCGATCCGGCGCTCGACCGGATCGTCGACTCCGTGCTCGATTCGAACCTGGACATGGCCGCCGCGGTCGCCCGCGTGGAGCAGGCCAGGGAACGGGCCCGCATCGCCAGAGCCGCGATCCGGCCGGTCGTTGCGGCCGGCGCGGGGATCAACGACCTGGCGAATCCCACCAACACGGGCTTCGGCGCCCAGATTCAGGAGCTCGGACTGGAACGGCTCGCCCCCGGCTTCACCCTGCCGGAGCGGCTCGCGATCACGACCTGGTCCCTGAGCGCCGATTTCTCCTACGAGATGGACTTCTGGGGACGCGCCAGCAGCACCGCCCTCGCCGCCGGCGCCGAGTACCTCGCCTCGGAGTCCGACTACCAGACCGCGCGGATCGGAATCCTCGCGGAGACGATCGGCGCCTACCTGGAGATCGTCGACCTTCGGCGGCGCATCGCGATCAGCCGCAGGATGGTCGATGTTCTCCTCGAGCGCGAGGACATCGCCTCCACCCGCTACGACCGCGGCCTCGCCGACTCTTCGGTCCTCTACGGCATACGACAGGAGTTGCGGAACGCCCAGGCCATCCAGCCCCAGCTCGAGAACGGGCTGGCTAACGCGGAGGGACGTCTCGCCGTCCTCCTGGGCGGTTACCGGGACGACCTGGCCGAACTGCTGCCCGAAGCGTCGGCGCCCGAGATCGCGGCCGATCCCGTTCCCGCGGGCATCCCGGCCGACCTGCTCATGCAGCGGCCGGACGTGAGGGCGGCGAGACACCGGCTCGAGGCGGCCCGCTTCCAGATCGACGCCCGGCGCGCCGAGCTGCTTCCGACCCTCTCGTTCTCCGGCTCGATCGGGCTCCAGAGTTCCAGGATCGACAGCCTGTTCAAGGTGGACCAGTGGTTCACCAACCTGACCTCCAACCTGCTCGCGCCGGTCTTTCAGAGCGGCCGGTTGCGCAGCAACGTGGCGCTTGCGGAGTCCCGCTTCGGCGAACTCGCGGCGACCTGGGGCCGCACCGTCGTGACGGCCGTCAACGAAGTCGAAACGGCTCTGGCCGTACACGGGAACGAGGGCCGGCGCCATGCCCTGCTCGCCTCCCGGCTCGAGGAGGCCCGGGCGACGGAGAAACTCCGCTCCCAGAGATACGAGGCGGGCATCGGGGGCTATGCCGACTTCCTCGACGCGCTCCTCACCCGCCTGAACGTCGAGTCCGCCCTGGCCGGCGCCGAGCGCGATCTCGCGCTCTCCCGGCTGACCGTCCACCGCGCCCTCGGAGGCGCCTGGACGCCCGCGGGTTCGTTGGGCGAACGAAGCGGGACCGGCACATGAGTCGAGTAACCGGCTTTCTCGTTGCCACCGCGATGCTGGTCGGGGCCACGGGTCTTGCCGTGTTCATGGTCTCCCAGCGGCCCGAACCGGAACGCATACCACCGCCCTCCCGGATTCCCTTCGCGATCACCGCCCCGGCGCAGGCCGGCGAAGGCGGGATCCCCGTGTTCGGGGCCGGGACGGTGCGGCCCCGGGCGGAGATCGACATCTCCGCCGAGGTGAGCGGCAAGGTGGTCTGGGTCGACCCGGCGTTCCAGAGCGGCGGGCGGGTGCGTTCGGGGCAGGTGCTCTTTCGCATCGACGACGTCGACTACCGGAGCGCAGTGGAGAAAGCGCGGGCCAATGTCGCGCTCCAGCGGGTCGAAGTCCTCAAGGCAAGGGAAGAAGCGCGGGTCGCCCGCAAGCAGTACGAGCAGTTCAAGGAGCGCCAGGCGGCAAGCGGAGCGGCTTCCGAGGCAAGTCCGCTCGCGCTCTGGCAACCTCAACTCGAGGCCGCGGAAGCCGCCCTGGCCAGGGACGCCGCCACCCTCGCCGAAACCGAGCTGAATCTCGCGCGAACGGCGGTCAAGGCGCCCTTCTCCGGCGTCGTGCGGACCGAGTCCGTCGACGTGGGGCAGTTCGTGGCGGCGGGCCGGGGAGTCGCGCGGCTCTATGCATCCGACGCCGTCGAAGTCGTCGTGCCGCTTTCCGACAGCGACGCGGCGCTCATCCCCGGCCTGTGGGATCTGCGGTCCGGCGACGGGAATCGGGAGGTGGCGGTTCACGTGCTGGGGGACTACGGCGGCCGACGCTACGTCTGGGACGGCTACGTCGACCGGGTCGAAGGGGTGCTGGACGAGCAGACGCGCACCCTCGACCTGATCGTGCGGGTGCCGGAGCCCTATGGCAGCGACGCGCCGGAAGCCGGCGGCCCGCCGCTGCTTGTCGGCAAGTTCGTCGACGTCGAACTCGATGGAGTCACGCCGGACGCCTACACCAGGATCAGGCGGCCGGCGCTCAGACCCGGCAACGAGGTCTGGGTCGTGCGCGACGGGAAGGTGACGATCGTGCCGGTCACGGTCCTGCAGCGGGCCGACGACGAGGTGTACGTCACCGGCGCTCTTGAGCCGGGCGATGCCGCGATCGTGGGCGGGCTGCAGGTCGCCACCGAAGGCATGGCGGTGCTAAGCGGCGCTGCCGGAGCTCCCTGAGTCCGGATCCCCGCAAGATGAGTCAACGAACCGGCTGGGCCATTGGAGGCGCGATCCTGATCGGATCCCTTGCCGTCGCTGCCTCCATGGTCCTGCTGAGGCCCGAGCCGGCCTCGCGGCCTCCCCCTTCCCTGGTCCCATTCGCGCTGACGGCGCCGGTGGAGGCAGGCGAAGGCGCCATCCCCGTCCATGCCGCCGGCACCGTCCGACCGCGGGCGGAGGTCGACGTCACCGCGGAGGTCAGCGGCAAGGTCGTGTGGGTCGACCCGGCCTTCCAGAGCAGCGGACGCATTCGGGAGGGGCAACCGCTGTTCCGCATCGAGGACACGGACTATCGGGGCAGGGTGCGGCAGGCGCGAGCCAACGTCGCGCTGCAGCGGGTCGAGGTGCTGAAGGTGGAAGAGGAGGCGGCCGTGGCGCGCTCCCAGTACGAGCGGTTCAGGGAGCGCCGGGGCGGCGAAGCGAACGCCGACGCGCCGAGTCCCCTGGCGCTGTGGACGCCCCAGCTTCAGGCCGCCCGAAGAGCCCTGGAGCGGGACGGCGCCGTACTCCGGGAAGCGGCGCTGAACCTGGCGCGAACCGAGATCCGCGCCCCGTTCGACGGCATCGTGCGCTCCGAGGCCGTGGACGTCGGACAGTTCGTCGCCGCCGGCCAGAGCGTGGGGCGGCTCTACGCGTCCGACTCGGTCGAAGTCGTCGTCCCGCTCTCCGACGACGCCGCCGCCCTGCTGCCCGGCCTCTGGGATCTCCGGGCCGGCGAGGCGGACACCCGCATCGCGACGCGCGTCATCGCCGAGTACGGCGACGGACGCTACGCCTGGGACGGCTACCTGGATCGGGCCGCCGTCACCCTCGACGAGCAGACCAGGACGGTCGACGTGATCGTTCGTGTCCCTGAGCCCTTTTCAGGCGGCTCGCCCTTTTCGAGCGACTCGCCGGCAGACGCCGGCCTCGACCCCGCCACGGCGCCCCCTCTGCTGGTCGGCAAGTTCGTCGACGTGGAGCTTCAGGGTCTCGCCCCGGAGCGGTACTTCAAGCTACCGGACTCGGCGCTCAGAACCGGTGACGAGGTCTGGGCGGTACGGGACGGCAAGGTGAACATCGTGCCGGTCCGCGTCCTGCAGCGTTCCGACAACGTCGTGTACGTCGCCGGAGCGCTCGAAGTGACTCAGCCGGTCATCACGGGCGGCGTCCGGCTTGCCACCGAGGGCATGGCAGTGCAGACGGCGGCGGAAGACTCTTGAGCTAAACTACTGAACCTAGTGAGAGTTCCGTCAGCCTACGGCGAGGCGTACGCACGGGTCAGGTCTTCCGATCCGGAGGGCGTGGACAACTACATCCGCCACACGACCATCGGCGATCCCGAGCTCGACCCGGTCCTCGAGGAACTCTCCGACCTG
>JAJDZH010000125.1 GCA_022824725.1 Thermoanaerobaculia bacterium | reverse complement strand
GGCAAGGCCTGGGGCGCCGTCGGCGCATTGGGAACGCTCGGCAGCTTCATCCTCCTGTCGTACTACGCGCTGATCGCCGGCTGGACGGTCTACTACTTCGGCCAGTGCCTGAGCTGGTCGTTCGGCGGCTTCGACACCGGCGGACAGACCCTCGGCGACTCCTTCGGCGCCTTCCTCGGCAACGGACCGCTCCAGATCGGCTTCCACGCCCTGTTCATGGCCGTGACGGTCGGCGTCGTCACCCTCGGCGTGCACGACGGCATCGAACGGGTGGCCAAGACGCTGATGCCGGTGCTCGGGGCCATCCTCATCCTGCTCGTCATCAACTCGTTCTGGAGCCCGGGCTTCGGCGAGGCGGTCCGCTTCCTGTTCCACGTCGGTCCGGTCACCGCCGACGGCCTGCTGGAGGCGGTCGGCCACGCCTTCTTCACGCTCTCCGTCGGCATGGGCGCGATGATCACCTACGGCTCCTACATGAGATCGAGGCAGTCGATCCCGAAGAGCGCCGCCGCGATCACCCTGCTCGACACCCTGGTGGCCCTGATGGCCTGCATCGTCATGTTCTCCATCATCTTCAGCGTCGACGCGGCGGAACGGACAGGGACCTTCGGCAAGAGCGCCACGATCCTGTTCACGACGCTGCCGCAGATGTTCTACGAGATGCCGCTCGGCGTCGTCCTGGCGCCGCTGTTCTACCTGCTGGTCGGCTTCGCGGCGCTGACCTCCACCATCTCGCTGCTCGAAGTCGTCGCCGCCTACCTGATCGACCGCCGAGGCCTGAGCCGGCGCAAGGCCAGCCTGCTCTCCGGCGGCGCCGTCTTCCTCTTCGGCATCCCCTCGGCGCTATCCCTGGGCGCCGTCACCGGCTTCTCCTCCTGGGCGCCCCTGGGCGAGCGCACCGCCGGCTTCTTCGACACGATGGACTACACCGTTTCGAACTGGATCCTGCCCCTCGGCGGCCTGACCCTGGCGATCTTCGTCGGCTGGTTCCTGAGCCGCCGCAAGTCCCGCGAGGCCCTGGCCGATGGCCACGGCGACGTGAGCCGGTGGTACTTCCTCTGGCGCGACGTCCTGCTGCGCTTCGTCTGCCCGATCGCGATCCTGTGGATCATCTGGGCCGTGATCGGGGGGCGGTCGTTCGCGTAGACGCTGGCCGCTTCCGGGAAGCACGCGCCGTGAGTGGGGGTCGGCATGCAGCTACTTGTCGAGCAATTCGAACAATCTCTCGCGGTTCCATCCGGCGGTGCGCATGTTGGAGGTCAACGCCCTGCGACTGAGAGCGCGCCGCGCTCGGGGGATCACGATCGGCCGTGCGAAGCCGGGCTTGGTCCAGGTCTCATGAGGTCCCGAGTCGCCCCGCTTCGTCCATCCGTCGAGTCCGCAGATTCGCCGAAACTCCTTCGGGCTAACCTGGGGCAGCTTCCGTGACACGGTGGACCACCAGGTCGATCGGCACGGAGATCGCGCTCTCTGCCGGCTCCGCGTGCAGCTTGAGCGGCACCAGGCCGCAGTCCACCAGCACTTCGTTCAGCGTGCCCATTTCGTGGCATGTGGCCAGGAACAGGGAGACCGCGTCGTTCAGCATCTCCAGCGCGTCGGCTTCGTCCGACCCCTGGCTCGCGACGTCAAGCTCGGGGCACCATGCCACGCACACATCTCCCTCCTGCTCGAACTTCGCCGACAGGACCAGCTGCCAAGAGGCCATAGCCAGAACTCCTTCAGTCTCCGCGAACCGTACGCGTTCCGCAAGAGTATAGGCGGTGTTTCAGTTCGGGCCGTCCTTCAAGCGGCGGCCGCCACCACCGCTCAACCTTGCGGCCGGGGATCGCCGCGGCGCCCGTGCTGCCCGTCACTCCGAAGAAGCGTCCTTCAGTGCATCCCAAGTGCAGCCCTCGAGAATGCACGAAGCCAGGATGCGCGGCGCGACGTTGAGGTTCGCCAGCTCCATGCTCACCCTGTCGTCGTCGAACGGCGTGTTGCGTAAGGCTCGATCTTCGTGCTCGGGCTCGGCGGCAGCGTAGACGATCGCGTCGTACTCGTCGACGATCTCCAGGATCGGATGGACTTCCACAGCTTCGATCACCGCCTCCTCCATCTCGACGCGGTTCAGGCCCGCGGGAATCGCGGCCGCCACCTCTCTTCCGCAGCGCCGGAAGAGCTTCCGCGACTCGGTCTGCAACGCGAGGAAGGTAGAGTGCGCAGGGTTGCCGGCTCGGTCGTGCATTCTCTCTCCTCCATGGGTTCTTCCGCTCATAGGCGTGTCCGGCCCATCGACCCACTCCGCGAAGAGGAGCCAACGTTCCTCAAGAACCCTACCCAGGAGGCGCCACAACCGGCAGGCGCTTTGGAAGGCCGGTCAATCCGAAACCTCGACAAAGCGCCGGAACCGCCAATCGAGGAACTCTCGATCGGGGCGATCCTCGGGTCGGAGCGGAAGGCGTAGGCAGACGCCGTCCAGTCCCTTGAGGCTCTGGAGCAGTGGACCGTCCCGGCCGTCCCTGACCGACCTCGCCACATGTACGCGGCAGTCCGTATCGACACCGATCAGGTGGGCGTCGAACGCGGTGTGGTGGAGCGTCGACATACAGATGCCGTTCGTCACGGTCGCCGGGCCGTCTTCGGCATCGGGAAGGATGTGGGCGCCTACCAGCAAGCGCCGCAAGGGAAGCCCGCTGAACGCACACCGGTGACCGTAGGCCGACTTGGTGCGATTGCTGAACCACGCCTGGTGGTTGCGCTTCTTCGACGCAACCAGCGAATAGGAGCGATCTCGTAGTTCGTTCGCGGGAGCTTCCTCCTGCGCGGCTTGAACCGAACTGAGGGACGGGTGAAGAGGATCGGACGCCGCCAGCAGGACCCGGCCTTCATCGAAGTCCTCCTCTACCCAAACGGGCCAGACCGGTTCGTAGAGGCCCGGCTCCACGGCCACGAAGTAGATCAGCGGCGCACCGCGCCGCATCGCTTCCAGCAACGCCTGGTTGCGGTGATGCTCGCGGCCGCCGCGCGCCAGATCGTACGGAACGAGCCCCGACCGGTGATCGGACTCGCCCTGCTGATCGCGATACCAGATCCGGCGGCCCGCGCGCGGCGCCACCGTCTTGATGCTGAGCGCCGCGCTCATCTGTCTGGGCTTGAAGATCCCGACGGGCTGGCTGGCGAAGTGGACCTTCTCACCGCGAAGGCGGAAGCCCTCGTCGATCAGCTTCCAGGGCAGTCTGGGCCCATGCGCCAGTACGAGCCTCTCCAGTTCAGCGAAGGCGGCTGCTCGAATCGCGGCGTCGGGGTCGGCTTGCACTGGACCTGGAACTACCGGCTATAGCCGCCCTGATGTCGCGCCGCAGCGATCGCGAGATCGGGGCAACACATCTGGCTCAGGTACCGGAGCCTCCGAATCGCTCCCCCAGGACGACACCCAGTCGTTCATCGCTTTCTCGGACACGAACGACCCCGCTTCGGCCTCGTTGATCGCCGCACGTATGGCCGCGCGCTTCTCGGCGCAGTTGCGCAGCATCGCGTCAATCGCCTCGCCCGCGAGGTGGGAGGGGGAGCGCCGTTGCCGTTTCGCCTCTACCTCGAGGCTCCTCATGAGACTCGTGTCGATTCGCAGGTTTGCGCGTCCCACTGACATGGCGTTGATCTCCGACCGCGAAGCGGACTCCGCGTGAAGCCGCAGTAGCAGGAATATCGTATCACGAGAACTCCTGCTCCAGGTTCAGCGTTCCAGACGATCGGCGAGCCATGGCAGGAACTCCGGTTCGATCTCCGCTTCGACCCTGAGTTCCAGCAGCGGCGGCGCGGCCGTCGGCAGGCGGTCGCGGAGCTTGACGACGTCCTTGGACGTAGTGACGACGGCGTCGCAGCGATGGCGGGCGCAGGCGGATTCGATCGCGCGGAGGGAGCGCGGCGGGTAGCCGTGGTGGTCGGCGAAGCGGAGGTGGTCCACGCATTCCAGGCCCGCGGCCGCCGCGGTGCGGGCGACGCGATCCGGACGGGCGACGCCGGTGACGAGCAGCGGCCGGTCGGGTAACGGCCCACCCAGGAGTTCGGACCGGAGCGTCGAGGTGAACACTCGGCCGCCGAAGCCGTGGCGGCGCAGGGTCGCTTCGAAATCGGCCGGCGGTTCGACGCCTCGTTCGAGGCCGGTGAGCACGGCCGCGTCGGCGAGGCGCACCATGCCCAGGGGCTCGCGCAGCCGGCCGCCGGGCGGGAGCAGACCGCCGGCGAAGGGGTCCGCGGCCGGGAAGGTCAGGATCTCGACATCGCGGCGCACACGAACATGGGAGAAGCCGTCGTCGAGCAGGAAGACGTCGATGTCCGGGACCCGATCGAGGGCCAGGGCGGCGGCGGCGCGGCGGTCGGCGCCGACCGCCACCACCACGCCCGGCGCCTGCCCGGCGAGCATCACCGGCTCGTCGCCGGCCTGTTCCACCGAGGCGAGCGGCCCCTCGCCGAGGCTCACGATCAGAGGTTCCCGGCCCTTGCGACGGTAGCCGCGCGACAGCACGGCCACTCGCTGGCCGCCACCCACCAGGCCGAGCGCCACGGCGATCACAGCCGGCGTCTTGCCGCTGCCGCCCCAGTGCAGGTTGCCGATGCTGACCGTCGGCCGGCCCAGGCTCTCGGCGCGCGCCGACCAGGATCGGCGACGGCGACGGTGTCCCCACTCGTAGAACCGTTGCCAGGGGCTCCCGGCCATGTCAGTCGCGGTCCGGAGTGCCGGTGGACACGCCGGCGCGCCCAACGGGGTCGGCGGCGGCGGGCGGAACGGACAGGTCAACGACCTGGCGCAGCAACTCCACGGAGCGCGCGACGGCGCCGCGGTTGCGGTCGACGAGCGCCAGGCCGCGGGCGCCCCGCTGGGCCGCATCGTCCGGCCGGTCCAGAATCTGCCGCCAGGCACGGGTCAACGCCTGTCCGTCCCGCACCACGGTGAGAGCGCCGGCGGCCTCGAAGTCGCGCGCGATGCGCCGGAAGTTCTCCATCGACGGACCGACGATCACGGGGACGCCGAAACGCGCCGCCTCGATCGGGTTGTGGCCGCCGGTCGGCACGAGCGTGCCGCCGATGAAGGCGGCGGACGCGAGCCGGTAGATCGAGGCGAGCTCGCCCAGGGAATCGAGCAGGACGACCCGGGGCGCGGCTTCCCGCCGCGGCCCGGCCGGCGCCGAGCCCCCGGCCGCGTCCATCCGGCTCCGCCGGATTGCCGGCAGGGGCCGTTCCTCCACCTCCCGCCACGCCTCGTCGAAACGCTCCGGATGCCGGGGCGCCAGAACGAGCAGCGCCTCGCGGTCCAGCCGTTCGAAGGCGTCGAGGACGATCGCCTCCTCGCCGGGCATCGTCGAGCCCGCGATGAGGACCGGCCGATTCCCCGCGAGGTCCCGCAGGGCGTCTTCCAGGCCGGCCACCGGAGCCGGTTCAGGGGTGTCGAACTTCAGGTTCCCCGTCATCGACGTGCGTTCGCGTCCCGCGCCAAGACTCAGCAAACGCTCTTCGTCCTGTGGACTCTGGGCGCCCAGCCGCCCCAGCGGGTCGAGCAGAAAGCGCCGGTAGAGACGGCCCGCCCGCTTCATCCGCCCGTAGCTGCGGTCGCTGATGCGGGCGTTGAGCACCGCCACGGGCATCGACCGGCGGCGGCAGTCCCGCAGCAGCAGGGGCCAGAGCTCGCTCTCGAAGAGGACCAGCGCCCGCGGCGCGTAACGGTCCAGGAAGCGGCCGACCAGCAACCCCAGATCGAACGGCAGGTAGGTGACGACGACGCTCCGGCCGTTCGCGGCCAGCGGCTCGAACAGCCTCTTCGCCGCCGCCTGGCCGGTGGGCGTCACCGTCGTCACCACCAGGTCGAGGTCCGGCGGCAGGGCCCGCGCCAGAGTCGACGCCACTCCGGCCTCGCCCACCGACGCGGCGTGCAGCCACAGCGGTCTGGTTCCCCGGGCCTCCGGCAAGCGTCCCAGCCGGGCGGGAAGCGTCGGCAGGTAGTGCCGGCCGCGCCGCGCCAGCAGCACCGGCGCCGCCACGCCCAACCCTGCCGCCATCGCGAGCTGGTAGAGGAACCACATAAGGTGACGGCCGGGCGCCGAACCGCTTCCGGTGCGAGGCGCAGTGAACTCATGGGGCTGCCGAAGCCCCGTATTGACGGACGAGTATAATTCCGCCGCCTGCTGGCGGAGGGCCCTCCAATCTCCCGACGCGCGGCTTGGACGCTTTGCCCCGGGCCTCCGTATCAACAGCGAGGCATGAGATCCGCGCAAGCCATCCGCATGGAACCGCCACGCGAAGATCCTCCCCGGAGCGGTCTCACGATCGCGTACTCCCGCCACCAGCGTCAGGTGGCTTGGGCCGACGCGTCCGACGCCGAGCTCCTCGAGGGCCTTCGCGGCGACGACGACCTCGCTCTCGACGAGCTGATGCGCCGCAAGACGACCCCGCTGGTTCGTCTGGCCACCCGGCTCGTGGGAGACCGGGAAGACGCACGCGACATCGTCCAGATCGCCTTCCTGCGCGTCTGGAACTCGCGGCATCGTTTCGACCGCCGGTACAGCCCGAACACGTGGATCTACCGGATCGTCTCGAACCTCGCGATCGACCATCTGCGCTCCCGTGCCTCCCGCCTCCGCTCGTTGCAGAGCTTCCAGTTGCACGACGATCACCAGCGGGGCGAAGTCTCCGCGCGCCAACTCGATTCGCTGTCCGCCAGCGAGGTCCGGTCCGTGTTTCAAGAGCTCGCATCCACTCTGAGCGACAAGCAGCGCGCGGTGTTCGTGCTGCGCGAGATGGAGGGGTTGGCCGGCAAGGAGATCGCCGGCATCCTCGGCATCCGTCCCTCGACCGTCCGCAATCACCTGTTCAACAGCCGCAAGCTGCTCCGCGAGGAGTTGCTCAAGCGGTACCCCGAGTACGCGAAGACAGCCGGGACCCGTGTCGGGACAAAGGAGCGCCCATGACCTCTCCCTGCCCCGACTGGGCCGCCCTCGTGCGCGAACGCGAGCGAGCCGAACGGAGTCCGGAGGTCGGCGACGCGGCGGTGGACGCCGCCTGGGAAGACGCGCTGCGCCACCGCGAGGACTGCGACCGCTGTCGCGCGGCCTCGCTCGACGCCGATCCGCTGCTGCTGTTCAGCGGCAACCTCGCCCGCGACGACGACGAGGTCAGCGCGGCCGACGTCGACGCGATCCGCCAGCGCGTGCGGCTCGAGCTCGACGGACGGGCGACGGAGAAGCGCCTGAACGAAGCGCGGAGCGCCCGCCGGCGCCTGCCCATGGCTTCGGTACTGGCCGCCGGAGTCGCGGCCGCGGCGCTCGGTCTGAGTTTCCTGCTGTGGCCCGAAAGCGCGCCGCCGGCGGACGAGATCGCGGGCGACCCGCCCGTGCTGCCCGACCACATCGCGATGGCGCCGCTGGTGGAGCCGCTCGGCGACGAACCGATGCAGGTCTACCAGCTTCCCGGCAACGGCCACGGTTCCGGCCTCGACGTGGTCCTGGTGGTGGCGCCATGAGAGGCGCCGTCGCCGTTCGCCGGGCCCTCGCCGCCCCGGTCCTGCTGGCTGGCGCCCTCCTGGCTGCCGCCGGCACGCTGCAGCCGGCCCTCGCCCAGCCTGGTCGCGTGCAACCGGGAGACGCGCAGCAGGAGGCCGAAACCCAGATTCGCCACGCCTTCACGCTCCAGCATCAACGGGCGGACGACGCCCTGGAGTGGATGCAGAACGAGATGTCGCCCCAGGGAACGATCGAACTGCAGCGGGCGACGAACACTCTGGTGCTGAGGGACCGGAGCAGCGTGCTCGAGCACCTGCTCGCCCTGCTGCGCGACTTCGACCACCCCCGCCAGCAGATCGAGTTCGAGATCTTCATCCTCGAGGCGTCGCGCCGCGGCAGCGGCGACCCGCGGTCCGAGTTGCCCGCCCAGCTCACCGACGAGCTGGGCAACTGGCTGGCCTTCACGAGTTACCGGCTGCTCGGCGAGGGCCAGTTCGAAGCGACGGAGGGCGAGAACGTCCGCTACGAGATCGGCACCGAGTTCCGGCTCGGTTTCCGCGTCGGCACCGTGCTGCTCGACCGCCGCCTCAAGCTGTACGGGGTAGAGATCGAGCGCAGCCGCAGCGCCGTCCTCGACGAGCGCGTCTTCAACGGCCACCTGAACGTCTGGGTCGGCAAGCCGCTGGTCCTGGCCCTCCCCTACCGCGGATCCGACGCCAGCGGCCTGGTGGTCGCCGTGACCGTCCGGTCTCCCCGCGAAGACGGCCTGGGCGCCGGCGACTAGGAGCGGGTCGGGGCATGCAGTTCGTCTGCCGACTTGGCACCGCCGACGGTCGCATCGTGGAGCAGATCCACGAGGCGCCGGATCCGCGCACCGCGCGGCGCGAGATCGAGCGCCGCGGGCTGTACGTCTTCGAGATCAGGCGCCGCGGACTGCAGCACCTCTTCGGGTCGCTTCTCGGCACGGGTTCGGCCGCCGCCGAGAGCAGCCGCAAGGCGGTCCCGGGACAGGACTTCCTGATCTTCAACCAGCAGTTGGCGGGCCTGCTCAGCGCGGGACTGCCCCTGCTCCAGTGCCTGGACCTGCTCTTCGAGCGCCAGCGCCACGCCGCCTTCAAGGAGTCGCTGGGCGAGATCCGTGACCGCGTCGAGAGCGGCGAGGAACTCTCCGAGGCGTTTGCCGCGGCGGGCAGCTCCTTCCCGCCGATCTACAGCTCGATGCTCAAGGCCGGCGAGCAGAGCGGCGGCCTGGAACGCGTCATTCGCCGGTACGTGCGCCAGCTCAAGCTGGTCACGACTTCCCGCAAGCGGGTCGTCAGCGCGTTCTTCTACCCGGCGCTCCTGATCTGCCTGTCCGTCGGCATCGTGGCGGTGATGATGTTCTTCGTCATGCCGCGCTTCGAGGAGTTCTACGTGGCGCTCGACCTCGATCTGCCCTGGCTCACGCAACTCCTCCTCGCCGTGTCCCAGGTGCTGCGCAACCCGACCACCATCGTGCTCATGGCCGCGGTCGCCGTGGCGGGCTGGGCAAGCTGGAGGATCGGCAGGAGCGGCCGGATCGGCGCCCTGGTCGACCGCCTCAAGCTGCGGCTTCCGTTCATCGGGCCGGTCTTCCACCGTTTCGCCCTGTCCGAGTTCTGCCGTTCCCTGGCCACCCTGCTGCACGGCGGCCTGCCGCTCGCCTCGGCGCTCGAAACCGCGGCGTCGGCGGTCACGAACCGCTTCCTGCACGAACGGGCGGTGGCGCTCGGACCGCGTATCCGCGAGGGCGAAGCGTTCCACGTGGCCCTCGAGGAATCGGAGGTGTTCACCGACCTCGCGATCGACATGGTCAAGGTCGGCGAGGCGACCGGCGCCCTGGACGAGATGGTGAACAGCGTTTCCGACTTCCTCGACGAGGATGTCGAGACCCGAACCGAGCGGCTCCTCTCGCTGGTGGAGCCCGTGATGCTGGTCGTCATGGGCTGCACCATCGCATTGCTCGTGCTCTCGATGTATCTGCCGCTCTTCAGCGTACTCGGACAGGTGCAGGGCTGATGGTCGTCCACGAAGGGAGCGCCGCGGCGCGCAACCGTCGCCTGATCGCGGAAGGCGTGTCGGATCTGGAAGGCCTGCGCGCGGCAGGCGACGAGGAGGATCGGCTCGGCAGGGAACGAGCCGAGGCCGCCCGGCTGGCGGCGCAGTTCGGGCTCGAGGTCGCGGATCTTGCGAACTTCCGCATCGACAACGACCTCTTCCGGCATATCCCGTTCGACCTGATGCTCCGCTACAGCTTCATCCCGGAACGCCAGTTGGAGGGTCGCCTGGCCGTCGTCATGGCCGACCCGACGGACGTGGTCCGCGTCGATGAACTGGAGCTGCAACTCGGGCAACCGCTCGAGGCGCGCATCGGCGTCCGCTCCGAGATCGAGGACCTCCTGCAGAAGTCCGAGAGCGCGCAGCGGGTCCTCGACGAAGCGACCGAGGACTTCAAGATCCAGCTTGTCCAGGAAGACGAGGACAGCGGCGAGGTGCTCTCGATCGACCGGATCTCGGCCGACCAGAGCCCCATCATCAAGCTCGTCGACTCGACGCTGTTCAACGCGATCCAGCGCCGGGCTTCGGATGTCCACATCGAGACGCGCGAGCAGGAAGTCGTCATCAAGTACCGGATCGACGGCGTGCTCTACCAGGCGATGGAGCCGATCGACAAGCGCCACCACCAGACCATCGTCAGCCGGATCAAGGTCATGTCCGAGCTCGACATCGCCGAGAAGCGGATTCCCCAGGACGGCCGCTTCAAGGTCCGGGTCAGCGGCCGCACGATCGACTTCCGCGTATCCGTCATGCCGTCCGTCCACGGCGAAGACTGCGTCATCCGCATCCTGGACAAGGAGTCGATGAACCAGGAGTTCAGGAACCTGAGGCTCGATGTCCTCGGCCTCGACGACGGAACGATCGCGAAGCTGAGCAAGTTCATCCGCGAGCCGTACGGCATGGTCCTGGTCACCGGTCCGACCGGCTCCGGCAAGACGACCACGCTCTACGCCTGCCTGTCCGAGATCCAGTCCAGCGAAGACAAGATCGTCACGATCGAGGATCCGGTCGAGTACCAGCTCGACGGCATCACGCAGATTCCGGTCAACGAGAAGAAGGGACTGACGTTCGCCCGCGGCCTCCGCTCCATCCTCCGCCACGACCCGGACAAGATCATGGTCGGCGAGATCCGGGACGAGGAGACGGCGCAGATCGCCATCCAGTCGGCACTGACCGGCCACCTCGTGTTCACGACGGTCCACGCGAACAACGTCGTCGACGTCCTCGGCCGGTTCCTGAACATGAACGTCGACCTCTACAACTTCGTGGCGGCGTTGAACTGCGTGCTGGCCCAGCGGCTGGTCCGCCGCATCTGCAGCCACTGCCGGGAGCCGGTACAGGCCAGCGACACCCTGCTCGAAGAGAGCGGTCTCGCGCGGGACGATGTCGCCGGCTGGGAGCTCTTCGAGGGCCGCGGCTGCATGGAGTGCAACGGCACCGGCTTCTTCGGAAGGATGGCGGTGTCGGAACTGCTCGATCTGTCCGACCCGATCCGCGAGATGATCCTCGACCGGCGCCCGGCATCGGAGATCCGCCGCGCCGCCGGCGAGGAAGGAATGCGTTTCCTGCGCCACAGCGCGCTTCGGAAAGTCCGCGAAGGAGTGACCACTCTCCGTGAGATCAACAAGGTTACCTTCGTGGATTGAGCGCCTCGCCGGCCTCGACGACCCTCGGGGACCGGCATCGGTGTTCCTGCTCGACGAGCGCGAACTCGTCCTGGCGCACTTCGTGCGCCAGGGCGGCCCCACGCCCGAGCTGCAGGCGGTCAGGCGCCGGGAACTGCCCGCCGACACGTTCCAGGATGGGGCGCTGGGCGGCCCGTTGCGCGAGCCCGCCCAGTTCCACGATGTGGTCGCCGAACTCCAGCAGGCCGCCGATACCGCCACCGGGGCTCCGGTCAGGGCCGCCGCGCTCGTTCTCCCGGACCGCTGGCTGCGGCTGACCTTCGCGGAACTCGAGGACGTGCCCCGGAGCCCGCAGCATCGCGAGGAGGCCCTCCGCTTCAAGCTGCGCAAGCAGGTTCCCTTCCGGGTGGAGGAGTTGCGCGTTCGCGGCGCCCGGACCGGCAATGGCGCCGGCGAGTCCACGCGGTTCCTGATCGCCTTCGGCGTCGAGCGGGTGCTGGCCCAGATCGAGGACTCGTTCCGCCGTGCCGGCATCCACATCGGCATGGTGACGAACGCGAGCCTCGGCGCGGCGCACGGCATCCGGCAGATGCACGGCGCTGGTGGCGCGTTTCTCCTTCTGCTGGCCCACCGCGACGGCTACTCCCTCCTGGCGCACACGGAGGACGCCCCCGCTCTCTATCGCTACAAGAGCTTCGACCCGGCCCTTTCTCCCTCGGACGCTTCCCGACTGGCGGTGCGCGAACTGCGGCTGACCAGAGGCTTCATCGAGGAGCGCGGCCTGTTCGGCGCCGGGGCCGACCTGCCCGAGCACGTCCTGCTGCTGGCGGCGGAGGCCTCGCGGGAAACCTGGCGCGAGCGGCTGGAAGAGGCTTTGGGGCTGCCGGCCCGCGTCTTCGACGACAACATCATCTCCGGCAACGGATCCGAGGCCGGAGAACTCGACCTCGACCGCGCCCTGCCGATGCTGGGCGCCTCGCTCTCGGTGAAGACGTGAGCAGATCCCTGAACCTGGCGGCCCGGCCGTTCGTCAACCGCCGCCCCTGGCGCCGGCTGACCGCCGTGCTGTGGGCGCTCGGCCTCGCCCTGCTGACCCTGAACGCGGTGCTGTACTGGGGCTACCTCACCGGCTCCGCCGACGCCCGCGCCGAACTTTCCGGGCTGCGGGAGCAACTCGCCGGCGACCAGACGCAACTCGACCGGCTGAGCACGGAACTGGCGCGCCTCGACCTGGAGGCGCAGAACCGCGAAGTCGCGTTCCTGAACGAGCGCATCGCGGACCGGCGCTTCCCCTGGGGGCAACTCTTCAACGACATCGAGCAGGTGCTGCCGTGGAACACGCGCCTGCGAAGTCTGGCGCCGGAGCGCGGCGACCGGAACCGGCGGCGGCGCGCGGAACCCGGAACCGGCGACCAGTCCCGGGTGTCCCTCGACCTGACCGGCGAAGCCCAGGAGGACCAGGGTCTGCTCGATCTGATCGACGCCCTGTTCGAGCACCCCGCCTTCGACGATCCCAAGCTGCTCCACGAGAGCCGGCAGGACGCCGGCCCGCTGGACTTCACCATCGCGGTCGTCTACCTGCCCGGCGCTTCGTCCGGCGACACCGGCTCGTCCGGCGACACCGGCGCCGCGGCGGCCGCGGAGGATCAGCCGTGAGACGACGGCGGCGCGTCTGGCGCCTGCGTATCTGGTTCTGGGTCGGCGCGGGCCTCTGCGTCCTCAACGCGGCGCTGCTGTCCACCTACCGCGGCGTCTACGCCGGCCGCTTTCAGGCGCTCGAGGACGAGATCGCCCAGGTCCAGAACCTGCGCACCCGCGCCACCCAGGAGGTGGCCCGCCGCGAGGGCCAGGTCACGACGGTCGAGGCGACCCGCGGCCACGTGCGAACTCTGTACCGCGAGGGATTCGCGACCGAACGCGAACGGTTGACCGACCTGATCGGCGAGGTCAAGGAACTGGCCGACCGCTCGGGACTCCGTCCCGGCTCGATCTCCTACCCGGAGGCGACCCTGGAGCAGTACGG
>JAJDZH010000372.1 GCA_022824725.1 Thermoanaerobaculia bacterium | reverse complement strand
CATCCTCCCTCGATGCCGCTGCCTCGGCGACCTCTTCGATCCCCGCCTCGGAAGCCTTCCGCTCAAGCTGGTTGAACCGCACCACGTCGTAGGCCGATTCGACGCTTTCGTGGGCCTCCCGCAGCCACGCGCCCAGGTCGCCGCAGGTCCGCTCGGCCAGGGCCTCGCCGGGCCCCATCCGATCCGCCCGCAGCTCCATTGCGTCGCCCAGCGCATCCAGAGCCTCGCCGAGCACGCCCATCGCGCGTTCGCAGGCGTCGGCGGCCGCCCCCAGGCCGGAGCGGTCGGGCGGGTCGTCCAGCAGCGCATGAATGCCGGTGCCGACCACGCCGTCAGACGCGTCCCGGTGCAGGCGCACGAGCCAGTCCGCGGCGTCCGCAAAGCTCCGGTGCGCGTCCACGCGCCCGCCGAGCGCAAGCGCCGGGAAAAGCCGCGCCACGAGGTCCTTCGATTCGGCGATGGCGCGGCGCAGCCGTCGGGCTTCCAGGATCGCATCGACGAGTTGGATCTTTTGTATGACAGTGTCGGGCGCCTCGTCGCGGCAGAGTCCCTGCACGCTGCGGCTCGCGTCCCGATACCGCCGCGAGAGGAAGCGCCACCACTTGTCGCGGTACGCACCCAACGCCTGGCGCTCCGCCAACACGTCCTGGTCCCACGCCTCGGGCAAGAGGACGTGGTCGTGGCGCTCCCGGACCTCTCCGTAACGGCGCGCCGCGCCCGCCACCTCCGCGATGCGCTCGGCCTCGGCCGCCCAACCCGCGTGGCGGTGATCCGCCCCCAGCAGCGCCGGAGCCTCCACCGCCCTGCGCGCGGTGCGGACCCCTCTCTCCAGATCGTCGCGCTTCAAGTCCTCAAACACCGCGTCACTGCGAAGCGCCTTGCCGAGCGCGTCCGAATCGCGCTGCAGGCGGCGCACCGCCGCAGATGCATCGGCGACGAGTTCGCGGACCGGATGCACGTCGGTCGGGACGAAGTGGAGCCGGCCGCACGCCCACCACAGGTGCCGGCGCGGGATGCCGATCGCGCCAACCAGCTCCTGCAGCTCGCCGACCAGGGCGCGGCGGCGGGTGAAGTCCTCGGCGTTCCACGATACCGAGCCACGGATCGGGAGCCCCCTGCCCTCGACCTCCAGCCCGTCGGCGTCGAGCGCGGCCAAGCGGCCGACCAGCTGGTGCGGGGTCAGTTCGCTCTGGGCCACCGGCGTGTTGACCGCCCTGGAGTAGTCGTTCAGCCGCTTGCGGCTCGCTTCGAGGAGCACGCGGTCCTCGGTGCCGCCCGTGGCCGTCGGACGGCCGAGCGCCAGAGTGCGGCGCAGCTCGTCGAGTACGGCGCGCTTGTTGGTCTTGTGGCTGTGAAGTTCGAGGCAGGCATCGCCCAGGTGCACGGTGTCGAGGCGGCGCTTCACGACCTCGAGCGCGGCCATCTTCTCGGCGACGAACAGGATCGTCTTGCCGCGGGCGAGCGCCTCGCCGATCAGGTTGGTGATGGTCTGCGACTTGCCCGTCCCCGGCGGCCCCTGGATGACCAGGTTGCGCCCGTTCATGGCGTCGAGCACGGCCAGGGTCTGCGAGCTGTCGGCGTCGACCACCGGGTGCAGGCCGGCCTCGCCCAGGTCGCCGCCCGAATATTCCTCCTCGCCGAACTCGGAGGGCTCGCCCGCGAAGCCGTCGCCGCCGAAGAGCTGCTGCACGAGCGGATGGTCGGCCGGCCGGTTCTCTTCGGGCCAGCTGGCCGGGTCCAGGTCCTTGTAGATGAGCAGCTTGCTGAACGAGAAGAAGTTCAGGTGGATCTCGTCGCGCGCGACCGACCAGCGGGGCTGCTTCGCCACCGCCCGTTCGACCCGGGCCAGGTAATCGTCGATGTCGAGGTCGTCCTCGGACGGCATCTCGGGGAGCCGCACGTTGAAGTCCTGCTTGAGCGCCGTCTGCAGCTTGTTGTCGGTGTGGCGGGCTGCGGTGCCGTTGGCGTCGGAGACGGGCTGGGCGAGGAGGGCGAGGAGTTCGGCGGGGACGTCGGAGGACACGTCGCCGGCGTCGGGTTCCGGAGACGCCCGGCTCTCCGGCGCGGCGAGGAAGTACATGACGCGTTCGCTGCCGACGACGATGCGGAAGATCTCGCGGGAGAGCTCGTCGACGACTTCGAGGCCGCGGCGCTTGGAGGGGCGAAAGTTGAGGAGGGGATTGCGGAGGGAGAGGTCGAGAACGTCGCGGCGGGATCTGTCGAGCTCGTGGGAGGTGGTCATGTATGGTTGGTGGTAGCGATGTCCGTTCCCCGACCGCCCGATCACAGCCGAAGCACATTACCACGGCGGACGGTGGGGCGCACCCGGGTTGTGGGCTCACCGTCGACATCCCGGGTTCCGGCAGGGATGGGATTGGTAGGGAGAATGTCAGGTTTAGTTTCCATCTGGTTAACTGTAGTTGACATTTTGGAAATGATGGCGATCGCCTGACGCCCACTCAGACCTCGCACGCTTCCCCGTTGCAACCCGGAATCCACGCGACCGAGCCAGCTCAGGCGGGCTTGTCGACTGAGCCAGGGCGTAGGCGCGGGTCGCCAGCTTTGCCGCCAGCACAAGGACATCGCTGACCAGTCCCGAAACCGTTGCCGTTAGGTTCGATGCCGAGCGAAACCCACATGGGCTATCCCGTCTACGATGCAACGAGGAACGGCATGAGAATCACTGCGGTCAAAATCCGGAACTTCCGAGGCATCAAGAGCCTCGATCTCGAGTTGGGACCCGTCACCGTCCTGATCGGAGAGAACAACAGCGGCAAGACCTCGGTGCTTGACGCGCTGAGGCTCTGTCTCAAGGATCTCGGTCCGCGGCGCCGTATGGTGTTCGACGCACTGGACTTTCACCTCGCCGACCGCACCGCCGAGCCATCGTTTGCGGATCCGATCGAGATCGAGGTGACGTTCGCGGACAGCCCCAACAAACCATGGGACGACGATCTGGTCAGGCGACTGGGACGTATGGGCGTGCTTCAGGTCGATGGCGCGGAAAGGCATTCCGTCCGTCTACGCGTGGACTGCGTGTACGATCACGAGGCGAGGGACTTCGCCCAGAGCTGGTCCTTCCTGGACCTCGACGGCGAGAAGCTGGCGCGTGTTCCGGCGAACGCAATCCTGCGGTTGCAGGAGGAGATTCGCTACTTCTATCTGACCGCGTTGCGTGACGCCAGCCGACACTTCGACGCCCGGGGCCCGTTCTGGAGGCCATTCCTCAAGGACTCGCAGCTATCCCCGGAACGGAGGGAGAAAATCGAGGACAAGCTGCGGGAGGTCAACGAACTCGTGGTCTCGTCTCACGAGAGCTTCTCGCAGGTGCAAGCCGGGCTTCATAGCGTGCAGTCGGTGGTCCCTCTGGCTTCGGGCGAGGCTGTCTCGATCGAGGCTGTGCCAGGTCGCATGTTCGACATGCTCGCCAGGGCTCAGGTCCAGCTCGGTACGACGACCGGCGCGAAGATTCCCCTGGGCCGACACGGCGAAGGGACACAAAGCCTGGCTGTACTCATGCTGTTCTCGGCATTCCTGGACGCTCACGAGGATGGCGCAGCGGTGTTGGCGCTGGAGGAACCAGAAGCCCACCTGCACCCGTCGGCGATACGGGCGCTATGGACGCTCGTACACGATTTTGCTGGACAGAAGCTGATTTCGACGCACAGCGGCGAGCTTCTCGCCGACACCGACATCTGCAATGTCCGGCGGCTCGCTCGAACCGACGACGGCATCAAGTCATTCCGAGTCCATGCGGGGCTTCTGACGGAGGAAGAAACGCGGAAATTCAACTACCATGTCCGCCACGGCCAAGGTGCACTGCTCTTCGCCCGGTGCTGGCTGCTGGTCGAAGGCCAAACCGAAGCATGGGTGTACCCGGCCGCCGCCCGGGCCTTGGGGTTGAATCTCGACCGGGAGGGCGTCCGAGTGGTCGAATTCAGCCAGTCCGATGCCGGGATGCTCGTCAAAGTCGCCAACGCGCTCGGCATCCACTGGTACCTTGTAGGGGACGACGACGGCAAACGGGTAAAGGAGGAACCGAGATTGAGGCGGAATCTCGATGGTGCCGAGGCGGCGGACAGGTTCGTGTTCCCCTATCCGAACATTGAGGTGAACCTGCTTCGCAGTGGGTATGAGACCGTCTACAGCCAGCGCATGCCCTCGCAGAACCTGGAGAGGGTCGCGAAACACCCAGGGGATCACGGCTATTGGCGCGACTACGCGGCCAATCTCCCGAGCAAGGCCAAGACCAGGGCCGCCGCTGGAGTTGCCATCGCGATGGAGAACCGCGGCGAGGCCGGCGTCCCGCCGGAGATACGCGCCGTGCTGGAAAAAGCCGTCTCCCTGGCACGAGGCGATTCCCCGTGATCACCTACGACCAACTCAACGAGAATCAGCGCCGGGCCGCGGACTGGACCGAGGGACCGGTATTGGTGCTCGCCGGGCCCGGTTCGGGAAAGACGGCCGTCCTCACGCTCCGGGTTGCCCGCCTGCTGGAAGAGGACGAAGACGCATCGGCGCTGGCGCTCACCTTCACCGACAAGGCGGCCACCGAGATGCGGGAGCGCGTGCACGAGCTCCTGGGGGAACGCACCGATCGGGCCCAGCTGTGCACCTTCCACTCTTTCGCCACTGCCATCCTGGCGCAGCATGGCAGCCACCTGGGAATACGTCCCGACTTCCTCCCGCTGACGCACGATGAGGACCGGATTGCGTTGCTGGACGAAGTCATTCGTGACATGCCCCGAATTGACGGAGAGCTGCCTGCGGACCGCCGTAACCTCCTCAGGCTCATTGACGGCGTGTTCGGGGAAGGAGATGGCGCTGAAGGTGCCTCGCCATCGCTGGCCTCCCGCCACCCATGGCTGGCAAGCCTCTTCCGTCGGTATTGCAACGCCATGGTACACGCCAACGGGCTGGACTTCGGCAGTCTGCTCTTCTTCGCGGCCCGGCTGCTGAGGGAAAAGCCCATGGTCGCGCGGGTGGTCCGGCTCGCCTGGACGCACATTTGCGTCGACGAATTCCAGGACACCAACAGGGCCCAGTACGACCTCCTTCGGCTGCTGGCCCCCGCCCGGAACCACAACCTGTTCGTGGTCGCGGACGACGACCAGATCATCTACCAGTGGAACGGAGCCAGCCCCAGGCGGTTCAGGGACCTGCGCACGGACTACGACGTGCGAGTCATGGCCCTGCCGGAGAACTATCGCTGCCCGCCGAGCATCGTGTCGCTCGCAAACCGCTTGATCGAACGGAATGCGAACCGGGTCTCACGGAAGAAGACCGTGGCCGTTCGTGAGAACCGGGGTCAATACCCGAATGTCGTCCGGTACCGGAGCTTCCCGTCGCCCGAACACGAAGTGGATTTCGTCGCTAAGGACATTCGGGAACGCCGGTTGCGAGCCCCCGACTGCGTCATTCTCGGTCGAACCAACCGGCTGGTCCGAGACGCCGCCGACGCGTTACGGGGCGCGGGACACGAAGCCTACGTGCCCGTCAGAAAGAACGAGTTCGACTCGCCCGCCCTCAGCGTTCTCGTACAGGCACTGCGACTGGCGAGTGCGCCTCACGACCGGGTCGTACTGTGGAGACTATGCCTGGCGTGGGGAGGTTTGACGGGGAACGAGATCGACGCTCAATCGGTCGAGGCGGCTGCGGCGCTGGAGGGGGGCGATTTCCTCCGGACGTGGCTCGACGTGGCCGCGACCGGGGACAACGGCGGATTCGACGAGGCGCTGGAGCGGATCCGGACCGATCTGGTGGACGGTCTCCGGTTTCCGGATGTGGTGGAGGACTTCCTGGGCGGAGACTGGCGGTCGTGGAGCAGTGAAGAGTTCGTCGATGAGACCGAAGAGGAAGTCATCACCTGGAAGGGTCTGCACGAGGATCTCGTGGCCGATTACGGGGGCTCCGTGCCGCTGCACACCTACCTGCAGCAGTTGGACCTGCTGTCGAAGAGTCCGTCACCATCCGCAAATGCGCTGCAGTGCATGACGGTACACGGCGCGAAAGGGCTCGAATTCAACCATGTGTATCTGATCGGGATGGCGCAGGAAGTGTTTCCGTCCTATCGGGCGCTCCAGAAGGGGGATACGAGCGCGGAGGTCGAGGAGGAACGCCGGAGCTGCTTCGTCGCGATCACGCGAGCGCAGGAGACGCTGACAATGACCGGGGCGAGCACGTACTTCGGGTATCACAAGCGTCCGTCGCAGTTTCTGGCGGAGATGGGGGTGGCGGGGGACATGTCAAGTGGAGTTTCCATTCGGTGAACTGTAGTTGACATTTCTGGGACGTTCAACGACTCGAATCTCGCACGCATCTCCGTTTACAGCCTCGGGTTCTGTGCCATCCATTCCTTCATCCGCTCTTTGACCATATAGAACACTTCAATCTCGTCGGCCAGATCGGTCATCTTCTCGGCCAGCTCGTCGCGGTCGTCGGCCTCCCAATTCCCCTCGTCCCGAAACCTCAGGTCGTGGGCCTTACGCTCCTGAACGTCCGCGGTGCGTCGTAGCATGACCACGAGTTCCTTCATTCGCTTCTCCTTGTCTGCCTCAACCCGTTGTTCGGCCTCACTCATTCTGGCGGGTGTGGTACGCACTGTCGAACAGATCCATTCCCGAGGCGGCCGCAGCTACGTGGCCAGTTGCGCTCCGGCCAGCGCGCACCAGGTTAGTTGAGACCGCAACCCGGGCGACGCGATGGAAGCTACAGACTACCAATACAGTCCGATCGAAACAGACCAGCTCAGGGACTGGATCGCGAAATGGATCGGGGCCGACTGGGTCTGGCACGCCAAGTTCCTGTCCGGCACCGAGACCTCGGCCACCCAGGCCCGTCGGTCTGGTCCCTGCGTTCCAAGAGACCTGCTCAAGCCCGCGTTCCCGTCGCTTGCGAAGGATGTCGGGCCGACCAGCGTCGAATTCGACATCGAGATCGAATCGCACGGAGTCCGCGAACACCGGGTCCGAGGAGTTCCACACATCGGCAGGGGCCTGTTCGGTAGATCAAGCACAGAGATACGCTTCACGAATCTCGGCACCTCGTCTCCGTTGCTGGACCCCGAGAACACCGGCGCGTTGGCAATCTTCGTGTTTCGGCCCGCTCCGGGCACCGACTCTCCCGAGTGCCGGATATGGATCTGCCGGAACCTGGCCGAGACGGACGTTGCAGGTGACCTGATCGGTCCGGTGGAGCCGGGCCGCCCTGTCCCGTGGACCCCAGATCGACCATGCCGAAAGCCGTCCTGACCACGAAGGTCGATCCGTCGTACGACGATCTTCCCGAGCATCGATACCACTTCCCGCGAACGTACCTCAGGGCCGCGCAGGCCGCATTGGACGAGTGGATCGTGTACTACGAGCCGCGCCGTGCCAGCGCCGACCTGTCGAGCCGTGGGGGGCGCCAGTCGTACTTCGCGACGGCCCGCATCGTACACATCGGGCGTGATCCGAACAGGGACGACCACTACTACGCGTACGTCGAGGACTATCTCGAATTCGACCGTGCGGTGCCCTTCCGCGAGGGGAGCTTCTACTACGAGAGCGGACTGCAGAAGGCGGACGGCTCGACCAACAAGGGCAGGTTCGGCCGGTCGGTGCGGCATCTGGCGGACGCCGAGTACGGCCTGATTCTCGCTGCGGGATTCGAGGCGGGGGACGACAAGCGGCAGCGGCCCGGCATCCGCGAAGGCGAGCGCCACGACACGGGTCTGGAGTTGGTGGACCGGCCGATCGTCGAGTGGGTCTCGCGCAGACCCTTCCGCGACCGCGTGTTCGCCACGGGGATCAAGAGGGCCTACGACAACACCTGCGCGATGAGCGGCCTCAGGATCATCAACGGCGGCGGGAGGGCCGAGG
>JAJDZH010000402.1 GCA_022824725.1 Thermoanaerobaculia bacterium | reverse complement strand
TCTCCCCGTCACCGTCCTGCCGGCCTTCCTCACCTTTCCGCTCAAGGAGAACAGCTAGATGAACACGCAGCGAAAAGTACCTGTTTCCATCCTCACGGGCTTCCTCGGCTCCGGCAAGACGACCCTGCTCAACCGGATACTGAGTGAAGAGCACGGCAAGCGCATCGCCGTCGTCGAGAACGAGTTCGGGGAGGTCGGCATCGACCAGGCGCTCGTCATCAACGCCGACGAGGAGATCTTCGAAATGTCGAACGGCTGCATCTGCTGCACGGTCCGCGGAGACCTGATTCGCGTGCTCGGCAACCTCATGAAGCGCCGCGACAAGTTCGACTACGTGCTGGTGGAGACCACGGGGCTCGCCGATCCCGGTCCGGTCGCGCAGACGTTCTTCATGGACGACGAGATTCGCGCGGAGTACGCGCTGGACGGAATCGTCACGCTCGTCGACGCGGCCCACATCGAGCAGCAGCTCGGCCGAAGCGACGAGAGCACGGAACAGATCGCGTTCGCGGACGTCCTCGTTCTCAACAAGACGGACCTCGTCGACGGCGACAGGCTCGACAGGCTCGAGACCCGGCTCCGGGAGATGAATCGCATGGCGCGAGTCATCCGCAGCGAATGGGCCGACGTCTCCGTCGATTCGGTACTCAACCTCGCTGCCTTCGACCTGGACGAGGTGCTCGAGCGGCGTCCCACTTTCCTCGAGCCGGAGTACCCGTTCGTATGGACGGGGGTCTACTCGCTCGACACCGGCCGCTACGAACTCAGCCTGGCCGATGGGCCTGACCCGGCGATGTCTCTCGTCGTCGTACCCGACCAGGGCACGGAAGACTCCGCACTTCGTGAAGGTGCGGAATGGTGTGTGCGCCGGTACGCCGAACCCGCGGATCCCGTTCGTCCGGGAGACGAGATCGCTCTCGGCAAGCACCTGAACCTCCAGCTTGACTCCCCGGGGCGCAAGTCGTTCTTCCTGGAGGTCGATACGCAGGCGAGGGTCGGCTTGTTCGCCCAGCACACCGCGGAGGAGTTCGACCTGCAACTGTCGAGCGCGAACGGAGCAACGGCGCCCACCACGGAGACCGGCGGTCCTGGCGTCAACGGCGTGGTCCCCGTCGAGGTCGAACGAACCTGGGTCGCGCAGCATGAGCACGACGACGAAGTGGGCTCGATCGCAATCGAGACGGATGGCGACGTCGATCCCGGCAGGCTCAACGCGTGGCTTGGCGTCCTGCTCCGTGAACGCGGGGTCGACATCTTCCGAATGAAGGGCTTCATCAGCCTCGCGGGCGAGTCGCGCCGCTTCGTCTTTCAGGGCGTTCACATGCTCTTCGACGGGCAGCCGGATCGTCCATGGGGAGACGCGCCCCGCCGCAATCAGCTCGTTTTCATCGGCCGCAACCTCGACGAGCAGGGCATGCGGCGGGGATTCGAGGCATGCCTGGTTTGATCCGGGGCATGCCTGACTTGAATGGCGGCGGTCCGAGGGGTGTTCTTCGCCCGGGCTGGTCCGCGGAAGTCGGTGACTACGCCATCGCCGGCGGGTGGACGCCACGCGGTGAGGCGCTGGTAGTCGGCGACGCCGCGGGTGGCGTTTACGCCTTCGACCGCAGGTCTGGCGCCACCATCTGGGCGCAGCGCGAAGCCCATGAAGGCGGCGTGCTCGCGCTGGCAATGCAGCCTGACCGACCCGCGTTCGCCACGGCCGGCCAGGACGGCCGAGTCCTGGTCTGGAACGCCGACGAAGGTCGGGTCAGCCAGGCTGTCGACGTCGGGAATGGCTGGGTGGAGAACGTGGCCTGGTCGCCGGACGGACAGTGGTTGGCAGCCTCCTGGTCCCGACAGGTTCACGCGTATGGCGCGGACGGAACGAGGATCTGGCGATCCAACGATCATCCCAGTACCGTCAGCGCAATCGCCTGGTCCGGCACAGAGGAGCTGGCAACCGCCTGTTACGGCCGGGTGACGTTCTTCGACGCGTCCAACGGCGAGGTCCGTCAGAAGCTGGAGTGGATGGGCTCCCTGGTGTCGATGGTGCTGAGCCCGGACGGGGACATCGTGGCCTGCGGCAGCCAGGACAACTCGGTGCACTTCTGGCGTCGCTCCACGGCGCAGGACTCGATGATGTCGGGCTACCCCGGCAAACCGTCGGCCCTGGCCTTCGATGACACCGGCACCCTCCTGGCCACCGGCGGAGGGGAGGCGGTCACGGTCTGGAGCTTTCGTGGAAGGGGACCGGAAGGCACCCGGCCCGGCGTTCTGGAGCATCACCTTCAAACTGTCACGGCGCTCACCTTCGCTCGCCGCGGGATGCGCCTCGCCTCGGGAGCTCGGGACGGCCGCGTCGTCGTCTGGTCACTCGGCCGCGATGGGCACGGCGATCCGATAGGAGACGCACCCGTGGCGGATGTCGTCGGCACGTTGCACTGGCGACCGGATGGACGTGCGCTTGCCGCGCTCGACGCTCAGGGTCGCGTGACCGCCTGGCGAGTCGGCTGAACAAGGTCCCAACCTCCCAGCTAGCTGAAATCGACCCGACGCTGACCTGCGTCGGGAACCCTTCAAAGGACAACATCGAATCAGAGGAGAAAGCCGCGATGCCACGAACACCGCGAACACGTAACCCACTCGACCTCTTCCACCTGATACCAACGCTCCTGCTCGCCACTCTGGCCACAACGGCAGGACTCAATGCCGAGGAAACGACCGCGTCCCCGGAGGGAGCG
>JAJDZH010000011.1 GCA_022824725.1 Thermoanaerobaculia bacterium | reverse complement strand
GCGTAGCCGCGCCAGAACCAGTCGTCACGGTCGGCGAGCGTCTCCGGGCGTTGCTTGACCGCGCCGTTCACCACGGCGAGGTCGAGGTCGCCGTCGTTGTCGGCGTCGAAGAAGGCCGTTCCGAAGCCGGTGTACGGCGTGCTGGGCGCTGCCAGGCCGGCTTCGGCGGCCCGGTCCTCGAAGCCGGCCGCGGCCTCTGGCGCTCCACCCAGGTTCACGTACAGCGTGTTCGTCTCCTCGATCAGGTGACTCAGGAACAGATCCACGTCCCGGTCGCCGTCGATGTCGCCCAGTGCAATGCCCATTCCCGCCTCACCCACGCCGAACCGATTGTAGGCCGCACCGAGCAGCACCGCGTCGTCCTCGAACACCCCGCCGCCACGGTTGATCCAGAGCTGGTTCGGGTCGGCGTCGTTGGCGACGTAGACGTCGGGCAGTCCGTCCTCGTCGAGGTCGGCGGCGACGACGCCCAGGCCGGCGTCCTCGATCAGCGAAACGCCCGCATCCCGGCTGCGATCGACGAAGCGCCGGCCGCCCTCGTTGCGGTAGAAGACGTCCGCCTCGCCCTCGAACTGCTGCGGGCCGCAGTAGTCGACCCGCCCGCCCTGGACCTGGCACTCGCGCGCCTCGTGCCACTGGACGTAGCGGGCCACGTAGAGGTCCAGCCAGCCGTCGAGATCGGCGTCGAAGAACACGGCCGAGGTCGACCAGCCGGGCGTCGCAACAGCCAGCTCCCCCGACGCATCGACGAACCGGCCGCCGCCCTCGTTGCGGTAGAGCACATCGGGCCCGAAGTTCGTGACGTACAGGTCGAGGTCGCCGTCGTTGTCGATGTCCCCGACCGCCGCGCCCATGCCGTAGCCAGGGTTGTCGAGCCCGGAGCCCTCCGTCGCGTCGACGAAACGGCCGCGCGGCCGCTGCAGGTAGAAGCGGTTGCGCCCCGGCTCGCCGGCGACCGCGCTACCCGCGTTCGGGAAGTAGAGGTCGAGCAGGCCGTCGCCGTCCGCATCGAACGCCGCGACGCCGCCGCCCATGATCTCCGGCATCGGGAAGGTCCCGGCGGAGTCCGTCGCGTGGACGAAGTCGAGGCCGGTTTCGGCGGTCACGTCGACGAACCGCACGCCGCCCGCGGCCGCGACGTCCGTCGACGGCGCCGCCGGCTGCTCAAACCCGCCGTCCTCCGCCGCGCAACCGAGGATCGCGGATGTGGCAGCAACCAAAGCGAGGAGACGCATCAATTGACCCCGGCTGCGGCATCCGCCTCCAGCCGACGGCGCCGCCGCGCGTAGCGCCGGATCATCCCCAGCATCGTCTCCTCGTCGTGGATGCCGCACAGCGGAAACACGTCGAGCATCAGGGTCGGCACGCCCTCGACCCCGGCCGCCACCGCGCTCCGCGTGACCTCGGACAGCCTGCGGCCGGCGGCAAGATCGTCGGCCGACCCGAGCGGGAAGGGGACGCGGCGCTCGAAGTCCCGCAGCAGATCCTCGACCTCGACGTCGCGCTCGTAACAGGCCGCGAACACGGCCTCCCGCCATTCCCGTTCGATCGCCGGGTCGAGTCCGTGGTCGATTCGCTCGTCCAGGACCACCGCTACCTCGCCGGTCAGGCGCGAGTCCGGCCAGCGCGCGGGTGGGTCGAAGTTCACGTCCAGCGCCGCAGCCACCCTCAGCAAGCTCTGCCGCCGTGCCGGGTCGAGCAGCCGGCCGCGCTGGAAGTTCCCCACGCCGGTCAGGTCGATCGCCTTCCAGCGCAGGTCGACGCGCTCCGCCGCGAGCGCCTCGTCGATCCGGGCCAGCACCCGGTGCGCCACGTAGCTCAGGCTGGAGGCGAAGTCGTAGTAGACGAACACCTCGAGCGGCGCATCTCCCGCGCTCGGTCTGCCGTCTCCGCTCAACTTCCGTACCCCTCGGGGTTCGCGTTCTGCCAGCGCCAGGCGTCGGCGCAGATGTCGTCGAGGCCGCGCTCCGCCGTCCAGTCGAGGTCGCGGCCCGCGAGCGACGGATCCGCCCATACCTCCGTCGCGTCGCCTTGCCGCCGCCCTTCGAACACGGCCGGTATCTCACGGCCGCTCGCCCGTTTCACGGCCTCGAGCACCTCGAAGACCGTGACCCCGCGGCCCGTGCCCAGGTTGTACTCGAAGCAGCCGTTGACGGCGGGCAGGTGGTCCAGGGCCCGCAGGTGCCCGGTCGCTACATCGACGACGTGGAGATAGTCCCGGATCGCCGTGCCGTCCCGGGTCGGGTAGTCCGTCCCGAACACACGAAGCTCGGGCAACGTTCCTACCGCGGCCTGCATCGCGCTCGGCAGCAGGTTCTCTGGAAGGCCCCGTGGATCCTCGCCGATCCGGCCGCTCGGGTGAGCCCCGGCCGGGTTGAAGTAGCGCAGCGAGAGGATTCTCCAGTCCTCCTCCGACGCGGCCACATCTCGCAGCATGCGCTCGACGCAGAGCTTCGTCCGGCCGTAGGGATTGGAGGGCCTGAGCGGCGCGCTCTCCGCCAGCGGGCAGGCGCCCGGCCCCGGATCGCCGTAGACCGTCGCGGACGACGAGGAGACCAGCCGGCGCACGTCGTGCCGGCGCATCGCCCTCAGGAGGCTGATGGTGCCCGCCACGTTCGTACGGTAGTAGCCAAGCGGGTCGGCGCAGGACTCGCCCACCGCCTTCTTCGCGGCGAAGTGGATGACCGCCGCACAGCCGCCGTCGCCGAACGCTCGCTCGAGCGCAGCCTCGTCGAGCACGTCCCCTTCGACGAAACGCAGGTCCCGCCCCGCCAGTTCCCGTACCCGGCGCAACGCCTCGGGCGAACTGTTCGAGAGATCGTCGATGACGGTCACGTCCCAACCGGCGGCGAGCAGCTCGACGCAAGTGTGGCTGCCAATGAAACCGGCTCCGCCGGTGACCAGAACGCGCTCCGCCATGCGCGCGAGTCTATTGGCGCTTCGGCCGGTACACTGATCGACGGGAGTTCAGATGGCGCAGCGATCACAGGACTGGTGGAGCCAGGCCCAGCGCGACCTGGAGACCGCAGCAGAGAACAGGGAGAACGGACGGCACGAATGGGCTTGCTTCGCGGCCCACCAGGCGGCCGAGAAGGCGGTCAAGGCGCTCCACCTCGCGCTCGGCCAGGAGGCATGGGGCCACGTCGTGGCTCGACTCCTGGCCGATCTGCCCACGTCCGCACCGGAGGCACTCGTTGAGAGCGGTAAAGTCCTGGACAACTTCTACGTTCCTGCGCGTTACCCGAACGGCCACGCCGAAGGCGCTCCGTTCGAGCACTACGGTCCGATTCAGAGCGAACTGGCGCTCAACCATGCCCGTCACATCTTCAGCTTCGTCGATCAAGCGCTGGCCGAGCGCTGAGGCCGTCCTCGACTCCCTTGAGGAGTGGTGCGCCACCGAGGTCGCGCACAGAGAAGGGCTTGTCGGATTCGCCTACTTTGGCTCGTATGCCCGAGGCGACGCCGGCTTCGCAAGTGACCTGGACCTGCTCGCGATCGTCGAAGCCGACGACCGGCCGCCGATGGAGAGGGCCCGCGAGTGGCCCACGGAGAATCTGCCGGTACCAGCCGACCTGCTCGTCTACTCCGTCGACGAGTGGCGGCGACTAGAAGCCGAAAGCGGCCGGTTCGCGCGCACGCTGAACACTGAAGCGCGTTGGCTGCTCAGGCGAGAGGACCCGTAGCGCCTTTCTTCACGGCGAGGCCGAACCCGTCCCGCCCGTTGCGACGCTAGCGATCCCCGGGGAGGGGCACCGCAAGCGTGACTTCCAGATCACCCGCGCTCAAGTCGACCTCCGAGGAGCCGACAACGAGTTCCGTCGACAGGTTCCTGCTAGCAGGACGAATCTCCAACCGGTACGGCGCCGCGAACAGGCCGTCGATGACGAAGGAGCCGTCGTCCGCCGTGCGCGTGTTCGCCTGCCGGCGCATCGTCCGCGTCACGTCATTCTCCCTGGCGCTCCAGGCCGGTACCGCGGAGACTCGCATCCCGGCGGCGGGAAGTCCCGTTTCGGTGTCGAGCAATCGACCCCGGACGGAGGCGGTGTAGGACTCGAAGTCGATGCGCGAGGTCGTCTCGGCCACGCGAATCCGCCGCTGCTGGCCCACCGCGGCAACCGCGACCTCCTCACCCCTGCGCAGGGCCGGCATCGGCAAGCCGTCCGGCCCGATCACCCGCCCGCGCAGAACGACCGGCGTGACGAAGAGAGAGCTGATCTCCCGGCGCCAGCCCGGCGATGCGGAAGCGGCCGTCAGGGCCAGCGGTCAGCTCCCTGGCTGGAACGCGCCTCGGGCCCCTTCGCATCGAATGAACGAAGGCCTCACCTTCACCCAGCATGACTTCGGCCGCTTCGACCGGCGCGCCGTCCTCGTCGACAACGCGACCCTGCAGGACGATCTCGGACTCCAGGATCACGTCTCCAACATGCACTCCGGGCGAACCCGGTTCCGACACGGGCAGTTTCGTCCGCACCGTGCCGTGGCCGGGAGCGGCCGCGATCAGCCAGGCATCTCTCGCGGCGGTGGGATCGAGTGCGAAGTCGCCGTCGTCCTCCGTCTCGACTACCTGCAGCAAGGCCGGGTTCTCGACGTTCCACAAGGCGGCCTCGCCGATGAAGCGCACCGAATCCCACGGCCTGGCCAGCCCAATCGTCCCTCGAATCCCGCCGCCGGAGGCAGCTACAAGCCGGCCGAGAACAGCGCGGTGCGGGGTCAGTTCCAGGACGATCGGCTGCCGTCCCGCGCCCCGAACCTCACTCCAGTCGAGACGCGCCTCACCGTAACCGGTGGCCGAGGCGACGAGCTGCTTCCGGCCCGGCGACTCGGCGACCTCCAACGAGAACCGGCCGCCGCCCTCGGACCAGGCCACCGGACGCGCGCCGTATCCGCTGATCGACACCCTGGCGCCACCGACCCCGGCGCCGGTCGGATCCGCGACGGTTCCTTCAAGCCGGAGCAGCGGTTCCAGTGAGAGCGTCGCGGGCGGCACCGCCCAATCGATCGTGAGGGGCGCGAACCGTTCGGCCAATACCGTCGTCGTTGCCGCGCCCCGCCTGGCTTTCACCGTCAGCGAGGCTTCAGTCAGTCTCCCGCGCTCGATAGCGAGGGGTACTCCGGCCGACGACCAGTGGACCGCCGACCACGGCGGCACCTCACCCGAACCCGACGTAGCGGGTCTTGCTCCCACGACCACGTCTCGCGGCACGTTCAAGGAAAGCTGGACCGCACCCTCCACGACGATCTCGACCGCATCCAGGCCGCCGTTGGCGGTCAGCACGTCCAGCGAAGCCGAAGCTCCGGCGGCCGCCAGCATTCCTGCCGCCATCCCCACAGCGGCAACCCGAGTCCGAGCACCTGCGAGCACGTTGCACCGCATGATTCCTCCCCTCAGAAGGAACTACGAATCTAGCGAACGACCGGTCCAACGCCTTGCCACCGATGCTTCCAGGCCAGCACACGCACGTGCCGGCGGTGCTACGATCCCGCGCCGGATCGAGGAGGAAATCACGCCATGCAGACACCCGTTCGAGTCGCTGTCACCGGAGCCGCCGGCCAGATCGGTTACTCCCTCATCTTCCGCATCGCCGCCGGCGAAATGCTGGGGCCGGAGCAGCCTGTGAGCCTCCAGTTGCTGGAGATTCCGCCGGCGATGGACGCGCTCGCGGGCGTGGTCATGGAGCTTCGCGACTCGGCCTATCCGCTGCTTCACGACATCGTGACGAGTTCGGACGC
>JAJDZH010000027.1 GCA_022824725.1 Thermoanaerobaculia bacterium | reverse complement strand
ACGTAGCGTGGCGCCGGGCGGCCGTCCGCCTTCGCGTTCCTTCTGGCCTCGTCGGCTACCCGGCAGATCGAGCGGAAGATCCCGTGGCGGAGTTCGTAGGCGAGTTCGGTCGAGCCCGACGTGGCCGCGTCCGAATCTCCGCCATTACTCCCGGCATCAACGAGCTTCGGCCGAATGCCCTCCACGAAGTCCTCGTAGGCGTAGTTCTGGTGGAAGGTCACCATCGCGATCTGGCCCTGGAGGTGTCCTCCTGTGCTGGCCGGAGACTTGAACCGCAGTTCCGAGTAGCGATCCAGAACCGCTTCAGGGTCCTCTTTCCGTTCTTGGCGGATCTTGTCGAGATCGACGCCGCGGACGACCGCCAGAGCGTGACTCACGGTCTCGTACGTCTTGCCGGTACCAGGCGGGCCGTAGAGGATCTGGTTGTGGGGATACGACACCTCGGGCGTGCCGTTGGACCCAATCTGAAGCGCTTGTTTGAAGGCGCGGACCTGGTCAGGGTACTTCGTGATGTCCGTGAGGGTCTTGACGACGAGGGGCTTCTCACGGACCCTGACGCCGTCGGGCAAGTTCGACTCCCATTTTACGTCGCGAACGTGCAGGTGGCTATCGCGATTCCCCTCGTAGCGGTAGTCGGAGCGTACTGTGCCGTGTCCGATGGCGTGGTTGCCTCGCTTCACGAAGATCACGTCTCCAGGCTTCATCACGCGGGAGAACTCCCAGAGAGCCAGGCGGTCGTTCATTGGCAAGGATCTCGCGTCGGATTCGATGGCCCGGCCGACCTCTTCCAGAGACTCGTACCGGTGTAGATCGCCGAGCTCGTAATCGTCGTAACCGATCGTTGCCGTGCCGCTCTCGTAGCATGCGGGCCAACGTCTGGATTGACGTCCGAGCGACATCAGCCAGTACCTCCGGTCGGGCTCGGGAGGCGGTTCGTCCGGCCAGATCCTGGCGCCTATCTCGAGGACATCGCCCAGCCACGAGTAGTGTTCGATCAGAGCCCTGTGCCGTTGGCTCGGCGGAGGCACTCCCGCCGCGTTCGTGAACGCCTCCTTGTAGCGAGCCGCCAGCCGCTCCTCCTTGTAGATCGGCAGGAGTTTGGGGTTCTCCCTGTCCTGATAGAGGAAGGCGACCTTCCACTTGACGGCGGGAGAGAAGTCGATCTGGTCAACCGTCTCGAAGTCCCCGGCGCTGGCCGCGTCGATCACAGCGGTCAGACGAGACCGCACGGTGGCGAAAGCCGCATCCGCCGTCTCGCCGTACTTTCCCATCCAGGCGTACTCGTCGCCGTAGAACCGTCCTCGCTTGGGGTCTTTCTGGTCTTTCTCGTTCCGGTGGAACACTCCGAACTTGAAAGCCGAGCCACCCGCGATACTGCCAAGACTCTCGGTCCTGAACTCGAGCCAGTAGATGAAGGCGTCATCCCGATCTGGATTCGTGTACTCCTCCAGAGACATGCGGCGGACCTTGTCCGGCGGCCAAGCCTCAAGGAACTTGGACCATAGCGATATCTCCTTGCGCATCTTCTGGCGACTCCCTGATGGAGAGGGCGGTGGACGGGCGTGGAATACCCAAGACGGTCAGCCAGCGCGCTCGGCGAGGCCATGGCGCGGGAGCATACCGGCGCGCCCTTCGATCCGGCAGCCAGACTCTCGGCCATGGTGAACCCCGACGGTTACACTTCCACCATGGCCGACCCCCTACCGAAGACCCCGACCGCGCCGCGCGAACCGCGACGGCCGCTCGATCTGGCGGACTTCCCGGGATGCAAGGCCGTGCACCTGCCGGTCGAGGAACTCGACGACTACGAGGGCCACATCGAGTACTGGGAGGCCCGCACCGAGACAGCGGCGATCCTTGCCGAGCCGGCGACGCTCTATCACGACGTTCCGTCGGCTGGAGTAGCGAGGCTGGTGGAGATGATCGCCCAGGCGCGCGGCACGGAGATCCTGGCGCTCGGTTCGGTGGACCTGGTGCAGCGCGGGGAGAGAGGGGACGTCGAGATACTCATGCAGCCGGACGCGCTCTTCTTCCTGGACCGGCCCTGGCCGACGGGCAGGGATATCGATGTGGACCGCGGGCCGCTGCCCGACGTCGTGGTGGAGGTGGATCACACGACCGACTCGCGGCAGCGAAAGCTGGAGGTCTACGCGTCGATGGGGTTCCCCGAAGTGTGGGTGGAAGTGCCGGAGCCAGCCTGGCTGGCGCCGCGAACTTCGGGCCTGCCGCGATTGACGATCTACCTGCTGGAGGGCGACGGCTACGTCGAGTCCGCCGTCAGCCGGGCGTTCGTGGGTTGGCGGGCGTCGGAGATTCACCGGGCGTTGAACGAGGAGGGGAAGTCGGCGGAAACCGTCGCGGTCGTGCGCCGTGTTGGGCGCAGGCTGGGCAGGGCGGCAGGCACCGGCCCCGACGACGACCGGTTCCTCGGCACCGAGCGCGAAGAGAGCCGCGCGGAAGGCAGGCTGGAGATGGCCCGCTCTCTCGTGCGGCAGGCGCTCCTAGCCCGCGACCTCGCGATCACGCCTGCCGTGGAGGCCTGGCTGGAGCGTCTCTCGGCGACCACTGATACAACCGCCGCCATCAGGGCAGCGGTCGAGTGCCGCGATGCCGAGGACTTTCTGCGCCGGGTCGAGGCGCCGCGGCCATCAGCCCTTTCTTGAGTCAGCGTAGATCTGCTTGTACTGCTCGGCGTCCTTCCAGCTCTCGTCGTCAAGAGGAACCCGGTCGTAGACCCTGTCGCGGGCACCATCGAGGCCGAAGTCCTCGGCCAGGTCCGTCCTGTAGCCGTCGTCGGAGGGACCCTCCCGTACGAAGGCGTTGTTCCCCAGCACGGCGCGGATCTTCCGCCAGTCGTCGTAGAAGTACTCCTGGAGCAGCGGAAAGACGCGGTTTCTGAAGGTGTCCGCGAGCTGCTTCAACGTCTCCACGTTGAGCAGGTACGTGTGGCCGATCTGGTGCTCGCGGTCGAGCAGGACCGCGATGCGCTCGTTCATCGCCCGCAGCATCTTCCGGCAGTTCACGCCATCGACATCCTCAGAGATGAGTTCGTGGTTGGGATCGGGCATCATCTCGACGAACGTGAACCGCCGCCGGAGCGCCGTGTCCATCTGCTGGATGGAGCGGTCCGCCGTGTTCATCGTGCCGATGATGTACAGATTGTCCGGTACGCCGAAGTCGTCGCTGGAGTAGGGAAGGGTGACGGTTGTCTCGTCGTTCGCCCCCAGCCGCCTCGACGGCTCGATCAGCGTGATCAGCTCGCCGAAGATCTTCGGGATGTTGCCGCGGTTGATCTCGTCGATGACGAGGACGTAGCGCGGCGGCTCGTCGCCGTCGTCTCTCGCCTTCTTCCTCTCGCTGTCGGCGATCTCGCACATCGACCGGAAGATCCCTGGGCGGAGTTCGTAGGCGAGTTCGGTCGAACCCGACGTGACCGCGTCCGAGTCTCCGTCATTACTCCCGGCATCAACGAGCTTCGGCCGAATGCCCTCCACGAAGTCCTCGTAGGCGTAGTTCTGGTGGAAGGTCACCATGGTGACCTGGCCCTGGAGGTGTCCTCCTGTGCTGGCCGGAGACTTGAACCGCAGTGTGGAGTAGCGCTCCAGGACCGCTTCAGGGCTCTCTTTACGGTCCTCGTGGATCGTGTCGACATCGACGCCGCGGACGACCGCCAGGGCGTGACTCACGGTCTGGTACGTCTTGCCGGTACCAGGCGGCCCGTAGAGGATCTGGTTTCTCGGGTAGTCCACGCGGGTCGGAGCGGGGTCGTCCGCTGCGTCCGGGTCTCCTGTTCCATCCGATCCTGCAGCCATACGATCCAGAGCCTCCCAGGTCCGTGCGTACTCTGGGCACTCTCGAAACGCGGACTTGATTCCTGCACCAGCCTCTTCGAAGAGGTGCCACTTCCGCCCTTCCGTCTTGAGCGACCCGGCCCGCTTGTTCAACCAGAGGACGTGAACTCCCCGCTCAGGCGCCCAGCCGTCCTCGTAGTCGTTTCGGTAGACGACGCCGATTCCCCGGCCACGCACGCTGCCGCGGTGCCCAAACCGGAGGAGTATCAGGTGACCGGGTTCTGGCTCTGCAAGAGGGCGCTGCCTCTGCTCTCCGCCGCGGACGCTGAGCTCATCGAGGCGTACGCAGTAGTCCTGATGGAACTCGGTCGTCAGGTCGTCGGTTCCTGTGTTCTTGTTTGTGCTGACAACCCAGCAACGATCGGGATCGACAACGAGCGGCGGGGGTTCGCCAAAGCCTCTCTGCAATCGGTGGAACAGTTCGATCTCGAAGAACTCACATCCAGGGTAGTCGGCCTTGATCCGCTCGATCGTGGCCGAATACTCGTTCCATGTCATCTGTGGTGGGATGGTCCCCACGCCATACGGCTTCTGATAGGCGGGAACACCGGGTAGGTGGAGATAGGAGCGCGGCTTGATCAGGAAGATGATGCACGACAGCGTCGGGATCGCGACGTGCTGCAAGCGCAGCGCCGACTCGAACGTGTCTGCCTCGATCTGGCCCGCGACCGTCTGGCGGAACAGGCTCCAAAGAAGCTCTCGATCATCGGCCAGACGAGCCCAAGCGACCAGCAGGTTGTAGACGTTGAGAACATCCCAGTCGTTGCAACGCTCCACGGGTTGGTCGACTCCGAACGTCTCTCTGACGTTCGCGAGTGCCTCCTGAAGTCCTTCAGGCTCTCTCGTCCGGGTGGCCAGGTAGCTGAAGAACGTCAGCGGGTCGATGTCATCGAGGCCGAACAGGGGCACGTCGGCTTGCCGCCGTTCGCTCTCAGAGCGGCGGGGAAGATGCCAGTCGATCCTCTTCGCGTGTTCGTTCAGCTCCTGTGGACCCGCTTTGTCGATCCGGTCTGCCAACTCGGTGAAGAAGTCGACCCAGCCGAACATCCGCTTCACTGTTCCCTGCTCCCCATGCGGCGGTGGTGTGGCCCGGGCCGGCTCAGCCGCTGGCGGGGTTCGACGGTTCGAGCGAAGGTACGTTTCGAAGTCTTGGCGGTGCTCTTCCAGCTCCTGGACGTTCCGGTGAGTGGCCTTCCGTTTGATCAGGTGTTTCAAGAACTCCAGCAGTTTCTCTGCGTTGTGTTTGTGGTTCTGCTTCCCCCATTGGCTGCATACGTAGTAGTCCCCGAAAGGATCCTTCCAGTATCTCCTGTACCCGGAGACCGTGTCGCGCTCCGCAACTCTTCTCAAGAGCTCGCGATTGCTGATCTTCAACCCCAGATGTCTCTTGCAAAACTCTGCGTTACTGAGGTCACGCTTGTCCTTCTGATCAAGGAGATCGGGACAGCGCGATAGCAGCGTCTCCATTAGCTGCTCTACGAGTTTCTGAAACTCTGCTCTTGCTCTCATACGACTCTCTGTAGCTGGTCGTCGGGTGGCTGTCGCGGGCAGCAGGGCGTGCGTTGAGTAAGCGACTCGATTCCAGGCCGGCGCGGACTCCCGAGTCTCTTTCCGGGCGATTCAGGAGTCGGTCGGGGCCGACTCCGGCCGGTGCGATGCGGTCAGGGAGAGGTCGAGCCTCACCTGATCGTAGGGTGTTTGGGGAATCAACTTGCCGCGGCGCCCCTTCTCCAGTTCCACGAGACCGTAGCGCGACATCGTCTTCAACGTACGGGAGAGATTCGACCTGCTTCGTCCCGCAAGCGCCGCCAACCGGGTTAGCGAGTCCGGCTGCTCTCGAGCAATCAGAGTAAGCAGCTCCCGGTTGCGGTGGGAGAGCACCTTGGCGAAGCTCTCAAGAGTGCTGAACCACACCGTCGGCTCTCCCTTGGTGGGGCCGTACTCGCCGCGAGCGATCTTCAGCGTGCGCGCCTTCATCCGGCCGTAGTCTGCGATTCCGATCTTCAACGTCTTCATGGGATCGATCCCCGTTCTCCGAGAACGTCGTCCGCTGGCGTTCAAGGGCCCTCGGGAGCGGCCCTGTACCGCGGCCGCCAGGCCGTCGCGTCGAGGTTACACTCGTTCCGGCATGGCCGACCCTCTCCCGAAGACTCCGGCCGCGCCGCGCGAACCGCAGCGTCCACTTGATCTGCGGGACTTCCCGGGATGCAGTGCCGTGAATCTGCCGGCCGAGAAGCTGGACGACTACGAGGGCCGCATCGAGTACTGGGAGGCCCGCACTTCGACCGCGGTTGTGATCGCCGAAGGGGCCACCGCCTATCACGAGGTTCCGTCGCGTGGCCTCGCCGGTCTGATCCGGGAGATCGCGCTGGCCCGGGGTTCGGAGATCCTGGCGCTGGGTTCGACCAGCCTGGTGCAGTTCGACGGGGACGGCGTACGCGAGGTGCTCGCACAGGCTGACGAGACCTTCTATCTCGACCGGCCTGTGCCGCGCGGCAAGGAGATCGATGTCGATGCCGGCCCCTTGCCCGACGTGGTCCTCGAAGTCGACCACACGACCGATGTCCGCCGGCGGAAGCTGGAGGTCTACGCCTCCTGGGGCCTTCCGGAAGTGTGGGTGGAGGTGCCGGAGCCGGAATGGCTGGCGCCGCGGACTTCGGGCCGTCCGCGACTGACGATCTATCTGTTGGATGGCGACGGCTACGTCAAGTCGCCCGTCAGTCGGGCCTTTGCGGGTTGGCGGGCGGCGGAGATCCACCGGGCGCTGAACGACGAGAGGAAGTCGGCGAAGACCGTGGCGGCGGTGCGCCGTGTCGGGCGCAGGCTGGGCAGGGCGGCAGGCACCGGCCCCGACGACGATCGGTTCCTTGGCGCCGAACGCGAGGAGAGCCGCGCGGAAGGCCGTTTGGAGGGCCGTGCGGAGGGCCGCGCGGAAGGCGAACTGGAAATGGCGCGCTTCCTCGTGCGGCAGGCGCTCCAGGCTCGCGGCTTCGCGATCACTCCTGCCGTGGAAGCCTGGCTGGAGCGACTCTCGGCGACCACGGATACAACCGCCGCCATCAGGTCAGCGGTCGAGTGCCGCGATGCCGAGGACTTCCTGCGCCGG
>JAJDZH010000406.1 GCA_022824725.1 Thermoanaerobaculia bacterium | reverse complement strand
CTCCAGCGGGCGTGGCGCGGATGACGCGAGCCGAGCGTCTTCTCCCGGTCGCCGTGGTACTCGAACAGATCCGCATCCTCGGGCGGTTCAAAGAAGATCGTCCCCGGCTCGCCCGCCGGCACCTCCTCGCCCTCGTCGTCGCAGATGTGGACCGTCGCCGTCAGGCACTTGCCGACCGTGCCCGGCTTCCTCAACCACTCGTCCGTCTCAACCGCACACATGCCGTTGCCCTCGGAGCCGGCGTAGTACTCCAGGATGATCGGCCCCCACCACTCGATCATCCGCCGCTTGACGTCGACCGGGCAGGGAGCCGCGGCGTGGATCGCCCGCGCATGGCTCGACAAGTCGTAGCGGGTGCGCGCCTCCTCGGGGAGCTTGAGCATGCGGCTGAACATCGTCGGCACCCATTGGCTGACGGTGACGCCAAAGTCCTCGATCGCCTTGAGCGAGAGTTCCGGATCGAAGCGCTCCATGACGACCACCGTGCCGCCGAGGGTCTGCGTACCGGCGGTGAAACCGATCGGCGCCGCGTGGTAGAGCGGCGCCGGCGACAGGTAGATCGAGTCGGCGTCGATGCCGTAGATACTCGTCAGCACCTCGAACCGCTGGTCCGGCATCTCCTCGACCGACAGGCCGGTCAGCGGCCGCAGGATGCCCTTCGGCCGGCCGGTCGTGCCCGAGCTGTAGAGCATCGTGCTGCCGCGCGGCTCCTCGGCGAGCGGCTCGGCCGGGAACGCGGCCGTCGCCTCGCCGTAGTCGTCCCAGCCGGGCGGGATGCCCAGGCCGTCGTCATCGACGATCAGCCGGCCGGGACAGGTCGGGATCAGATCCGTCAGTTCGGCGCACGCTTCGGCCAGCTTCGCCGAAGCGACGATGCTCTTCGCACCGCAGTCCTTGACGATGTACGCCGCCTCCTCGGCGGTCAGGTAGCGGTTCACCGTGGTCAGGTAGAGGCCCGACCGGATCGCCGCCCAGTAGACGTCGAAGTACCGGGGGTGGTTCTCCATGAAGATCGCCACGTGGTCTTCCGGCCGCAGGCCCTGTGCGTACCAGAGTTGCGCCAGCCGGTTCGACCGCCGGTCGAGTTCCAGGTAGGTGACCGTCTCGCCGGTTCCGGCCATGATGACCGCCGGCTTGTCCGGGGTCTCGCGCGCGTACCTGCCGGGATACATCCTCCGCCTCCGTCTCGCGCTCTTCCCGGCCCCGGCTCAGGAACCAACCGGCTCCATCTGCCAACTGACCATCGTCTCGATGCGGCAGGCCAGGAAGCGGGTGGCGTCGATCTCGATCTCGGCGTCCACCATCGCGCTCTCCGAGGAATCGAAGGTGCCGGTGATCACCGCCTCGATCAGGCCGTCCTGGTCGACCCGGACGTCGTTCGGCGTGCGGAACCGGAAGCCGGCGTCGCGGATCCGGATGTTCGCGTTGGAGTTCCCGAACCTCGTGAAGGCGTTGACCAGCGTGGCGCAAGCCTCGGGATCGCCAACGGCAGCGTCCGCGAGTCCCGGCAGGTGAACGAGGAAAGCGGCGAGCCGCACGTCGTCATCGTCGCGTTCCAGGATGAAACGGAACTCCTCATCCTGCGGCCCGGTGCCGGCCCACTCGCCGAGGGTGAAGACGACGAGTTCGACACCCAGGAGATCGCCCCGCTCGTCGCAGCCGCCGAGCGACAGGAGCAGCAGCGAGGCGGCCAGGAGGATGGCCAGACGGCGCGGACGGTCGGAGCGCGGGGTCGGCGGAGAGTCTGAAGCGAGCATCGGGTGACTCGGCGAACGAGGTCACACTATCGCAGCGCCACGGCCCGCCGCCGGCTCGCCAGCAGCAGACCGACGCCGAAGATGGTGAGCGTGCCGATGACGGTGATCATGTAGCTGTGCAGCGGAATGCGCAGCATCGCGAGGCCGCCCTCGAGCCGCGGAGACACTGTCATCCACACGATGACCAGCACCCCCACGAGCACTCCCGCCTGCGCCGCCGCCCGATCCGCCCGGGGCGCAAGGCGGTCCAGCGCGAACAGCCCGAGCAGTCCGCCGGCGAAGATTCCCGACACCGTCCACCAGACCTCCAGCAGGCTCTCGGCACCGATCATCAGCAGCGCGGCGCCGGTGCCCAGCACTCCGATCACGACCGTGGCCCTGCGCAGCACCCGCAGCTCCTCCGCCTCGCCGCCGTCCGGCTCCGGCTCAGGCCGGATCCAGGTCCGGTAGATGTCGGACAGGAAGACCGTGGCCGAACTGTTGAAGGACGTGTCGATGCTGCTCATCGCGGCCGCGAACAGGGCCGCGATCAGCAGCCCCGCCGCGCCGGACGGCAGCCGGGTCGAGATGTAGTGCGGAAAGGCCTGGTCGGCGGCGAGGCCGGCCGCCTCGGGCTGTCCCTGAAGAACGACGAACAGCCCGGTGCCGATGAAGAAGAAGACAGCCGAAACCGGCAGGTAGAGGCCAGCCGCCAGCCACACGGAGCGAGACGCGGCTCGGTCGCTGTTCGCGGCGTGGTAGCGCTGAACGTAGCTCTGGTCGATGCCGAAGTTGGTGAAGTTGATGAACAGGCCGTAGACCAGGACGACCCAGAACGTCGAGGTCGTGAACTCGAAGGAGAAGCTGCCGAGCGAGAACTTCTCCGCCGCCCGCGCCGTCTCGATCAGGCCGCCCAACCCCCCTTGCGCATCCGCGACCAGGAGTCCGGCGACGATCAGAGCACCCACGGTCAGCACCACGCTCTGGATCACGTCGGTCCAGATGACCGCCTCGATGCCTCCGACCAGCGTGTAGACCGTGACGACGACGCCCGTGCTGAGGATGATCCATGCCACCGGCCAGCCGGTCAGGGCGTTCATCGCCAGGGCCACACCGAACAGGATCGAACCGACCCGCGCGAACTGGGTCAGCAGGTAACAGGCTACGGCGTAGGTCCGCGCCCAGCGGCCGAAGCGCGCCTCCAGGTGGTGATACGCCGATATCGCGTCGCCGCGGCGGTAGAACGGAATCCACCAGCGTGCCGCCAGGAACGCCGCCACCGGCAGGGACAGCGAGAACACGAAGGCGTTCCAGTTGCCGCCGAACGCCTGCCCCGGCACTCCGATGAACGTGTTGCTCGAAAGGAACGTGCCGAACATCGACATGCCGACCGCCCAGCCCGGCAGCGCTCCGCCCGCAACCATGAAACCGCGCGCCGTTCCGCTCCGCTTGGCGAGCGAGAGGCCCAGCGCAACGACCGCCGCCAGGTAGACGGCGAAGACGACGAGATCGGCGCCGGCGGTCACTCGGGAGGCAGGACCGGCGCTTCCTGCGGCCACTCGACGCCGGGCATCGGGTACCGGGGCAGCGTCGCCGGGTCGAGGACGACGTGCCGTATGCGGGTGCGGCGGTGCGTGTACGTCACGTGGACCAGCCCGTCACCGGCCTGAATCACCGCCGGATAGGAGTACTCGCCGTCCTGGTCCTCCAGCATCAGCGCGGCGTCCCAGGCGTTCCCGTCGTCCGAGAGCGCCACGTTGAGCCGGGAGCGGGAGCCGGCCCAGGCGCCGTCGATGCGTACCTTGTGGTTGTAGACGAGGAGATGCCGGCCGTCGGCCAGGGTCACGCCGTCGACGCCCGCGTCCGGGTTGAGCAGGCCGGTGGCGTGGATCGGCCCCCAGGTCTTGCCCTCGTCCGCGGAACGGGAAGCGGCGATGCGGCTCTGCTTGGACCGGAACATCGCCAGGAGCTCGCCGCCGCCGAGCGTGAAGATGGTCGGCTGGATGATCCAGAAGTCCTCGCCGTCCGCCGTCTTGCCGGCCAGCCGCTCGCTGCGCGTCCAGGTCTGCCCGAGGTCGGGCGAACGCTCGAAGTGCGCCCGCCAGGCGGGAGGTTCGGGCGCGTCCTCGATGCTCGAACCCGCCAGCATCGAGCCGTCGGCGAGAGTGATCGGCTTGTTCTTGATCGGTCCCAGGATGCCGTCCGGAAGCCGCCGGGGCTCGCTCCAGGTGCGGCCGTCGGCGGCGGACTGCATGACCATCCCCCACCACTCCGGCGGGCTCGGCCCCACCTTGTAGAAGAGAAGCAGCGGCGCGCCGTCCCGGGGCGGCTGGTAGAGGACCGGGTTCCAGGTCGGGTAGCGAGTGCCGTCGGCCTGGACGCCGTTGGCCACTTCGACGGGTGCTGTCCAGCCGTCGCCGCCGAGCCGGCTGAACCAGATGCCGACATCGGGGTTGCGCTCGGCGGTGCCGCCGAACCAGGCCGCGACGAGGGCGCCCGACGCGGTCTCGGCGATCGTCGAAGCGTGGCACTCGGGATGCGGCGCGTCGTCGAAAATGAACTCGGCGAGCACGACGCCGTCCTGGCCCGCCGCCGGCGCCGCCAGCAACACGATCGTCGCGGCCACAACGCCGGCCCGTAGCCCCGGACCCGTCACGGCGCGTCCCCCGCGGCCCCTGCAAGCACAAGTTCTTCCGCCTGCCTCACGATCTCCACCGCCCGCTCCAGGAGCTCCTCCCCGGTCGCACTGCTGATCGGATGCTCGATGACCGCAAACCCATAGTCCGGCGCGCCGCAGGCG
>JAJDZH010000196.1 GCA_022824725.1 Thermoanaerobaculia bacterium | reverse complement strand
AGTTTCCAGGGAACCGGTTTGGAGTGCCTGGATGGCGACGCTGGGCCTATAGCTCAGTTGGTTAGAGCGCACGCCTGATAAGCGTGAGGTCGGTAGTTCAAGTCTACCTAGGCCCACCAGACGGGTCGGACGCTCGGATCGGCCCACGGGTAAAGGGGCTGTAGCTCAGCTGGGAGAGCGCCGCCCTTGCAAGGCGGAGGTCGTCGGTTCGACTCCGATCAGCTCCACCAGGCATCCTCAGGAGAAGGTGATGGCCTTCCCGGTTCCGAAAGACTCTTGGCTCCGCCGGAGCGGTCGGTAGACCGCGCTTCGAGCGGCGCCACGGTCTTTGACAACTGAATCGAATCCAAGAAGGGTAAAGGATTCAAGCAGCCGCTTCCCGCCGGCCAACGGCCGGCCTGGGAGCGGCGAAACCTAAGCGTCGAAGTCTCGAGTGTGCAATTTTGACTTTTGGTCAAGCTACTAAGGGTGCACGGTGGATGCCTTGGCGCAGAGAGGCGATGAAGGACGCGGCCAGCTGCGATAAGCCTCGGGGAGCTGCAAACAGGCTTTGATCCGAGGATTTCCGAATGGGAGAACCCGGCGGAGGTCATGCTCCGCCATTCCGGAGTGAACACATAGCTCCGTGAAGGCCAACGGGGGGAAGTGAACCATCTCAGTACCCCTAGGAAGAGAAAGCAACATGCGATTCCGTCAGTAGCGGCGAGCGAACGCGGAACAGCCCAAACCAGGCGGGCGCCAAGCCTGCAAGCGTTGTCCGCCTGGGGTCGTGGGGCATTGCATGGCTCCGTTGCAGCGGGGCCAGGGAGTGACAAATCGGTCGTCTAGTCGAAGGTTCCTGGAACGGACCGCCACAGAGGGTGACAGCCCCGTAGGCGAAAGGCGAGCGACTCCCGAGCGATGTTCCCAAGTACCACGGGACACGAGAAACCCTGTGGGAATTCGGGTGGACCATCACCCACGGCTAAATACTCCTCTTCGACCGATAGTGAACCAGTACCGTGAGGGAAAGGTGAAAAGTACCCCTGCCTAGGGGAGTGAAACAGTACCTGAAACCGTGTATCTACAAGCAGTGGGAGCGCTATGGCCCGCCTCGGCGGGTCCCGCGCGACCGCGTGCCTTTTGCATAATGAGCCGGCTAGTTACCGTCGCTGGCAAGGCGAAGCGTCTTGCATAGCCGTAGCGAAAGCGAGTCTGAACAGGGCGATCCAGTCAGCGGTGGTAGACGCGAAACGAGGTGATCTACCCATGGCCAGGGTGAAGCTGAGGTAACACTCAGTGGAGGCCCGAACCAATGTTGGTTGAAAACGGCTTGGATGAGCCGTGGGTAGGGGTGAAAGGCTAATCAAACCTCGTTATAGCTCGTTCTCCTCGAAATAGCTTTAGGGCTAGCCTCGCGGATTGCATCGCGGAGGTAGAGCACTGGATGGACTAGGGGGCCCAAAAGCTTACCGAATCCAACCAAACTCCGAATGCCGTGAATGTGGACCGCGGGAGTCAGACTACGGGGGATAAGCTCCGTGGTCGAGAGGGAAACAACCCAGATCGCCAGCTAAGGTCCCCAAGTGTCAGCTAAGTGGGAAAGGATGTGGAGACGTCCAGACAGCCAGGAGGTTGGCTTAGAAGCAGCCATCCTTTAAAGAAAGCGTAACAGCTCACTGGTCAAGTGGCTCCGTGCCGATAATTCAACGGGGCTCAAGCTGATCACCGAAGCTGCGAATCCGATGGGTCTACGGGCCCGGCGGATGGTAGAGGAGCATTCTGAGGGCGCTGAAGTCGGATCGTGAGAACCGATGGAGCGCTCAGAAGAGACCCTGCCGGCACAAGTAGCGACAAAGCAGGTGAGAACCCTGCTCGCCGTAAGTCTAAGGTTTCCTGAGGAAGGCCAATCCGCTCAGGGTTAGTCGGCCCCTAAGGCGAGGCTGAAAAGCGTAGTCGATGGGAAACAGGTCAACATTCCTGTACCGTTCCGCTCTCGTTATGACGATGGGGTGACGCAGGAGGATAGACGAGCCTACGATTGGAAGTGTAGGTTGAAGCGTGTAGGCGGGAGCCGTAGGAAAATCCGCGGCTCCGTAACGCTGAGACGTGATCCCGAGGGCCTCGGCCCGCAAAGTCGTTGATTCCATGCTGCCAGGAAAAACCCCTAAGCAGAGTGCGGAGCGACCGTACCGCAAACGGACACACGTAGACGGGGAGAGAATCCCAAGGCGCTTGAGTGATCCCCTGTGAAGGAACTCGGCAAATTGACACCGTAACTTCGGGAGAAGGTGTGCCACCGGTGGTGATGAGGCTTGCCCTCTGAGCTGCCGGGGGTCGCAGTGAAATGGCCCAGGCGACTGTTTACTAAAAACACAGGACTCTGCTAAGTCGAATACGACGTATAGGGTCTGACGCCTGCCCGGTGCCGGAAGGTTAAGAGGAGGTGTTAGCTGGTCTTCGGATAAGCGAAGCTCTTAATTGAAGCCCCGGTAAACGGCGGCCGTAACTATAACGGTCCTAAGGTAGCGAAATTCCTTGTCGGGTAAGTTCCGACCTGCACGAATGGCGTAACGATCTGGGCACTGTCTCCACAGGGGGCTCAGCGAATCTGTAGTACCGGTGAAGATGCCGGTTACCCGCATGAAGACGGAAAGACCCTGTGAACCTTTACTGCACCTTGGCACTGATCCCTGATGCGTTATGTGTAGGATAGGTGGGAGGCTTTGAAGCCGGGACGCCAGTTTCGGTGGAGTCAATGGTGAAATACCACCCTTAGCGTATTGGAGATCTAACCTGGGCCCGTAATCCGGGTCGGGGACACTGTCAGGCGGGTAGTTTGACTGGGGCGGTCGCCTCCTAAAGAGTAACGGAGGCGCTCGAAGGTTCCCTCAGGCTGATTGGAAACCAGCCGAAGAGCGCAAAGGCAGAAGGGAGCTTGACTGCGAGACCTACAAGTCGAGCAGGTACGAAAGTAGGACTTAGTGATCCGGTGGTTCCGTATGGAAGGGCCATCGCTCAACGGATAAAAGGTACTCCGGGGATAACAGGCTTATCGCCGCCAAGAGTTCATATCGACGCGGCGGTTTGGCACCTCGATGTCGGCTCATCACATCCTGGGGCTGAAGCAGGTCCCAAGGGTTCGGCTGTTCGCCGATTAAAGTGGTACGTGAGCTGGGTTTAGAACGTCGCGAGACAGTTCGGTCCCTATCTCATGTGGGCGTAGGATACTTGAGAGGAGCTGTCCCTAGTACGAGAGGACCGGGACGGACGAACCTCTGGTGCACCAGTTGTCGCGCCAGCGGCACAGCTGGGTAGCTATGTTCGGTTAGGATAACCGCTGAAAGCATCTAAGCGGGAAGCCAGCCTCGAGATGAGGTATCCCTGAAGACCCCTGGCAGATTACCAGGTTGATAGGCGGGGCGTGTAAGCGCTGCGAGGCGTTTAGCTAACCCGTACTAATCGGTCGTTCGGCTTGACCATTTTCAAGATTGCTGCACTCGGGACTTGGGCGCTTAGGTTGGTCGCGGCAGCTAGCCGCGACGGAAGCCCTTCAGGGATTCGATTCGGTTGCCGGGCGGTACCGTGCAGGTGGCGTCCGGTGGATCCGGCGATTTCCGGTGACCGTAGCGCGGGGGAAACACCCGTTCCCATTCCGAACACGGCAGTTAAGCCCCGCAGCGCCGATGGTACTGCACCGGCGACGGTGTGGGAGAGTAGGTCGTCGCCGGGATCCTCTCAGGCCCTCGGTGGGTTCGTCCCGCCGAGGGCCTTTTTTCGTTGGGCCAGCGCGATTTCTGCCACGGACACTGCTAGGGGTAGTAGCCGCTCATCGTCTTGGCCTGGGCGCCGGGTTGGCGAACGTCCACCTCGATACGGCGGAAGCCGTCGTCGGTTCGGGTGTTGCTGGACTGGTAGGCGAGCATGTACTGGGAGCGAAGCTCCCGCTGGACGTTGGCGTAGATCTCGTCGAGGAGTTCCGGGTCGCGAACGAAGTAGCTTTGCCCGCCGGTCTGGGCGCTGAGCCTGTCCAGCCGGCGCCTGGCGCCGGCTTCGTCGATGCCGAGGCCGATGGCGTACACGGTGACGCCGGCGCGGCGGGCGTACTCGAGAGTTTCCTCGAAGGAGAAGCGGGATACTTCGTCCTTCCCGTCCGTCAGGAGCAGGATCGCGCGCTGGCCGGTGACGCCCGCGAGGTGATAGAGGCTGAAGATCAGGCTGTCGTAGAGGGCGGTCTGTCCCTCGGCGGTCAGGCCGGCGAGCCCGCTACCGAGTTCCCGCAGGTCGTTGGTCAGGCGGACAGCCAGTTGTGGAAACCGGTTGAACGTGATGACGGCGGCCCGGTCTCGCGGACTCACGGCCTGCTCGAAGAACCTCAGCGCCGCGCGCCGCGTGATGTCGAGGGAGGCGCGCATGGAAGCGGAGTTGTCGATCAGGACGCCCACATGGATGGGGAGGTCGACGACCCGCTCGAAACGGCTCACGCGCTGCTCCCGGCCGTCCTCGAGGACGTTGAAGTCGGCGAGCTTCAGGTTCTCGAGCGGCCGGCCGCGACGATCCGTGACCGCGACGAACAGCTCCACGAACTGGACCTCGACCCGTTCGATGTCTCCGGGCGAGTTGATGAAGACGAGATCCTCCGCCGTGTTGCCGTCGCGAAGATGGGCCACGGCGCGCACGTATGACACGCCGGTGGACGGTGGAAGCTGGATCGGCTGGATGAACGGCTCCTGGTAGAGGGTCGAGGACAGGTTCTCGTTGAGGTAGAACTCGAGCCGATCCAGCGTCGTTCCTTCCGGAACATCGACCTCTGCCCGCGCACGAAGGCTGGCGACGTAGCTCGCGCCGCGCCGGGGCTCGATCAGTCTCACCGTGAAGCTATGGTCGCCGGCGTTGATCGCCAGCTCGTCCCAGGCCAGCACCTCGCCGTTCTCGTCGAGGCCTTCGACCCGCAGGGTACGGGGTCGGGGAAAGTCGCCGAGGTCGAGCTCAACGCTGTAGGGCGCGTACGCCTTCCTGAGCACCGCCGTTTCGTCGAGGAGGAAAGAGACGGCCGACACTCCCTCGCCCTCGACAACCGCGTCGAAGCGAACGAGGCCGGAGAGGATATCGCCCGCGGGCTTCAGCAACCGGATGTCGACGGACTCGGTACCCACGCTTCGGGCCGCCTCGGCCAGCAGCCGTTCGCCCTCGGGTGCGGCCCCGGGCAGCGGCGCCAGGTCGGAGAGCCTGGGGACGCTGACGTCCTGTTCGCCGCGGAAGAACCGCCCGCCGTTGACGTCCTCGATTCGCAGGATCAACCGGTAGTCGCCGGGCCGCAGATAGCGCTGAAACGGCAGGAGCAGCGGCCCGCCCGCCGCGCCCTGTTCACCGGCGGGGGCGGGGAAGCCGAACTTGTAGCGGAACGACTCGAACAGTTCGCGCTCCCTGATGACCTCGCCAACGAGGACGAAGTCGCGCGACCTGTAGCCGGCGAACTCGCCGACGGCAATCGCGGCCGGATCGACACGGACCCGTCCCTGGACGACCGTACGGCTCTGAAACCGGCCGAGGAAGTCGTAGTCGGTGTCGGCAGTGAAGAGGGACGCGCCGGCCGGCAGGTCGGTGCTGGCCGCCGCGAACGCGGCCACCCACTCTTCGTTGCGAGGCCTCGGCTTCGCCAGCACGCGTGCGAGCTGGCTCCCGTACTCGCGTCCCAGGCTGCGCATCTGGTCGATGACGTCCTCGAGCAGGTGGCCGTTGATGCATGCCTTCGCCCCTTCAACCACGCCCCGGATGTCGCCGCGGCCCGGCGCCCAGACGCGAGCTTCCCCGAGGCCTCGTGCCCGAACGAAGAGCAGCAGGAAGTTGAACCGGACCCGGTCGCTTCCCTGGTACACCCAGACCTCGGCCGGTATGCGTGTCGTGGTGCACCGGACCTGGACGATGCGGTGCGGCTCGCCGTGAATCAGCAGAACCTGGGAGCGCGCGTCCGTCAGGCCCCCATAGTTCCTGCGGGCATAGGCCGCCCGCTCCTCCCAGCGCTCGCGCATCTCGTTGCGTCCGGTCTTGGGCACCGGGTCACGCACCTGCCAGAACTTCCGAATGAAGGCCTCCCGTTGATACTCCCGCGTGAGCTGGAAGAAGAGATCGCGTTCCTCAGCCGTCATCAGGACCGAAACCTCAGCCAGCCAGTCGGCGTGGCGCTTGCTCAGGCGGTCGGCCGCCGGGGAAGACGAAGCTGCAGGCTCGCCGTTCGCTTCCGTCCCGCCTTCCTGCGCGCCGGCAGCGGAGGCGCCCCACAGGCTCGAGAGACCCGCCAGCATCGCCACCGCGGCAAAGCTGGCCCGGCAGCTTGGAGGCCGTGCTGCCGCGGATCGGCTCACGATCAGCGATCGTACCAGTCTGCATGGCCACGAAGCTGGGAGTTGAGCCCGCCGCGGTCGGCAGCCGGTTGCTATACTCGCGTGCCCTGTTCCACTGAACTGGCGCCGGTCGTCGGCGCCGTGTTTCCTTAGTCGATTTCCAGCATCGCGGAGGGATTCCCGCCCATGTCGAAGAAGCTCGTTTCCGGCCGTTCAATGTCCCGTCTCATCCTGGTCCTGGCGATGGCCTTCCTGGTGGCGCCCGTTGCCGCACAGTTGCCGCCCGACGCGGTCGACCTGGCCAAGGTGAAGATCCCGGAGGCTCTCAAGTCGACGGACCTCTGTCCGGTCAAGTTCGTGCCGTCCATAGCCGATGGCGAGACCTGGACTCATGGCGGTGTCGACTACCGGGGCAGCGAGCCCGGCGTCTCCGCGACGTTCGCGGGCGATCCCGATTCGTTCGCCGCCAAGGCCGCCGAGGAGCGCTACGTGGAGAACTTCATGCTCGCGATGAGCACGATCTGGTGTCCGATCACCGACGAGGTGACGCCCGGCGGCCGGAAGCAGGTCGATGGCCTTGGTTACACCTGGGAAAGCTGCTGCTCCTTCTGCGACGAAGAGATGGCGCCCGAGAACTTCGACGAGGCGCTGGAGCGTCTTCGTGAGCGCGCCGTCGAGTCGTTCGAGCTGACGGGCGGCATCTACACCGAGGGTGCGAGCAGCCCGGTCGAAGGCGCGATCAGGGACGACGTCTAGGTTCCTTGCCCCGCATAACGCGCGTCTACACGCGGACCGGCGACGATGGAACGACCGGTCTGGGCGTTCGCGTCCGGGTTCGCAAGGACGACGCCCGCGTCGAAGCCTACGGCACGGTCGACGAGTTGAACTCGGCTTTGGGTGTCGTGGTGGCTTCCGGTCCCGCGGCTCCCGTTGCCGACAGCCTCCGCCGGGTTCAGCAGGAGCTGTTCCATCTCGGTTCGGACCTGTGCGTTCCGCCGGATGATGAGGCTCCTTCCGTGCCGCGCATCGAGCAGCGCCACGTCGAGGCCCTCGAGAAGACGATCGACCAGTTGCAGGAAGAGCTCGAGCCGCTCGCGAACTTCGTGCTGCCCGGTGGCTGCGCCGCGGCGGCCGCGCTGCACCTGGCCAGGACCATCTGCCGCCGGGCGGAGCGGCGGCTGGTAACGCTCGCCGCCGCCGAGCCGGTCGGCGCGCCGGCCCTGACCTACGTCAACCGGCTATCCGACGCGCTCTTCGTCATGGCTCGCTACGAGAACCTGGTTAGCGGCGAGTCGGACGTGCTCTGGGACTCGAGGGCGTAGGGCCGGCCCGGCATGCGCTTGCCCATGCGTCTTCTCGACGTGGCGGTCATCGGCCTGGTCTTCCCGGTGGCCTCCGTTCTTGGCTTCCTGGCCGGCCAGACGGTCGGAGGCTGGTTCGAGACGCCGAAGACCGGGGCGATGATCGGCTTCCTGTTCGGCGTCGCGGCGGGCTTCTACAACGCCTATCAGACAATCCAGCGAGTCAGCGCGGACGAGGAGGAAGATGGCTTCGGCGGCTCGTGAAGTCGCCCGTCTGCTCGGCTTCCGGGGGCCCTCGGGAACGGCCGATCAGTTGGCCGCGATGTCGAAGCGGGTTCTTCGCTGGTCGCTGCTGCTGACGGCCCTGGGAGGTGCGGCAGCGCTCGCCTGGAGCCCGGGCGCCGCAGTTGCCTTGACAGCCGCAGGGCTCGTCAGTAGTTTCAGCTTCCGCGGCCTGGAGATGCAGGTTCGCGCGTTGGAGCCGAACGTCGACGGGCGTGCTGGCGCCAGGAACACTCTGGTCACCGTTCTCCGCTATTCGTTGTTGAGCGCTTTCATCGTTGCGGCCCTGCTTGTGGGGTCAAGGGAGTTCATCGCGCTAATCCTGGGATTCTCGGTCGTGCCTCTGGCACTGGTGGTTTCGGAGCTGGCGCGTCGTATCGGTACGGCTCGCTAGTCCGCGGATCGACCCGGCCCAGACCTGGACGCCCCGCGTAGCCGTACACGCGCCCGACTCACCCGTTCGAGCAACGGTCAACATCCCTCCACGTCCGAAGTCCCCCACGTTTCATGGCAGCCGGCGAACACTCCATCCTCTACGAGCCCGTGAACGCGGCTTGGAAGTTCGGCGTGGGTCTGGCGGGCGCCGAGGAGAGCCTGCCCCACGAGGTGCCGGATCACGTCGTCATGGCGCTGTTCGTCTTCGGCGTGGTGACGACGCTGGGGGTGGTCGTGTCGAGGGGGCTGAACCGGGACGATCCGGGCAAGGTGCAGCAGATCGTCGAGATTGTCCTCCACTGGATGCGGAACCTCCTCGAGGAGACGATCGGCGAGGGCGGCTCGCGGCATCTGCCCCTGATCGCCTCGTTCGGGTTCTTCATCTTCATCAGCAACCTGTCGGGGTCCGTCTTCTTCCTGCTACCCCCGACCCAGAACGTGAACGTCACGTTCGCGCTCTCGATTACTGCATGGGTGCTCTACCACCTGTTCGGCCTGCGCCGGCACGGCCTGCGCTACTTCGCGCACTTCGTCGGCCCGGTCCTCTGGCTTGCCCCGTTGTTCATCCCGCTCGAGATCATCAGTCACGCAGCTCGCGTGCTCTCGCTCGGCATGCGGCTGTTCGGGAACGTCTTCGGCGAACACCTCGCCGCGGCCGCTATCTTCAGCCTGGTTCCCCTGGCGCTGCCGTTGCCGATCATGGCGCTCGGCCTCCTGGCCGCGACCCTGCAGACCTTCATCTTCATCATGTTGACCACCGTTTACATCGCCGAGGCTGAGGCGTCGGCACACTGAAAGGGACTCTCAGGAAATGAAGAAGTCAAAGCTCGTCCTTCTCGTGGCCCTGCTGCTCACCCTGTTTGCCGCTCCGGCCCTGGCTCAGGACGGCGAAGAAGGCGGCGGCGGCGCCAATCTCGGCCTGCTCGGCGCGGCCGTGGGCATCGGTATCGCCGCGGCCGGCGGCGCGATCGGTCAGGGCCGCGCGACCGGTGAGGCCTGCGCGGGACTGGCGCGGAATCCGGGCGCGGGCGGCCGCATCCAGATCATGCTCCTGATCGGCCTGGCCTTCATGGAGTCGGTCGTCATCTACGCCCTGGTCATCGCGCTCCGCGGCGCCGGCTTCGTCTAGGAGAACCGGCGAGGGCTTGGCGGCGCCGGGGAACTTGCGCCGCTGAAGCCTCCCGAGAGGGAGGCCTTCTGGCCGGCTTGCACGTCCCTTTGTGGCGTGCGCCGGCCATATTGGCGTCTTGCCGAGCCTTTGGCGCGAGCACCGGCGCTCGCCCTCGGTGGCGGCGTCGGGCCGGAAACGGCGCTCCGACAGCAAGATGACGGTTTGACCGTCGCGCCTGTAGGACTTGGCACCGAATGTGCTGACCCCTTCCCCCACAAGGCGCCGCGGCCCATTGCCGCGGCGGGGGAGGCAAACCAGATGAGCGCCATAGCCGATCACAACGGCGGCTGGAACTTCGAGGCCGAGGTGCTGCCCTTCGTGGACAGTCTCTACAGCACGGCCTACCGGATGTCCCGCAACCGCCAGGACGCCGAGGATCTTCTGCAGGAGACCTACCTGCGGGCGTACAAGTACTACGACAAGTTCCAGGAGGGGACGAACTTCAAGGCCTGGCTGTTCAAGATCCTCAAGAACACGTTCATCAACCGCTACCGGAAGCGCCAGCGCCAGCCGCTCAAGAACTCCTTCGACGAGATCGAGGGCTCCTTCGAGTTGAAGCTCCTCGAGTCGCCGCTGACCGCGCGTGGCGCGACTCCGGAGGAAGAGTTGATGGTGGACGCGCTCGACCAGGATGTTCAGCAGGCCCTCGAGGCGCTTCCCGAGGACTACCGGACGGCGGTGGAACTGGCCGACCTGCAGGGACTGTCCTACCGGGAGATCGCGGATCAGCTCGGCATTCCCCTGGGCACCGTGATGAGCCGGCTCTACAGGGGCAGGCGCAAGCTGGAGGCCGTTCTCCTCGAGTACGCCCGGGAACACGGCTACATCCGCTCTCGAGAGCCCAGAAAGATGCGATCGAGGCAGCAGGACGCGGCCTGAGCATGGCAGAATAGGACTTCCGGGCACGGCCCGGAGGTGCCTAACTCGTGCGTACTGAACAACTTGGGCGTTGGGCCGCAGGTGTCCTGAGCGTCGCTCTCGCGATTTCCCTGGGCTGGCTCGTCATCCGCCCCGCGGCTACGCCGATTGAGGTGAGCGCCGCGTCAGACAGCGTCAGCGACGACGACCGCGCCTTCGCGCTCGACCCGGAGGCACTTGACCAGGTGCCCTTCCCGCTGGAGTACGTGATCCGGAGAGGCGACACTCTCGACCGGGTCCTGCGTCGGGCTGGCGTTCCGGAAGCGGAGCTCTTTCAGGCCAGCACGGCGGTCAGCGAGGTGCTGGACCCCCGCAAGCTGCGCGCGCGCGAGGCCTTCTACTCGATGGTCCACCGCGACGAGGGCCTCGTCGGCGTCACGCTGCCGCGCCGGGGCCAGGGAGTCGTCGTGGCCGAGCGGAACGGCGGCGACTGGACGAGTCGTTACCGGCCCTATCGACGCAGTCACATCCGGCGCCTGGTCAGCGGCGAACTGCGCGGAGCCCTGGAAACGTCGATTCGCCGGGCCGGCGGGCCAGCCAACCTGGCCGACAGCATGGCGAGGGTGCTGCAGTGGGACCTCGACTTCAATCGGGATCTGCGGATCGGCGACCGCTTCGAAATCGTCTTTGACGAGCTCCTCCTGGACGGCCAGGTCCAGGGCGTGGAGCAGGTCCATGCGCTCCGCTACCGGAACCGGGATCGCTGGCTGGAGGCATACCGCTTCTCCGAGGAGGGGAACGGTGACGGTGGTTCGAACCGCTACTACGACGCCGACGGTCAGCCGCTGCAGCGGCAGTTCCTTCGTTCGCCTCTGCCGTACTCGAGAGTCACGTCCCGGTTCTCGCTGAGTCGCTTCCACCCGATCCTGAAGCGTCGCATGCCGCACTACGGCGTCGACTACGGCGCGCCGGTTGGAACCCCGGTGCGGGCGACGGCGGACGGCACGGTCCTGTCGGCCGGTGTACGCGGCGGCGGCGGTCGGACGGTGCGGCTGCGCCACACGAACGGCTATCTGACGGCCTATCTGCACCTCTCCGGCTACGCCCAGGGCATCCGGTCCGGAACGCGGGTGGACCAGGGGCAGGTCATCGGGTACGTCGGCTCCAGTGGTCTCTCCACCGGCCCCCATCTCGACTATCGCGTGCAGCGCAATGGCCGCTGGATCAACCCGGCGAACCTTGTCAGCGAACCCGTGCCGCCGCTGGCCGACGCCTTGCTCCCGGCCTTCTTCGAACGCCGGGACGTCCTGCGCCATGAACTCCGCGGCGGCTCGGACGCCGCCGTCCGGCTGGGTCCCTAAGTCTGACCTACTCGAGGGAGCGCGCCCGATCCCGCAGGATCGAGTAGGCCTCGGAGCGCGAGAGACTGCTGCCGACCTGGAGTGTGTGGGAGCTGCTCCAGGTCTCGGTCGCGGCCGCGCCGGCCGTTTCGACGTAGGTCAGCGTGTTCCCGTTCTCCCAGACGACAATCGCTCCGGTGCCCTTGGGCGACACCAGGATCGTCGGCTCGCCGTCGCCGATCGCCGGTGCGATCCGCTCCGACTTCACCTGCAGGCGGGCGAGGTGCTGGACGTAGTCGTCGCCGACTTCCTGGGCGGCGGCGAGGAGGACATGGCCGTCACTGCCTGCGCCTCCTTCAAGGAGGTCGCCCTCCTGCGCTCGGGCGCCTACCAGAACGATGTGAGCTCTCGCCGCGCTGGAGACACTCTGAAGCCCGCCCTCGGCGCAGAGCGTCGTGCTCCGCGCGAGCAGCATCGTCTGGGCATCGTCTGCAATCGGCGCTAGCGCTCTACTGCGAATGCGGCGACCCACGAGGACGATGTGAGCTCTCGCGGCGCTCGCCACAGACGTAATCGCGCCGGATCCCTCGTTATCGATACGTTCACATAGGTTGGACGAGTCCAAGTGGTCAGCCAAGCTGCCGCCGAGTTCCGAAAGCTCAGTTGCAGGAGTCGAGAGTTCGAGTTGGACCAGGGCTCTGGTAGCGCTGTCGGCGAAACCGATGACTACGGCGTTCGATTCGGCCGCCGCGTCGACGGTAGGCGCGGTCAGCAACCTCGCGGCTACCTCGGCGTTGAACGGGTCCTCCGACAACTCCTGCGATACGTAGTCGTTCAGCCGGTGAACCCGGCGCCACGTCGAGGCCAACTCACCGTCGACTAGGACGACCGGTGCGTACATCACCTTCTCGCCGTCCGTCGTGTCCTCCGACCAAACGACGTGGAGGACGGTTCGGGTGCTGGTGTCGCCGGCAGTTCCTCCGGCCAGTTCGAAACGATCGTGGGTGACGGCGAGGCGCGGGGCGGATTTCTCGCTGTAGATGTTGCCGGAGACCTCGATCGTCTCGGACCACTCGCTACCGTAGAAGGACGCGAGATTGATACGAGTCAGCGTCGAGGCGTTGCTGCTCGACCAGACGACGTACAGCCTGCCGGTGGGCGCATCGAAGAACAGGGAAGGCGTCCGGTCACTGTCGTCCGATTCGCTGCCGGGGACCAGGTAGTGCTCGACTGTGCCCGATCCGCGCCGAGCCTCGAGCCGCAGAACGTCGGCATCGGCCGAAGCCTGACTGCCCTCCGGGAAGAGGTCTTCGTAGGTCCCGACCGTGACCTGGAAGATGTCGCCGCTTTGACCTAGAACGGGAGCGCTGCCCGCAGCATGAAGGTCGGCCCCGCCGAGCAGGAGCGCCAACAGGGCCACCAAGATCGCTGCGCGCGATCGGCTCCTGGGCCAAGACTTGGAGAACAGGCCCTTCATCACGCCCTCAGGTTCACTATCTGACGAAGATCGATTGCCACGAGTACGTCGGCCAAACCAGTTTGGCCAGGGTAGAAGCGTTGTTCGAGACTGCGGAAGAACTGACGTGCGGCCTCAAGATCACCCTCTAGGATCGCGGTCTGTCCGAGCAGGTACAGGCAGTTCTTGACGACGTCCTGACCGTGGAAACGTTCTGCGAGTTCGAGCGCCATCAGACCGTGGCGCTTAGCTGGCCGCGGCCGTTCCATTTGCAGATAGGCGAAGCACAAGTCGAGGTGGGGCCACACCAGGAGCGGAACGGCCCCTTCGCGCCGGAAAGTACGGAGACTCCTGTATGCAAGTCGCAGGCCCTCACGCAGTCTGGCCCGGTGGAGGCCGCTTGCGGTGGCGGTGAGTCTCGCCAACAAGCAGTAGCCGAGGTTCACCTCGGTCACGGCCAGCCAAGTTGGAGCAGCCCCTTCGGACAGACGGAGCGCCGTGCGGTAGCAAGTCGCGGCCTCGTCCTCCCTACCTTCGGCCGCCAGGAGGTTGCCCAGGAGGTTCTGGGCCAAACCCTTCAGGCCAGAGCGCTCGACATACTCCGCGCGATCACGGAACAGCCGGGCATAGAAGAGCGCCTTCTTGATCTGGCCCTCCAACTCATGCGCACGGGCGAGTGTGTAGGCGGCCAGACAGCCGTTGTGGTCGACCGGACTGCCAAGCAGGATCCTCCGGAGCTCCGGCATCACTTCGGTGCCGTTGCCGAGTTCCGTCTCCGCGGCACCCCAACCACAAAGCGCCTCGTCAGCGAGGTCGGTTTCTCCCGCTGCGGTCGCCACCTCGACGGCTTGCAGGTAGGCGGCGCCGGCTTCCTGATAGGACCCCTTGGCGATGAGATCTCGAGCGCGATCCCTCAGCGTCTCGAAGTTCTCTGCCGTGTCTACGACATCCACGACGTTCGCCTTCGGCTCGGGCACGGGAACGTGCTCCGGGACAAACGCCGGCTCAGGCGACGGGCGGAAGGGAACAACCGTGGCAGTCATTGGGGAACAGAACGACCCGTAGAAGGGCCGAGTCTACACCAAGCGACTCAGGGACGGAACGGCCTGCTGTGCGTGCCGCCCGCCCCGGAGTTGCTTGGCTCGGGCGGCTAGCCGACGATCACGATGTGATGTCGGGCCGCGACGACGATGAGCTTGACGAGCAGGTCGATCACCGTAGCCACCTCCTTTCGGGAGCGTTGTGGAGGCGACCGCCCTGTGGAGGCATCAGCCTAGCGGCAGTTTCGGTTCTGTCAAGCGCTGCGACCCGGCTGGACTACAATGCGCTCGTGATCCGGTCGTTCGCCGATCGAGCCACCGAGGACATCTTCGACGGCGCGGCGACGCGAGCGGCTCGGAGACGGTGTCCGCCCGCCGTTTGGCGTGTCGCCCGGAGGAAGCTCACGCAACTCAACCAGGTGGACGAACTCCGTTATCTGGCTGTGCCGCCCGGCAATCGACTGGAACGGCTGCGGGGAGATCGGGCAGGCCAGTACAGCATCAGGATCAACGACCGTTATCGAATCTGCTTCGTCTGGGAGCCGGGCTATGCCGACGACGTTGAAGTCACCGACTACCACTGAGAGCACGGCGCCAGGGTCCGGTGCCGGAACGCCGGCCGCACGGCGTCTGCCGAGGCGGCTGCCGCCGACCCACCCTGGAGAGATGCTGCTCGAGGAGTTCCTGAAGCCTCTGGGCATCTCGCAGGCGGCGTTCGCGCGGCGGCTGGGCGTTTCCTACCCGCGGCTCCGTGGAATCATCCGTGCCAGGAGCATCGTGACAGCGGAGATGGCGCTGCGGTTGGCGCGAGTCACCGGGATGACCGCGGAGTTCTGGCTGGGTCTTCAGCAGGACTGGGATCTCTGGCACGCAGCACGGTCCACGAAGGCGGCAGCCATCGAGTCGCTGGAGCCGCTGCCCGTATCGGGCGCTTCCTAGCGGCCGGTCGTCCGCCGTCTTTCGGACCCGCGCCTACACGTCCAGGCCGACCTGGCGCATCAGGTCCAGCGCGTTGCTGCGCGTGACGGTGCCCTCGCGCAGGCGGTAGTCGAAGCGCATCTCGCCGTCGTCCAGCTCGTCCTGGAAGTGGACGTTGCGCACCGGTGACGCCTCCGAGTCGCCGGCGATCCGGGCCAGGGCCAGATCGTGCGTGGTCACGAGACCGATCGCACCGCGGTCGAGCAGGCCGCGAACCATGGCCTCGGCGCCGACCCTGCGGTCGTGGGAGTTCGTGCCGTGGAGGATCTCGTCGAGCAGGAACAGCAGCGGCGTCGGCTGTTCGGTCAGGTCGAGCACGGACTTGAGCTTCGTGATCTCGGCGTAGAACCTGGACTGGCCCTCGGCGAGCGAGTCGTGGAGCTGAATCGAGGAGCCGATGGCCAGCGGCGTGAGCCGCAGCGAACGCGCTCGCACCGGCGCGCCGGCCTGTGCCAGCGCCACGTTCGTGCCGACGGTCCTGAGCAAGGTGCTCTTGCCGGACATGTTCGAGCCGCTGACGATCAGGCATTGGGCCGCCATTGTGCCAGCCGCCTCGGCTTGCCGGTCGTCCCGGTCGGCCTCCCGGAGCGGGCCGGCCAGGAACACGTCGTTCGCCACGCACTCCTGGGCCGGCAGCAGCGGATGCCCGAGTTCGCGGCCGTCGAGCAGTGGACGTTGATTCGCCGATGGCTCCACCAGCGTCGGGTACGTTCGGTCCGGGTTCTCGAACGCATGGGAGGCGAGGCTGGCCAGAGCTTCGACTTCGGCCAGTGCCCGGAGCCAGACCGCGACCCGGTCTCCGTGCCGGCGACGCCAGGAGTCGATGGAGTAGGCGACCTGGGGCGTCCAGAGCAGCAGCAGTCCGAAGGGGGCGAACACGGCGTTGCGCATCGAGTCGAGCAGGTCGACGAGGCGCTGCAGTTTCCTGGCGCTCCGGGAGGCGGTGGCGCCGTCGTCGCCCCGTAACCGCCTGGCCAGTTCGACCAGGCGCGTGCTCTCGAACGGCTCGCCCTCGATGACTTCCAGCAGCGATGCCACCAGGTTCAGGTCGCGGCTCGCCCGCCTGACGCCGGCCGTGGCCGCCCGGAAACGCTGACGCCAGGCGAGGCTCCACAGGATCTGCAGCACGGCCAGGCCAAGGAAGGGCGATGGCCCCCAACCCCAGGCCAACCAGCCCGTGACCGCCAGGACATTGGCGGCGGCGACGGCAACCAGCAGCGCGCGCACGAGGAACTCCCGGCCGCCGGCGCCGGGAAGCGCGGCCCGTCCGTCACCCTCCGTCCAGGCGCCCTCCGCCCAGGACACCAGCGCTCCCGGATCGAGGTCAGTGCGCGCGATGCGACCCGAGACGGCGAGACGCTCCCGGAAGTCGAGTCGGGGCGCCAGTTCGCGGACGGCCTCCTGCCGCCGCCGCACGGCATCCGCCGGCGCGGCCCGGAGCAACCACGACGCCAGAAGTTCCTCTCCGCCGCGGGTGCGGGCCCGGCTCAACAGCCGAAACAGCGAGTCGGGGCCGAACAGGTCGAGATCCGCGGCGTACACATGCCCGGCGTGGCCCTCGGCGAAGCGTGTTCCGGGCCGTCCGCCGGCGCGCCAGTCGCCGTCGAGGCGGTCGAGCATGAACCGGTAGAAGGCTCGTGCCCGCTTCAGCCGTTCGGCCCGCTGCAGCACACGCTCGTGGAGAACGACGAGGACGAGAAAGAGCAATGCCGGGACTGCCGCCCAGAGCAGGGGGAAGAGCCTCGCCTGGACCGACAGCCAGACCAGCACGGCCGCCGCCAGAACGGCGGCCAGCCGCGACCACGACACCGTCTTCTCGAACCGCCGCGTTCGCCGCAGTTCCGCGTCGCGCTGCGCCGCGCGCGGCTCGCAGATCGAACGCGGATCGCTCACCGTGCCGCCGGCGTCAGGTCAGCGCCGGATAGACGATCGACTTGAGCTGACCCCGGAAGTTGAACGTGCCCGACATCCAGAACTGGACCATGAAGATGACGATCAAGTCCTCCTTCGGGTCGATCCAGAAGGCCGTGCTGGCAGCGCCGCCCCAGCCGTACTCGCCGACCGAGCCGATCGCCTGGGCGACCGCGAGGTCCAGGGTGACGGAGACGCCGAGACCGAAGCCGACACCCTCGTAGGTCGTTTCGCTGAAGGAGCCGACCGCCAGGTCGGTCAGGTCGCTGCCGTCCGGGAGGTGGTTCATCGTCATGAGCTCCACCGACTTGCGGCCGAGGATGCGGGCGCCGTCGAGGGTCCCGCCGTTCAGCATCATCTGGCAGAAGCGGTAGTAGTCGTGCATCGTCGACACGAGTCCACCGCCACCCGAGAAGAAGCTGACTTCGCCGGTGTAGTGGCTGGTCCGGGGATCGTCGAGCAGAACCAGCTTCTTGTTCCGGTCTCGCCCGTAGTTGGCGGCGAAGCGGTCGACCTTGGCCGCGGGCACCGTGAAGCCGGTGTCGACCATGCCGAGGGGCCCGGTGATGTGCTCCTGCAGGTACTCGTCGAACGGCTGGCCGGAGAAGACCTCGACCAGGTAGGCGAGCACGTCGGTGGCGACCGAGTAGTTCCAGGCGTCGCCGGGCGAGAACTCGAGGGGCAGCTCCGCGAGCTGCTCGATCATCTGCCGCAGGCTGCCGCCCGACGGCGGTCCGCCGAGGCCGAGCTCGCGGTACGCGGCGTCGACGTTCGTGCGCTCCATGAAGCCGTAGGTGAGCCCCGACTGGTGCGTGAACAGGTCGCGGACCGTCATCGGGCGATCGACCGGCCGGGTGAGGAAGTTCGGGTGGTTCCCGCTCTCGAAGACCCTCAGATCGCGCCATTCGGGGATGAACTTCTCGACCGGGTCGTCGAGCTGGAAGTGCCCCTGTTCGTAGAGCTGCATCAGGGCGGCCGAGGTGATCGGCTTGGTCATCGAGTAGATGCGGAAGATCGTGTCGGTCCGCATGACGCGGTTCCGCTCACGGTCCATCAGCCCCTGCGCCGAGAGGTATGCCGGCTTGCCGCCGCGGGCGACGAGCGTGAGGCAGCCCGCGATCTTCTCCGGCTCCAGGTAGCGGCGCCGCAGATGATCGTCGACGCGCGCCAGTTGCGCGGCGTTCAGGCCGACTTCTTCGGGGCGGGCGAGGTCGAGTTCGGGGGGCGCTGAAACCAGGACGGGTCGTGCCGGCATGGAGAATCCTCCGCTTCTGCGGGTCGGTGCACTATCTGCGGCGCGGCGATCTTTGCAGATCGCGAAACGGGCGGGGCGCATACAATCGCGCAGCCGTGGCCCAAGCCCAAACCCAGGAGCCCCTGGCCTCGACCTGTCTCGAGGTCAACGGGGTCACCCTCTCGTTCGGCGGGGTCCACGCTCTGGACGATGTCGCCCTGGACGTGCGCCACGGCGAGGTGTTCGCCATCATCGGGCCGAACGGCGCCGGCAAGACCTCGCTGCTGAACTCGATCAGCGGCCTCTACCGGCCCCAGCAGGGCTCGATCACCTACACGCCGGAGCCGAAGGCGGCGCCGGTCTCGCTCGTCGGTCGCGCGCCCCACAAGGTGGCCCAGGTCGGCATCGCCCGTTCGTTCCAGAACATCGAGCTCTTCCGCGGCATGACGGTGCTCGAGAACCTGATGCTGGGGCGGCACATCCACATGCGCGGAAACGTTCTCAGTTGCGGCGTCTACTGGGGTCCGCAGCGCCGCGAGGAGATCCGGCACCGGGCCGCGGTCGAGGACGTGATCGACTTCCTGGAGATCGAGAACCTGCGCCACCAGGCCGTCGGCACCCTCGCCTACGGCCTGCAGAAGCGGGTGGAACTCGCCCGCGCCCTGGCGCTCGATCCGAAGCTGCTCCTGCTCGACGAACCGATGGCGGGAATGAACGTGGAGGAGAAGGAGGACATGGCTCGCTTCGTTCTCGACGTGAACGAGGAATGGGGAGTGACGACCGTCCTGATCGAGCACGACATGGGAGTCGTCATGGACCTCTCGGACCGTGTGGCGGTGCTCGACTTCGGTCGTTCGATCGCCTGCGGCACGCCGGACGAGGTGCGCGCCGATCCGGCTGTCATTCATGCCTATCTGGGAGACGCCGAATGACCGCGCTGGCGGACTTGCCGCGGGACGCGGACACCCTGCCCAAGCTGCTGCTCCGGAATGCCCGCGAGCGCGGCAGCGAGGCCGCGCTTCGGGAGAAGGAGTTCGGCATCTGGCAGAGCTTTACCTGGGCGCAGTACGCCGAGCGCGTCGGCAACTTCGCCCGCGGACTGGTCGAACTCGGACTCGAGCGGGACGACATCGTCGCCGTGTTGGGGGACAACCGGCCCGAGTGGCTGATCGCCCAGCTCGCGTCCCAGGCGGTCGGCGCCCGTTCCCTGGGCGTCTACCAGGACTCGGTGGCGAGCGAAGTGCAGTACCTGGTCGAGTTCGCGGGCGCCCGCTTCGTCATCGCCGAGGACCAGGAGCAGGTCGACAAGCTGCTCGAGGTATGGGACGAGTTGAGCGGCGCCGCGAGTGAGAACGGGCGGGGGATCGCGAACGTCATCTACTACGACCCGCGCGGACTCGGCGCCTACCCGCACGATTTCCTGCTCAGCTTCTCCGAAGTGGAGAGGATCGGGCGGTCCGCCGCGAACAGCACGGCGGACGACTTCGAACGCTGGGTCGAAGCCACGACCGCCGATGACGTGGCCCTGCTGTCGACCACCTCCGGGACCACGGGCAAGCCGAAGCTGGCGATGCTCTCGCATCGCAACCTGCTGAGCATGGCCCACAGCTTTCAGAGCATCGATCCGATGCGAAGCGAAGACGAGTTCGTCTCTTTCCTGCCCCTTGCGTGGATCGGCGAGCAGATGATCGGCGCCGCCTGCGGCATGCTGGTCGGCTTCACCATGAACTTCCCGGAAGAGCCGGAGACGGTGCAGCACGACATCCGCGAGATCGGACCGCACATGATGTTCTCGCCGCCCCGCATCTGGGAGAACATGGTGTCCGACGTCCAGGTACGGATCGAGGACTCCTCCTGGCTCAAGCGCAAGGTCTACAACTGGGCGCTGGGCGTCGGCTATCGGTCCGCCGACACTCTGCTCGAACACGGTCGTCTGCCCCGGTTCCTGGCGCTGCAGCGCTGGATCGCCAATGCCGTCTGCTTCTTCTGGCTGCGCGACAAGCTCGGCGTGCGGCGCATCCGGCGCGCCTACACGGGCGGCGCCGCGCTCGGCCCCGACATCTTCCGCTTCTTCCACGCCATCGGCGTGAACCTGAAGCAGATCTACGGCCAGACCGAGGTGTCCGGCATCTCGGTGGCCCACCGCGACGACGACATCAAGTTCCAGACCGTCGGCACGCCGGTGCCCGGCGCGGAAGTCAGGATCGGCGAAGGCGGCGAGATCCTGACCAGAAGCCCGTCCGTCTTCCTCGGCTACTACAACAACGAGGAGGCCACTAAAGAGGCGCTCCGGGAAGGCTGGCTCTACTCCGGCGACGCCGGCTACGTGGACGACGACGGGCACCTGATCGTCATCGACCGCAAGAAGGACGTGATGGAACTGCACGACGGCACGCAGTTCTCGCCGCAGTTCATCGAGAACAAGCTGAAGTTCAGTCCCTACATCAAGGAGGCGGTCGTGTTCGGCGGCGGCGAGTACCCGTTCGTCACGTCGCTGATCACGATCGACTTCGCCAACGCGGGCAAGTGGGCCGAACGCCGGCAGATCCCCTACACGACGTTCACCGACCTCGCCCAGAAGCCGGAGATCTACGAACTCGTGCTGGAACACACGGCCGGCATCAACGGCGACCTGCCGGAGTCGGCCCGCATTCAGCGGCTTCTGCTTCTGCACAAGGAGCTCGACGCGGACGACGAGGAGCTGACCCGTACCCGGAAGGTGCGGCGCCGGTTCATCGCCGATCGCTACCGCCTGCTCGTCAACGCGCTCTACGGCGGCGACGAGGCGGTCGAGATCGAGAACGAGATCACCTACCAGGACGGTTCGACCGCGGTCCTGCAGACCCGGCTGCGCATCGCCGCGCCCGTCACCGCCTGAGGAGCGGACGATGAACTCCGACGTCTTCCTTCAGCTCACCGTCTCCGGCCTGTCGAACGGCATGGTCTACGCCCTGGTGGCGGTGGGCTTCGTCGTCATCTTCAAGGCGAGCGACGTGATCAACTTCGCCCAGGGCGAATTCCTGCTTTTCGGCGCCTACCTCGCCTTCGCCTTCATCGCCCAGTTCGGGTTGCCCTGGAGTGTGGGCGTGCTGGCGACGCTGCTCGGTGCGGCCATGATCGGCCTGATCGTGGAACGCCTGGTCCTGCGGCCCCTGATCGGCGAGCCGGTCATCTCGATGATCATGGTCACGATCGGTCTGTCGAGCCTGCTCCGCGCCGTGGTCAACGGCATCTGGGGCGCGCGGCCCAAGGCCTTCCCCAATTTCATCCCGTCGGGAGAAGTCGAGTTCCTGGGCGCGGTCGTCGGTATCGACCGGCTGCTCGTCATCGCGATCGCGGCGATCCTGCTGACCGTCCTGACCCTCTTCTTCCGCCACACCCGGGACGGCATCGCGATGCGCGCCATCGCCGACGACCAGCAGGCGGCGCTGTCGATGGGCATCAGCATCAAGCGCGTACTGGCCGTCGCCTGGGCGATGGCGGCGATCACGGCCGCGGTCGCCGGCATCATCCTGGCGAACACGGTCGGCGTCAGCCACGACATCATCTTCATCGGTCTGCGGGTGTTCCCCGTCGTCATCCTCGGCGGTCTCGACTCGGTGCCGGGTGCGATCGTCGGCGGTGGAGTGATCGGCTTGCTGGAGTCGTACACCGCCGGTTACACGACGTCCGGGCTCGAACTCATCGTGCCCT
>JAJDZH010000410.1 GCA_022824725.1 Thermoanaerobaculia bacterium | reverse complement strand
CTCCAGGACATCGTCGTGACGGGCGTGGTGGGCGAGACGCCCCAGGTCAAGCTCCCGTTCACGGTGGAGCGGCTGTCGGCGCAGAACTTCCCTGTCCCGGCGGCGGATGTCTCTTCGCTGCTGACAGCGAAGGCCGCGGGCGTATCCGTCGTCTCCGGCTCGGGCCAGCCCGGCGCCGAGGCATCCATCATGCTCCGGGGTCCAACCTCCATCAATTCATCCGGTCGATCGCTATCGCCGCTGATCGTGATCGACGGCGTGATCCAGTCGGAGTCGGCCTCGCTTTCCGACATCGGATCGCTGGACATCGACCACGTGGAGATCGTGAAGGGTGCGGCGGCGGCGTCGCTGTACGGTTCGCGGGCGCAGAACGGGGTCATCGAGATCTCGACGAAGCGCGGGACGGGTCTGCAGACCAACTCCCTCAACATCTTGGCCCGTGGCGAATACGGCATCGCCCAGTTGGTGGGGGATGTGGGCCTGACGCGGTCCCACCCGTACCAGATGAACGCGGCGGGAACGCTGTTCATCGACACCGACGGGAACGAGGTCGCCTTCACCGACCTGAGCCGCGGCGGATTCGGTGCTCCGGTCCTCGCGAACCAGATCAACCCCGGCGAACCGGGCGACTCCTTCACGTCGTTCGCGAACCAGGCGTTCCCCCACGAGCTGTTCGATCACATGAACACGTTCTTCGATCCCGGTGAAACGTTCGATGCCTACGGCGCGGTGACGGGCCGGTTCGGGGAGTCGAGCTTCCGGGTGAGCGTGGACCAGTTCAGGGAAGGCGGCATCGTGCGGTGCACGCCGTGCATCGACAACCTCGCCACCCTGAACGCGGACCGGGTCGCCCAGGGCCTGACGGCCTTCAACGCGGGGCTGCCGGACGACGACGGATACGAGCGACAGAACGTGCGTCTGAACGTGGACACGCGCCTGGGGGACCTGGACATTGCGGCGAGCGGCTTCTACTCGCGCGCCAACCAGGACGACAAGGCGCTCGAGAACGGCGCGTTCAGCCAGCTGACTTTCGCCTCGCCGGCCGTCGACCTGGCACAGATCGACCCGGTGGACGGGTATCCGCTGATCGATGCGGACTCGCAGTCGATCTCCAACAACCCGCTCTACCTCCTGGCGATCGTAGACAGTCGGGACAAACGGACGCGGACGATGGGTTCGGTCGACCTCAACTACACTCCGTCGGGTCTCGACTGGCTGACGCTCGAAGCGAACGCGTCGTTCGACCGGACGGACTTCTACGATTACGAACTTTATCCGAAGAACGAGAAGACCCGTGAGGGCCCAACCGGCGGCAGCCTGCGCGAAGGCAACTTCGAGGACGAGGCGATCAACGCATCGGTGACGCTTGGCGCGAGCGAGACGTTCATGGACGGCGACCTCACGGTGCGCGGCAAGGCCCGCTACCTGATCGAGGACCAGCGCTTCGAGTCGAACGGCGTCTTCGGAACTCAGTTTTCGGTGCAGGACGTCCCGAACTTCGGCGCCATCACCGGATCCACGACGGGCAGCAACTCGACCCGTGCGATCAAGGCGGAAGGGCTCTTCGGGATCGCGAGCGCGGACTACAAGGGCCGCTACATCCTCGACGGTCTGATCCGGCGCGACGGTTCGTCCCTCTTCGGGCCGGACGAGCGGTGGCAGACTTACTACCGCGGCTCGTTTGCCTGGCGCGTGACGCAGGAGGACTTCTGGAACATCGACGCGATCGATGAACTGAAGCTGCGCTTCTCGCTGGGTACGGCGGGCGGGCGGCCGAACTTCCAGGCGCAGTACGAGACGTTCGGCATTGCAGGCGGCGCGATCTTCCCCGTCAACCTCGGGAACACGGCGCTCAAGCCGGAGTTCACGACGGAGCGCGAGGCGGGGCTCAATTTCGTCTTCTTCGATAACCTCGGTCTCGACCTCACGTACGCGTGGCAGACGACCGACGACCAGTTGCTGCGCGTCCCGCAGCCGGCGTTCGTGGGTTTCTCGAGCCAGTGGCAGAACGCGGGCGAGATCTCGGCGCAGACGTATGAGATCTCCATGCGCTACGCACCGATCGACACGGAGGAGATGGGCCTTCAGTTCCGGCTGAACTGGGATCGGACGCGCCAGGAGATCACGCGACTGGACGTTCCCGCGTACCGCCAGGGGACGTTCTTCGTCTCGGAGGGTCGTCCGCTGGGCGAGATGTGGGGCCACGTGCTCGCGACCACCTGCGCGGACCTCGAACCCGTCGGCATCGGGGCGTCCGACTGCAACGCGAACTTCCAGGTGAACGACGACGGCATCCTCGTGTGGACGGGCGGAGCCGATTACACCGAGGGATTCAGCAAGAAGCTCTGGGGCACGGACGGGACGGTGCCCACGACCGATGGTGGCGAGAACAAGTATCTGTGGGGCATCCCGATCAAGGTCCTGGACTACTCGCCGGCGTGCGTGGCGAAGAACCCGGGCAACTACATGGAGAAGTGCCAGCTCACGGATGTGCTTCCGTTCGGGAACACGACGCCGGACTTCAACGTGTCGTTCGGGTCCAACTTCCGTTACAAGAGCCTCGCCGTGAACGCCCTCGTCGAGTCGTCGATGGGTCACTCCATCTACAACAACACGGCGCAATGGGCGCTCCGCGATGACCGGGGCGAGGACGTGGACCAGACGGGGAAACCCCTCGAGTTCAATAAGTCCATCGGTTACGTGGCGGGGGTTTATCTCTCGAACAACGACAACGACTGGTTCCGCGAGGACGGCGACTGGATCAAGATTCGCGAATTGTCGATCGGGTACACGCTGCCGGACGGGATGCGGGAGAGCCTCTTCGGCGAGATGTTCGACCGGATCACCCTTAACGCCATCGGCCGTAACCTGCTGACGATCACGGACTATCGCGGATACGATCCCGAAGTCGGCCGGAGCGGCGGCGAACTCACGAACGCGGGCCTGCAGAGGTACGACAGCTTCGGCTATCCGAACTTCCGCTCGTTCACGTTCTCGGCGGAACTGGTCTTCTGACACTCCCTCCGCGATACGGAGGTCGGACGGAAATTGATCGAGTTAACGGAGGGGTCATGAAAAAGAAGCTGACACTGCCGGCCGTCACGCTGGCTCTGGGAGTCGGCTTTTCGGGTTGCGACCTTCAGGTCAACAACCCGAACGAGCCGGACCGGGCCCGCGCTCTGGCCAGCCCGGATGACGTCGAATCGCTCATCGCCAGTTCCTACCAGCAGGTGTGGGCGATGGGCCACTACTGGAACAACGCGAACTTCGCGTTCAACCACATGTCGAGCCGGCACACGGCGACGTGGGGCAACAACGGCCAGAACGATCTCGGCCGGGAGCCCCGCGAGCCGATGCCGAACTCGACCTCCTATCGCTGGTCGTACGTGTTCTCGGAGCACTGGAACGACGCCTACGGAGGGATCGCGGCGGCGTCCGACGGGATCCGCGCGATCGACGAGGGTCTGGAGATCGGGCCGGGCGGCGAACGGAACGCCCGGGCCCGCGCCTTCGCCGTTTCGAGTCAGGCGATGCTGAGTTGCCTTCTCTCGCTGTGGTACGATCAGGCCTTCATCGTCGACGAGACGACGGATCTCACCGGCGAACTTGAGACGGTCGACTACAACAGCATGTTCAGCTACGCGATGGGCAAGCTGAACGAGGCGGAGTCCGCCGTGCGGGCGACGTCGTTCTCGCTCCCGGACACCTGGATCAACGGGAATGCCTGGGACAACAACGAGTTCGCCGACTATCTCGTGGGGTGGAAGGCGCGCTGCGCGGCGAACATGCCGCGGACGGATGCCGAGGCGGCGGGTGCGAACTGGAGCCAGATCATCTCCGACGCGCGGGCCGGCATCCAGAATGTCGTCGTCGTCGGCGAAGACCGTTCGTCCGACACGGCCTGGTATGACGACATGAAGGCCAAGGCGCAGCAGAACGGCACCTGGCACCGGATGCACATGGACTGGGCCGGCATGGCGGACCAGAGCGGGCAGTACCAGGACTGGCTGTCCTTCGAGACCTCGAAGCGGACGGCGCGCAAGATGGATTTCGGGGACGACAAGCGTTACCCCGCCGTCAACGAGGATGGGACGCTGGGGGAGAGTGTGAGTCCCACGGCTGCTTCCATGGGCCCGATCCACCGCTACAACGCGAACATCATCTTCATCGCCTCGCGCGGGACGTACCGGCAGTCGCACTACGGAGATGCGCGGTACGACCACTACACCCTGAGCTGCAACTTCTGCGAGTCCGGGGACATGGAGGAGATGACGAGCCAGGAGATGGAGCACTACGTCGCGGAAGGCCTGTACCGGATGGGCGACTTCGGGGGGGCCGCGGACATCATCAATGTGACGCGGATGCAGGCCGGACTGCCTCCCGCGCCGGCGGATGCGACATCTCCGGTTCCGTCCAACGGTGCGGGCGAGTGCACGCCCCGGAAGCGGTACGACCTGCAGGGGCGCTGCGGCAACCTGCGGGACGCCATCTGGTTCGAGCACTTCGAGAACGTGTTCAACGTGTTTGGCGGGCTCGAGTTCTGGCACGGACGACGCAACGACATCCTGCCCGCGGGCACGGCGCTGCAACTGCCGATGCCGGCCGCGGACCTGGAGGTCCTGCAGCGGGACATCTACACCTTCGGCGGGAGCGCAGGCGGTGCGGCCGGCAATCCGACGCCGCCGTCGATCGTTCCGGGCAGCCTCGACTCGGCGCTGGAGAGGGCGGCCCTCACGCTGCACCGCCTCCAGCGGCACCAGAAGGCCGCGCGAGCCAGCGAGGATCTGGTCGTGCGTTGAAAGTTGAGGAGAAATGACCGGGGGGCGCCGGCGGGCGCCTCCCGGCCTGACTCGGATAAAGGACGGTCGTATACGAAGCACCAACGGATCTCACTGCTACAAGGAGAGTGATCCATGTTGTTCAGGTTGTCAGGACGGCGGAAGCGCACGAGTGCGCTGACCGCCACGGCAGTGAGCGCCTGGCTCTTTATCGGCGCGGCCCCGCTGCTCGCTCAGGGAGCGATCTCCGGGACGGTGACCGACGCGGAGTCGCTGGCCCCGGTGGCCGGCGCGCAGGTGTTCGTTGCGGGAACGGTGATCGGTGGGCTGACGGGTCTGGAGGGCACGTACCGGCTGGACGGCGTACCGGCGGGCGAGCAGACCGTAACGGTCCGCCTGATCGGCTACCGGGAGCTGTCGCAGACGGTGACGGTGGCGTCGGGTCAGGTGGCGACGGCGGACTTCTCCGTGGAGCAGACGGCGCTTCGCCTCCAGGACATCGTCGTGACGGGGGTGGTGGGCGAGACGCCTCAGGTGAAGCTCCCGTTCACGGTGGAGCGGCTGTCGGCGCAGGACCTTCCGGTCCCGGCGGCGGACGCCTCCTCGCTGTTGGCGGGGAAGGCCGCGGGCGTGTCGGTCATCTCGGCTTCGGGCCAGCCGGGCCAGCCGGCCTCGATCATGCTGCGCGGCCCGACGTCGATCAACGCCTCCGGCCGGAGCACGTCGCCGCTGATCGTGATCGACGGCGTGATCCAGTCCGAGGGCGCGTCGCTCTCCGACGTGGGCGCGCTGGACATCGACCACGTGGAGATCGTGAAGGGCGCGGCGGCGGCTTCGCTATACGGTTCGCGGGCGCAGAACGGCGTGATCGAAATCACGACGAAGCGCGGCACGGGCCTGCAGACGAACTCGCTGAATGTCCTCGTGCGTGGCGAGTACGGCCTGGGCCAACTCGTCGGTGACATCGGCCTCGTTCGTTCGCATCCGTACACCATGAACGCGTCCGGCTCGAAGTTCATCGATTCGCAGGGCAACGAGGTCGACTTCCGCGATCTGAACCGGCAGGGTTTCGGCTCGGCGCTGCTCTACAACCAGATCAATCCCGGCGAGCCGGGCACCACGGCCACCGCCTTCGCGAACCAGGCGTTCCCGGGCGAACTGTTCGACCACATGGACACGTTCTTCGACCCCGGCGAGACGATGGACCTCTACGGCGCGGTGACGGGCCGTTTCGGCGAGTCGAGCTTCCGGGTGAGCGTGGACCAGTTCCGCGAGGCGGGTGTGGTGAGCTGCTCGCAGTGCATCGACAACCTCGCCACGCTGAACGCGGACCGCGTCGCGCAGGGCCTGTCGGCCTTCAATGTCGGGGTTCCGGACGACGAGGGGTTCGAGCGACAGAACGTGCGCTTGAACGTCGACACGCGCTTCGGCGATCTCGACATCGCGGCGAGCGGCTTCTACTCGCGCTCCGACCAGGACGACAAGGCGGTCACGACGGGCGCCTTCTCGCGGCTCACCTTCATGTCGCCCGCGATCGAACTGACGGGCGTGTCGGCGTTCGACGGGTACCCCGACATCGACGCGGATCCGCAGTCGATCGAGGCGAATCCGCTCTACCTGCTCGCGGTGAACGACAGTCGGGACAAGCGCACGCGGTCGATGGGGTCGGTGGACCTCAACTTCTCGCCCGCGGCCATCGACTGGCTGACGCTCGAGGCGAACGCCTCCTTCGACCGGACGGACTTCCGGGACTACACGATCCGGCCCAAGAACGAGCGGACGTCGAGCGCCAGCGGCACGGGCGAGCTCACCGGCGGCAGCCTGCGCGAGTTCAACTTCACCGATGAGGCGATCAATGCCTCCGTGACGCTCGGTGCGAGCCGGACGTTCATGGACGGCGACGTCACGGTGCGCGCGAAGGCACGCTACCTCATCGAAGACCAGAGCTTCAAGTCGAACGGCGTGTTCGGCAGCCGGTTCTCGGTGCAGGACGTGCCGAACTTCGGCGCGATCATCGGCGAGACGAGCGGAAACAACCAGGTCCGCTCGATCAAGGCGGAAGGGCTGTTCGGGATCGCGAGCGTCGACTACCAGGGCCGCTACATCCTCGACGGCCTGATCCGTCGCGACGGCTCCTCGCTGTTCGGACCCGATGAGCGGTGGCAGACGTACTACCGCGGCTCGGTCGCGTGGCGGGTGACGCAGGAAGACTTCTGGAACATCGACGCGATCGATGAGCTGAAGCTGCGCTTCTCGCTGGGTACGGCGGGCGGCCGCCCGAACTTCTACGCCCAGTATGAGACGTTCGGCGTCGCACAGGGCGCGATCTTCCCGATCAACCTCGGGAACCGGGCGCTGAAGCCGGAGTTCACGACGGAGCGCGAAGCGGGGCTCAATTTCGTGTTCTTCGAGAACCTTGGTCTCGATCTGACGTACGCCTGGCAGACGACCGACGACCAGCTGCTGCAGGTTCCGCAGGCCGCGTTCGTGGGCTTCTCCAACCAGTGGCAGAACGCGGGCGAGATCTCGGCGCAGACGTACGAGGTCTCGCTGCGCTACGCGGCGATCGACGAGCAGGACATGGGCCTCCAGTTCCGGGTGAACTGGGACCGGACGCGGCAGGAGATCACGCGTCTGGACGTTCCCGACTACACGGTATCGACCTACTACGTTTCCGAGGGTCGTCCGCTGGGCGAGATGTGGGGCGAAGTTCTGGCCACCAGTTGTGCGGACCTGGCGCCGGTCGGCGTGTCGGCTTCCGACTGCAACGCCAACTTCCAGGTCAACGACGACGGCCTTCTCGTCTACACCGGCGGGCACAACCACACCGAAGGCTTCACCAAGAAGCTGTGGGGCACGCAGGGGACCGTGTCCACTCCGGACGGCGACCGCAACTACGCCTGGGGGCATCCGTTCTACGTCGAGGACTACTCGCCGGCCTGCGTCTCCAAGAACCCGGGCGACTACATGGAGAAGTGCCGGCTGACGAACTTCCTTCCGTTCGGGAACACGACGCCGGATTTCAGCGCTTCGTTCGCGACGAACTTCCGGTATCGGAACCTCAGCCTGAACGCGCTCCTCGAGTCGTCGGTGGGTCACTCGATCTACAACAACACGGCGCAGTGGGCGCTTCGCGAACTGCGGGGCGAAGATGTGGACCAGACGGGCAAGCCGCTCGAGCTGAACAAGCCGACGGGCTACGCCTCGGTCATCTACAACGTCGGGTCGGACAACTCCTGGTTCCGCGAGGACGGTACGTGGCTCAAGGTCCGCGAGCTGTCACTCGGCTACACGCTGCCGGAATCGCTCACCTCGTCCGTGTTCGGAGACGTGTTCGACCGGGTCACGCTGAACGCGATCGGACGCAACCTGTTCACGTTCACCGCATACCGCGGGTACGATCCCGAAGTCGGCCGGGACGGCGGAGAGGTCGGAAGCGCGACCTTGAACCGCTACGACAGCTTCGGTTACCCGAATTTCCGTACGTTCACTTTCTCGGCGGAACTCGTCTTCTGACGCCCCTTCAGGAACGGGGTTCGGACGGACATGGAATTGAGTAATGGAGGGGTCATGAAAAGGAAGCTGACGCTGCCTGCCATTACGCTGGCGCTTACGGTCGGCTTTACGGGTTGCGACCTTGCGGTCGACAACCCGAACGAGCCGGACCGGGCGCGAGCCCTGGCGGGCCCGGACGATGTGGAGACGCTCATCGCGAGCTCCTACCTCAAGGTCTGGGAAATCGGGCACTACTGGAACAACGCGAACTTCGCCTTCAACCACATGTCGAGCCGCCACACGGCGACCTGGGGCAACATGGGGATGAACGACCTCGGCCGTGAGCCCCGCGAGCCGCTGCCGAACTCGGCCTCGTACCGTCCCTCGTACATCTTCGAGGCGAACTGGGGTGACGCCTACGGCGGCATCTCGGCGGCCTCGGACGGGATCCGGGCCCTCGACGAGGGTCTCGAGATCGGTCCCGGAGGCGAGCGCAATACGCGCGCACGCACCTTCGCGATGGCGAGTCAGGCCATACTGAACTGTCTGCTCGCGCTTTGGTACGATCAGGCGTTCATCGTCGACGAGACGGTGGATCTGACGGGCGAGCTGGACACGGTGGACTACAACTCCGTCTACCAGTACGCCGTTCAGAGGCTGGATGCGGCGGAGTCCGCCGCCCGCTCGTCCTCGTTTACGCTCCCGGAAACGTGGATCAACGGAAATCCCTGGGACAACAACCAGTTCGCCGATTACCTGGTGAGCTGGAAGGCGCGCTGTGCGGCCAACCTGCCGCGGACGGATGCGGAGGCCGCGGGTGTGAACTGGGGCAAGGTCATCTCCGATGCCGAGAACGGCATTCGCGAACTCGTGGCGATCGGCGAGGACCGTTCCTCCGGCACTCCATGGTGGAGCGGCATCAAGATCTTCATGCAGGAGAACCGGACCTGGCACCGCATGCACATGGACTGGGTCGGCATGGCGGATCAGAGCGGCCAGTACCAGGACTGGCTCACATTCCCCACGGAGCAGCGGACGGCGCGCGAGATGACGTTCGGGGATGACAAGCGGTTCCCGGCGGTCAACGAGCACGGCACGCTCGGGGAGCCGGTGAGCCCTTCGGCGGCCTCGTACGGCCCGCGGCACCGGTACAACGCGACAATCATCTTCCGTCCGGAGCGCGGAACGTACCGGCAGTCGCACTACGGCGACTCGCGATACGACGACTACACGCTGAGTTGCAGCCGCTGCGAGTTCGGCGCGATGGAGTCCATGACGCACCAGGAGATGGACACCTACGTCGCGGAAGCCCATTACCGCATGGGGAACTTCGGAGCCGCCGCGGACATCGTGAACAAGACGCGCATGGAGGCGGGCCTGCCGCCCGCACCGTCGAACCCGACGGATGCCGTGCCGACCAACGCGGCGGGCGAGTGCACGCCACGGAAGCGGTACGATGTGCAGGGCCGTTGCGGGAACCTGCGCGACGCGATGTGGTTCGAGCACTTCGAGAACGTGTTCAACGTGTTCGGCGGGCTCGAGTTCTGGCACGGACGGCGGAACGACATCATGCCGGCGGGAAGTGCCCTGCAACTGCCGATCCCGGCCGCGGATCTCGAGGTGCTGCAGCGGGACATCTACACCTTCGGCGGGGGAGAGGCGAGTTCGGCCGGGAACCCCATCCCGCCCGCGATCGTGCCGGGCAGTCTCGACGCTGCGCTGCTGCGTGCGTCGTACTCGCTGGAGCGTATCCAGAGGAGTCTCGCGACTGAGAGTCGGGCGGCAAACGCCGATCTCGTAGTCCGTTAGCACTTCCTCTGAGGGGATCCCGTGC
>JAJDZH010000268.1 GCA_022824725.1 Thermoanaerobaculia bacterium | reverse complement strand
CTGCGGGATCACGTCTGGCCGAAGTTCCTGCGCGAGAACGCGGCAGCGGTCTTCAAGCTGGACGACCTGCTCGCCTAGGAAGCTTGCGGACGCCTCCCGCCAGCACGGTCTTCCACGGCTGGAAGATCATCGGTGTCTCCTTCCTGGCGCTCTTCGTCTCGGTCGGCTTCGGCTTCTACTCCTTCGGCGCCTTTTTCGTCGCCCTGACCGCCGAGTTCGGCGGCGGCCGGACCGGCGTCGGAATCGGCCTCGCCGTCTTCGGCATCACGAACGGCCTCGTCGCGCCCTTCCTGGGCCACGCCCTGGACCACGGCCACGCCAGGCGCATCATGACGGTGGGTACCTGGTTGCTGGCGGCCGGCCTCCTGCTCACGGCGGTGGTCCAGAACCTGGTCCAGTTCTATCTCGTCCTCGGCACCTTCCTGGCCCTCGGGGCGGCCCTCGTGGGCGGCGTGACCGCGTCGACCCTGGTCGCCAACTGGTTCGTTCGCCGGCGCGCGATGGCTCTCGGCATCGCCACGATGGGGATTTCACTGTCCGGTGTCGTCATGGCGCCGGTCGCGACCCGTCTCATCGACTGGGTCGGCTGGCGGGGCACGTTCGTTCTCTACGGCGCGCTGACACTGCTGTTCGTGCTGCCGGCGGTGCGGCGCTGGGTCGTCGACCGGCCGGAGGACTTAGGGCTTCACCCCGACGGCGATGCGACCTCCAACGTGCCGGAATGGACTCCGACTCCCGCTCCCGGTGAAGGCCCGGCCGGCGTGGAACCCGTGGCGCCGGCTCTGGCCGTTGCCGCCGCACCGCCCAGACGCCGGCGCCTCGACTGGATCGAGCCCCTCGCCAACCGGAACTTCTGGGTCATCACCCTGGTCGTGTCGATGAACTTCTGCTCGAACTCGGCGATCCTCACCCACGTCATCGCACACGCAACGGATCTGGGATTCGCGCCCATTCGGGCCGCCTTCAGTCTCTCCGCGATCGCCGCGATGGGAGTGCTGGGGAAGGTCGTGTTCGGCTGGATCGGCGATCGCCTGAGCAGCCGAGGCGCGCTGTGGCTGGCGATCTCGCTGCAGGCCACCGGCACGACCGTCCTGCTTCGGGCTGAGAGCTACCCCGGACTGATCGCCGCCGCGGCCGTCTTCGGACTCGGCATGGGCGGGATGATGCCCCTCTGGGGCACGCTGATCGGGGCCTGCTTCGGACGCCGATCGTTCGGCCGCGTGATGGGCCTGATGAGCCCGATGCTCCTGCCGATCCAGATCCTCGGCGTGCCCTTCGCGGGGTACGTCTTCGACCGCTTCGGGAGCTACGACCTCGCGTTCACCGTCTTCCTCTCCATGTACGTTTCCGCCATGCTGATTCTCACTCTGCTGCGCCTGCCGGACCAGGAGCCGACCGGCATGGTTCCCGCCCCGGCCGCCGCCCCAGCGTCTGCCGGCCGGCCTGCGGAATAGCCCCTGACCGAGTAGACACTTGTCCGCTTACCGTTTCTGCCGCTCCGACGACGTTCCCCTGATCGTCGAGGCCTTCCACCGCTGCAACACGGGACCCGACGCCGTCCCGTGGCGGCTCACCGTCGACCACATGAAGCGGCTTTCGCGGGAAATCAATCTCTGGACCAGCAGTTGCATGGTCGCGTTCGCCGGATCCGACCCGATCGGCGTCCTCATCGCGGCGAAGCGAGAGCCCACCGCCAATCTCGTGCTGCACGTCGCCGTTCATCCCGAGCACCGCCGGCAGGGTCATGCCCGCCACATGATGACCTCGCTCAGCCAGAAGATGGCCATCCTGGAGCCGACCCGCTTGCTCGTCGAAGTGCCGGCGACCGCGGTGGCCGCCCACCGCTTCCTCTGCGCCTGCGGTTTCACCGAGGGGGAAACCCTGACCGACTACGTCTACAGTGGGGGAAGCTCCGCGGCGAGCCCCTTTCTCGACCTGGTCGGGGCCGTTTCACCATCGGAACTCGCCGCAGGCGAAGCCTTCCAGGAAGCTCCGGAACAGGAGCGCTGCTGGCAACGCGCCGTGCAGACGATCCTCAACCTGCGCCAGGGAGCGCTGGGCATCGGCATCGCCACGGACCAGGGGATCGAGGCCTGGCTCATCTACCGGGGCCCCCAGCATGCGGACGACCCCCTGCCCTTCCTTGCCCGGCCGGTCGCTTCCCCGGCCGGCGACGGGCGGGCCCAGGCCCTCCCCCCTTGCGAGATCCTCGCGATCGGCGGCAACCGGCCGCTACCCCCGCTGGTCGGGCCGCTCCTTGCCTTCGCCGCCAGAGAGTCCGGAAGGTCGCTCTACCTGCCGCGTGTGCATCCCGCCGAGCCGCTTGCGGATCGGCTCGAAGATCACGGCTTTCAGGCGGCGGGAAAGACCCACAGGTACGAAAGCGACGCGGCGCGGTCGTGACTGTTACGCTGCCCGGCATGTCCGCCCGAGCCGGCACCAGGGAGAAGCCACTCGGCGCTCAGTCCGAGGTTCCGCCCAAGCGCGAGAAACTCGAGTTGCTTGATACGGCCCACGAACTCACGGATTTCCGGTCGTTCGCCGATCTGGGAGCCTGCTGGGGTGTCGACGGCGCCTACACCTTCCACGCCGCCTCACTGTGCGGAAGCGAGCTGGAGCGTGCGGTGATCGTCGACGGCAACCTGACCCACCTGACACGGGAGCGCGCGAAGGAACATCCACGAGTGGAACTCGTCCAGGCCCTGCTCGGTTCGCGGCAGGCGCTCGACGCGGTCGGCGAGGTCGACGCCCTCATCATGTACGACATCCTCCTCCACCAGGTCAAGCCGGACTGGGACCGGTTTCTGCTGAACTGGCTGCCGCATACGAACGCCCTGATCGTGTTCAATCAGAACTGGCTGAAGACGCCGCGAACCATCCGGTTCGTGGATCGCGGCGTCGATTGGTACTACAGGAACGTCTACGTCTGGGAAGACGACTGGAACGCCCGCGAACGGCTCGAATCGTGGTTCTCCAGGCACCACGAACGGGACGAGGACGGGAGGCTCGAACGGGACAACCACTGGTACTGGCAGTTCGGCATTCGTCCACTGGAGCTCATCAGGCTGCTGGCGAAGAACGGGTTCGAACTCGTCTACATGAAGAGACACCGTCACGCCTTCGGTCGCAGCCGCCCCTGGATCGTGAACGACGGGCTGATCTTCCAGCGCGCCGCCTATCCGGAGCTGGACATCCGTGGGCGGGTGCGCGCAAGAGCCCGTTCCCTGGCCGAACGGACAGGCCTTCTCGAACGGTTCCGGCGGTCATGAAGACCTACTCCGACATCGCGGGCGACGGCGGTTCCGACGTTCTCGGGCAGGTTCTGCAGCAGCGGGAGCGCATCGATGAGGCGATGGCGGACATCGATCACGTCGTCGCGATCGGCTCCGGCAAGGGAGGCGTCGGCAAGAGCACCTTGACGATGCAGCTCGCCCTGGCCCTCGGGCGAGCGGGGCGCCATTGCGCGATTCTCGACGCGGATCTGAACGGTCCCTGCCAGGCCCGTCTGGCCGGGCTGGAACAGGCGCCGCTCCTGCCCGGTGACCGGGGAATGGCCCTACCCCGCACGTCTTGTGGTCTGGGCGTCGTCTCGTTGGGTTCCCTGGTACCCGAGTCGGAACACCTCGCGTTCGAGAGCGTAGCGACCGGCGACTCTCACGTATGGCGCGCGACCAGGGAGTTCAACCTGTTCCAGCAGTTGCTCGGCCTGGTCGATTGGGGTCGTCTCGACTTTCTGCTCGTCGACCTGCCGCCGGGCGCCGAACGTACGCTGCAGTACGCCGAGGTCCTCGGGCCAGCCGCGCGCTTCGTGCTCGTCACGATTCCGGCCGCACTGGCCCGCGGTGTCGTCGCACGCTCCGCGGCGGCTCTCGGCACGACACCGAACGAGGTCCTCGGCTACATCGAGAACATGAGCGGTTACTACTGCGGCACCTGCCACGGAGTGCGTCCCCTGTTCGACGGCGCGGCGGGTGAAGCGCCCGAGCTTGGACTCCCCTGCCTGGCTAGGGTACCGTTCGACCCGCGTCTGGCGACGGCCTCCGATGCAGGCGAAACGGACCTGCCGCCGGGTCCGGTCATCCGCGCGATCGACGAGGCCGCCGCGCAGCTTCTGGGTTGCGTCGCCCGAACCACCTGATTCAGACCGACAGAGATCAAAGATGAAGTTCCTCTGCGTACCCTGCGACGAGCAGATGAAGCTGAAGCACGCTCTGGGACAGGGTGGCGGTTCGGTCGCCCTGGTCTATGCCTGCCCCATCTGTTCGGCCGAGATGGCGATGATGACGAATCCGCACGAAACGCAGGTGGTCGGGGCCCTCGGCGTCCGGATCGGGCCCGAGATGGACGGCGAAGCCGGGGCGACGTCCTCGAAGTGTCCCTTCACGGGCATGCTGGCCGAGATGGGCATGTCGACTGCCCCGACCGGAGACGGCGCGGGAAACGGCGGGTCCGGGGGTATCCCCTGGACTGCCGAAGCGCAAGAGCGGCTGGCGAACATCCCGGACATCGTGCGTACTTCGGCGGTCGCGGGCATCGAGAAGTTCGCGCTCGACCATGGCTACGATGAGGTCGACGCGGCGGTCCTGGAG
>JAJDZH010000096.1 GCA_022824725.1 Thermoanaerobaculia bacterium | reverse complement strand
TGTCTCCGGTGACGGCGCCGGCGCCCCGCAGGCCGCCAGAACGGTCACCGCGCCGGCCAGACCCGCGCGGAAGCGGCGGGATGCCGGTCGCCAGCGGCTGCGACTACCCGCCAAGGCCCTCAGCCATCGCGGCGCGCAGTCGGGCCATGGCCGCGGCTGCCTCTTCCGTCAGGTCGTCGGTGTTCAGGGGATTCTCCTCCTCCACGTCGCTCTCGTAGTCGAAGAAGCGGCCGTCGTCGTACAGCTTGTAGCGGCGGTCGTGAACGAAGGTCACTTCCGGGATGTTCAGGAACCGCGGCCGGAAGTCGGTGAAGACCCAGTCGCGGGCGGAGTCTGTTTCGCCCCGCAGCACGGGAAGGAAACTCCTGCCGTCCATTACCCGGTCGTCCGGCAGTGCCCCACCGGCCGCTTCGACCATCGAGGGCAGGAAGTCCGCCAGGTCGACCAGGGCGTCCGACGTCCGGCCGCTCTCGAAACCGGCCGGCCACGAGGCGATGAACGGCACGTGGACGCCGTAGTCGATCGTCCGCCCCTTGCCTCCCGGCACCACGGTCCCGTCCCGCAGCGCGCTGGTGATCTGCCGGGGTGTGCCGTTGTCGGCGGTCAGCAGGATGAGCGTGTCGTCCCGGATGCCCAGCTCTTCCAGCCTGCCGACCAGGCGGCCGATCAGCTTGTCCGTGTAGGCCACCATGTCGGGGAAGTAGGCCGGATCCCGGGCGCCGCGGTCGACGTTCCAGTCCGCACTGTCGGGGGTCGGCACGAACGGATCGTGGACCAGCGCCATCGAGTGGTAGGCAGCGAACGGCCGTTCGGGCTCTTCCCTCACCTGCGCCTCGATCCTCTCCAGGAGGAAGTCGACGAACAGATCCGGGCCGTACTCGCCTTCGAAGACCCCACCTTCGTTGTCCGGTCCCCACAGGAGAGGATCGGCGTAGCGCTCTCCCTTCTCGTGGTAGTGCCACACCAGGTAGTCGTCGAAGCCGGCTTCTTCCGGCGTCTGCCCCTGCCCCACGCAGCAGTCCTCCCTCCATCCCAGTTGGAATCCGGAGAGCTGCCACTTTCCTGTCAGGAAGGTCGCGTAGCCGGCTTCGCTCAGCAGGTTGGCGAAGGTGACCTCCTCGTGCGGCAGCACGCCCCACTCGGTGTAGTTGCGGCTGTTGTAGCGCCCGGTCATCAGCTTCATCCGCGACGGCGAGCACAGCGGCGTGGAGTACGCGTGGGTGAATCGGACCCCGTCCGCGGCAAGGCGATCGATGTTCGGGGTCTCATACGAAGCACCGCCGTAGGAACCGATCCCTTCGAATCCCAGATCGTCGATCAGGACGAGAAGGATGTTCGGGCGCTGCGGCGACACCGCGACCGCCCCGTCGTCGACCTCCGGCGCCGGAGCGCAGCCAACCAGGACTGCCAGCGCCATCAGAACGCAACCCACGCGCCAGCGAGGAGCGAGGCCTCCGGCCTCGCGCGCGTGCTTGGAAGCCGGCGGGGACGCCGACGCACCCGGTAAAGAAGCAAACGAGACCATCACTCTCCGAACTGCCAGTTCGGCGGCGGCTTGAAGCCCTCGCGGCCGGCAAAGAACGGCGCCACCGGGTTCGGCGGCTGCAACGCTCGGAAGTCGGCAGCTTTCTCAAGCAGACGGGCCACCAGATCGGGATGGTCGGCCGCCACGTCCCGCTCTTCGAGCGGATCCTCGGTCAACCGGAACAACATCATCCGCGACGCGTCCGCCGCGCCTTCCCGGACCAGCGGCGGTCCGACGACGACGAGCTTCCAGTCGCCTTCCGTCACCGAAAGCTGCTCCCGCTCCGGGTCGAGCTGGGCGATGAAGGAGTAGAGATCGCGCTCCGGCCCGGCCTGGGCGGCGCCCGTGAGCACGTCGCCGACGTCGACGCCGTCGAGCGGCTTGCCGCCGTGATCGTCGATGCCGGCGATCCCCATCAGCGTCGGCAGCACGTCGATGTAGGACATCGGCGCGTCGATCCGGCCGCCTCCCTCGATACTCCCCGCGGGCCAGCGTGCAGCCGCGGCCACGCGGGTGCCGCCCTCGAAGACGCTGCCCTTGGCGCCCCGGTAGGGGCCGTTGTCGCCGATGCCGACGGAGCCTCCGTTGTCGCTGAAGAAGAGGACGAGGGTGTTCTCGGCAATGCCGTGGCCGTCGACCGCATCGAGGATTCGGCCGACGCCCTCGTCCAGCGAGTGGACCATCGCGGCGTGAACCCGGCGCCCGTTCCGCCGCCGTTCGTCGGCGGCGATCGGCCTGCCCGCCGTCGACTCCTCCCAGCCACGTGGCGGCTCGATCGCCTCCAGGTCCGCGTACAGCGGTAGGTCCTCCTCCTTGGCCTGGATCGGCGAGTGCGGCGCACTGAAGGGCACGTACAGGAAGAAAGGCGCCTCGCCGCCGGCGTGACGGTGGATGAATCGCACCGCGTGCTCGGCCAGCAGGTCCGTGACGTAACCGTCCTCGTCGACGGACTCGTAGTCGTGGCTCCAGTCCCGCTCGCCCTCGCGCTCCTTCGTGAAGTAGTCGACCGCCGTGTTGTGGCCGACGAACTCCGTGAAGCCGCGCCGCAGCGGGTGGTACTTGCGCTCGAAGTGACCCAGGTGCCACTTGCCGAAGATGCCGCGGTGCTCGTAGCCAGCCCTGGCCAGGACCTCCGGCAACGTGACCTCCGACGTGTCCATGCCGTAGTCGCGCCAGGGCGCGATCACGGCCCGCATCAAACCGAAACGGATCGGATAGCGGCCCGTCATCAGGCCGGCCCGAGTCGGCGAACAGACCGGCGCGCTGTAGAACCGTTCGAGGCGCACGCCTTCGGCGGCGATCCGGTCGATGTTCGGCGTGGCGATCTCGCCGCCGTGGAAGCTGACGTCGTGGCGGCCGAGGTCGTCCGGGACGATCAGGACGATGTTGGGAAGGGGGTCCGGCGCGATGGGCGTCGGCGAGTCGGCACACCCGGCGACGAGGAGCGCCGTAGCGACCAACAGGGACGCTCGGGAAAGACGGACCGAGTGGCTGGACACCTTCCTCCTAGGGTACACGGCCACTCGGGCTCGCCGATTCGCGGCCTCGCCCGGATGCGGGTCAGAAGACCCGCGCACCCAGTGTCTATGCTTCGCGGAGGAGGTCGGTGATCTTCTGGCGCGAGGCGCCGAAGGCGGGGAGCAGGCCGCCCAGGACACCGGTCACCGTGGCCAGGAAGATGCCCGAGAAGAGCGCGAACGGAGTCGTTCGCAACTGGAACGTGATCTCGCTGAAGGTCACCTGGTTCATCGTGCCGGTCTGGATCGCGTTGAGCGGCAGGGACAGCAGGGCCCCGAAACCGCCCGCGACGACGCCGAGAAGCACCGCCTCCAGGAAGAAGCTGCCCATGATCGAGCGCCGCTTGAAGCCGAGGGCGCGCAGGGTGCCGATCTCGCGGGCGCGGGCGGCGACCTGGGCGTACATCGTGTTCGCCGCCGCAAAGCAGGCGCCGATCGCCATCAGCACGGCGAGCACGTTGCCGAGGATGATGAACTGGCCCGACGACGTCTCGGACTGCAGCTCGTAGTACTCGGGTTCCGTCAGGGCCTGCACCTGGAGACGCTGGTCGGCCTTGACCGTCTCGATCAGGTCGCGCGCCGCCGAGGGCGACGCGGCCTGGAGCCGGGTCGAGGAGTAGTAGCCGCTGCGCCGAAACGAATCGCCCAAATCGCGATAGTCACCCCAGATCTCGGAACCATGGGCGCCCACGCCGGTGAACAGGCCGACAACGCGGAACGTGTTCCGGCCCAACTCGCGCTCGTCGCCGACCCGCAGGCCGAGGCGGCCGGCCAGGCTGCGGCCGACGATGATCTCGCCGCGGCCCGGCTCGAAGACCCGG
>JAJDZH010000457.1 GCA_022824725.1 Thermoanaerobaculia bacterium | reverse complement strand
GAGGCAGATCGGCGTCCGCATCCGGCGCTGGAGTTCCGCGTGGCGGGCGACGTCGTCCCAGGCCAGCGGCTGTTCGACCATGACCAGGTCGAGGTCGTCGAGCCGGACGAGATGGTCCACGTCGTCCAGGGTGTACGCGTTGTTCGCGTCTGCCATCAGCGGCGCGCCGGGACCTAGCCGGTCGCGGACGGCGTGCAGATAGTCGAGGTCCTGGCCGGGCTTGATCTTCAGCTTGATCTTCCGGTAGCCCTCGGCCAGCGCCTTCCCGGCCTTCTCCGCAAGATCGTCGGGCGAACTCTGGATGCCGATCGAGATTCCGGTGCCGATTCGCTTCCGCGTGCCGCCCAGCAGCGACGACAGGCTCTGCCCTGCCTTCGTTGCCGCCAGCCCCCAGGCGCCCATCTCGATCGCCGCCTGGGCCATCTCGTGGCCGCGGAGGTCCTCGGCCAGGGCGGCCGACACGTCCTCGGGCGTCTCGAAGCGCCGGCCGAGCACCCGCGGCGCCAGCCACTCCCGGATCGCCAGCGTCGCCGTGTCGATGCTCTCGGGGGAGTAGTTCGGGAAGTCGCCGGCGACGCATTCGGACCAGGTCGAGGCACCGTCCGCGTCGACGAGTTCCAGCAGCAGGATGCGGCGAGTCGTCGTGACGCCGGAGGAAATCCGGAACGGCTCCACGAGGGGCAGTCGGATCTCGCGCAGGGTGATCGCCTCGATATGCAGACTCATCGCGTCTCCGTTCCGTCGAGCTTCTCGAGCCGGTAGTAGTAGCGCCGGTTCTGGACACTGGCCTTGTCGGCACCCTCGTCCGCATCGGCCCCACTGGGTGCGCCGGCGCCCTCGCCGGCATCGGCCCCACTGGGTGCGCCGGCGCCCTCGCCGGCATCGGCCCCACTGGGTGCGCCGGCGCCCTCGCCGGCATCCGGCCCACTGGGTGCGCCGGCGCCCTCGCCGGCATCCGGCTCCGGATCTTCCCTCCACGAGAACCCGGTCACCTCATAACCCGCCTCGAGATGCTCCTGAAACTGCGCCCGGGTCCGCCGCCGCCAGGCGGCGGCGTCCTCGGGCGACGAGCGCAGGATGCGGCCGATGTTCGGCGGAACCTCGACCCACGTCGTCTCCGGCAAGGACTCGTCGACGGGAAAGGGCGCCGCGGCCCGGGTCGGCTGGGCGGACGAGCCAGCGGTCATCAGCCAGTCGACCCGGGAACTCAGGATCGGCCAGGCGACGACGAAGCGATCCGTCCCCAGCCCGCTGTGCAGCACGCTCCCCGTGTCCTCGCCGTACATGTTGACGACGTACTCGGCCGGCAGGGCGCCCAACCGGTTCAGGTTCAGGTTCGCGTTCCGTGCGACCAGCGGGTCGTAGGTCCAGTAGACCGTCTCGACGCCGAGCGGCAGCAGGATCTCGCGCTGAAAGACCTTGAGTTCCCGCCCCAGCCCCAGGCCGCGGGCCTCACGAGTCACGGCGAGCATGTGCGACCAGTGCGCCCGCTTGCCGTACCGAAAGCCGCTCAGCCCGTAGATGAAGCCGAGCATCCGGCCGTCCCCGTCGAAGGCTCCGGCAAGGACGCCGCTCATCTTCTGCGAGATCATCAGGATCGTCGTGGGCACCGTGTCCTCGAAGCCGACGCCCCACGTCTCCCGCTCGAGGTCGACCACGGCTTCGTACTCCTCCTCGGAAGCCAGTTCGCGCAGCTCGATGCCGCCGGGAAGCTGCTTGCGCATCGTGCGCGATGGTACAGCGATACGAGCCTCACCCGGCTCCCGGGTCTCGGCGTAGCGGGTCGCGCGGGTTGACCCTGACTCAGCGTCAGTCTAGTCTGAGACTAGTTAGATTCTGTGCGATCCGGGAAGGAGTCGTTCCATGTCGGAGATCGGTGTATTCGAGGCCAAGACCCACCTGCCGCGTCTGCTGAAACGGGTGCAGGCCGGCGAGAGGTTCGTCATCACACGGCACGAGCGTCCGGTCGCCGAGCTGATTCCCTATCGTGGCGTCGAGACCGACCAGGTACGCACCGCCATCGAGAACCTGAAGGAGTTCCGCAGGTCGCAGAGCCTGGGCGGCCTTTCAGTTCGGGAGCTGATCGAGGAAGGTCGCCGTTACTGATGACTTTCGTGCTGGACGCCTCGATGACGATGGCTTGGGTCTTCCCGGACGAGTCGACGGAGGCGACCGACCGGCTGCTGGAGTCCCTGTTGGAGCGTCAGGCGTACACGCCAGGCCTCTGGCCGATAGAAGTCGCGAACGCCTTTCTGGCGGCGACGCGCCGGGGCCGACTCGAGGCAAGCCAGTGGGCATGGATTCGCCACTCTCTCGATGTTCTACCCATAGCAGTCGACTCTGGATCCCCGGCACGTGTCTGGAGCGCGGTGCTCGAACTGGCGCATGACCGGGGGATCTCCGTCTACGACGCGATGTACCTGGAACTGGCGCTGCGAATGCGATTACCGCTGGCGACTCTTGACGGGCGTCTCGCTTCCGCGGCGCGGGCCGCAGGCGTAGAGGTGCTGGGCCGGTGACGGAGGGGCGGAAGAAGTTCCTTCGGTTCGCCTTTCCGATCCTCGGCGTCTTCTGGCTGTGGTTCGGCTGGTTCGTCGCGGCGCCGTCCGGCCCGAGGGCGGTCTGGGCAGGCCTTCTCGCGGGCGTGGCGCATCTGGCGGCGGCCGTCCAGTTCGAGTGGAAGATCAGAAAGGAGAAGCGGATCTCGGAGCTGCACGAGGAGTTGGGCGACGACAGCAGGGCGGCTCACTGGTGGGCCGGTGACGAAACCCAGGAGGCACGGGTCAGGGAGGTGGTTGCTCGATCGGCGGACAGTGGCCCGACCGGTCACGGGAGAGGGTTGTTCGTGTTGATCCTGACCGTGGTTCGGCTTCGCGCGCTCGCCGGGTGGCGCAAGGCATTGACCGAGAAGGCGAAGCTGGTCTTCGGCATCGTGTTGGGCGGCTTCCTGATCGTGAACTACACCTTCAGCCTGAACAGCATGGAGGAGGCGCCCGGCCGGGATCTGCCGGTGGACATGTTGTTCGCAGCGGTCGCGTTCTTCGTGCTTGTGACGCTGTTCCAGTGGGCGCCGCTGGGGCGGTGGTTCAACCGGCGCGATGGAGCGAGGTTCGGCCTGACGGTGAGCCGACGCGCGGCGCTGACGGTGGGCACGAACCTGGTTGGTTTGGCCATGCTCCTCGTCTTGTTGAATGCCTTGCTGGCTCGGGTGTTCGCGGGGAGCGGCTGGCCCCGGGGAACGGAGTGGGCGTTCGAGGGCATGGATGTAGTCGGCGCGGTGCTTGCCCTCGTCGCGGCCGGGCCGTTGGGGGCGGTTGTCATTGGTGGGCAGGGTCGACAGCGCTGGCTCGGCGTGGGGCTCGCTGTCCTGCTGCTCGGGGTGCTCGGCGCGAGCGCGGTGGAGCCGTTGTGGGCCGGTGAGGCATTGTGGGCGGATGCCGCCGTGAGCGGCGGACGGCTGGGGGTTCTCCTGTTTCTCATGGCCGGAGCCTTCGCGTTGGAACAGCGCAGCCCGGACGATCGCGGCGCGAAGACGAAGAAGCGCCGTGGCGGATCGGCGGTGCGAAGAGCGAGTGGAGGCCCGCCCGCGGCGGCCGCCGGCCGGGCGCCGGCGGGCATCTGGTCGCGGCCGATCTTCGTCGTCGCGCTTGCGGAGGCGCGGATGATGCTCCGGTTCCGGCAGGTGCGCCTGAACCTCGTTTTCAGTTGGGCCATGCCGTTGTTCATGGTGTTCCTGCTCAGAAGCGAGGAGTTGCCGGACGGCGGTGGTCAGTTCGCTCTGTGGACGGTGGCGGGCATCGCCGGTTTCCTCAGTGTGTTCTGGCTCGCCTTCTTCGCCAATCTGCTGGGCTTCACGGCCGGCGGCGCGCGGCGGCTCTCGATGTCGGCGGAGAACGCGCTTGCCGCCTGCATGCCCGGCAAGGTGCTGGGCGCTCTCGGCCTGGTCGGCAGTCTGGTGTTTGTGCAGACGGCCGTGATGAGCCTGGTGCTGGCCGACCGGATTCCCCCTGCCGACCGGGCGATTCCGTTCCTCGTGGCCGCCTTCTCGCTGCTCGGCCTGGCCGGCGGTGGAACGATGGTCTCGATCTGGCTGCCGAGAAAGCCGAAGCTCCATGAGCAACGCGACTTCTACTGCGGTGTGCTGGCGATGGTGGCGCTGTTGTGCTGGTGGTTTGTCCAGGCGGCGATCTTCGGTGGAGCGGTGGTCGCGGCCAGGCTGCTCGGCGGCCCGCGGCTTGCCATGATGACGATGATGGTGCTGCTGCTGTTCGCGGCAGCCGGATGCGGTGCCCTGGTGGTC
>JAJDZH010000436.1 GCA_022824725.1 Thermoanaerobaculia bacterium | reverse complement strand
CCAGCTTCAGCAGGTGGCCCATCTTGTCCCGCTTGACCCGGAGATAGTCGCGGTTCGATTCGGTCGCCTCGATCTCGATCGGCACGCGTTCGACGATCTCCAGGCCGTAGCCGGAGAGGGCGATGTACTTGTGCGGGTTGTTCGTCATCAGCCGCATCCGGCGAACGCCGATGTCGCGGAGAATCTGGGCTCCGATGCCGTAGTTGCGGAGGTCGGCCTTGAACCCGAGCTTGTGGTTGGCCTCGACCGTGTCGTGCCCCTCGTCCTGCAGATCGTAGGCGCGCAGCTTGTTGAACAGGCCGATGCCCCGCCCCTCCTGCAGCAGGTAGAGCACGACGCCCTCTCCTTCCTCGGCGATCGTGGCGAGGGCATGGTGCAACTGGAGGCCACAGTCGCAGCGCTCGGAATGGAAGACGTCGCCCGTCAGGCACTGGCTGTGGACGCGCACCAGGATGTCCTTGTCCGGCTTCGGCTCGCCCATCACCAGAGCGACATGCTCCTCGCCGGTGAGTTCGGCGTGGTAGGCGAAAGCCTTCATCGGACCGTAGCCCGTCGGCATGGTCGGGGAGGCGATCAGCCTGACCAGGCTCTCGTGCTTCAGCCGGTAACGGATCAGGTCCGACACCGTGATCATCGGCAGCTTGTGCAGGCGGCTGTACTCGACGAGGTCCGGCACCCGGGCCATCGTCCCGTCCTCGTTCATGATCTCGCAGATCACGCCCGCCGGCGCCAGCCCCGCCAGCGAAGCCAGGTCGACCGAAGCCTCCGTCTGCCCCGCTCGCTTCAGCACGCCGCCACGCTTGGCGCGAAGCGGGAACACATGGCCCGGCCGCAACAGGTCCCGCGGCTGGGTGGCGGGGTCGATCGCGGTGGCGATCGTCGCCGCCCGGTCGGCCGCGGAGATGCCGGTCGTGACCTTGCCGCGGGCCTCGATGGACACCGTGAACGCGGTCTCGAACGGCGCCGTGTTGTCCCGGACCATCAACGGCAGGTCGAGCTCGTCGCAGCGGTCCTCGGTCATCGCCAGGCAGATCAGGCCACGGCCGTGAGTCGCCATGAAGTTGATCGCGTCGGCGGTCACCTTCTCGGCCGCGATCGCCAGATCGCCCTCGTTCTCGCGATCCTCGTCGTCGACGATGATCACCTGTCCGCCGTCGCGGAAGACCTCGATCGCTTCCTCGATCGGCGTGAAGAGGGACGGCTCCCGTTCCTGGCTGTGTTTCGTCATGACGCCGATTCTATTCGCCCCAGCGAAGCTTGCTGCGCAGGGCGTCGTAGTGGGTCTGGCCAGAGGCGCGAGCGAGCAGCGCCTTCGACTCGGAGGCGGTCACGACCACCCGGTCGTCGCCATGGAGCCGGGCCCCCTCCTGGCCGTCCAGCGTGAGGTAGACCTCCTCGTCCAGGCTGCCCAGGGTCATCGCGATCGTGCTCCGCTCCGGCACCACGATCGGCCGCATCGACAGGGTGTGGGGCGAAATCGGCGTCAGCAGCGCGACCGGCAGCGTCGGGTAGAGGATCGGCCCGCCGGCCGACAGGCTGTACGCCGTCGATCCGGTCGGCGTCGAGACGATCAGGCCGTCCGCCCGGTAACGGGCCACCGGCTCGCCGTCGATCTCCACCGCCAGGTCGATCATCCGCGCCAGGGCGCTCTTGTGCACGACCGCGTCGTTGAGCGCGCGGTAGCGCTCCGTGCCGCCCGCCGCGTGCCGCAACTCGACGTCCAGGAGCAGTCTCTCTTCGACCTCGAAGCGCCCCTCGAGAATCGCCCCCAGGTTCTTGTACAGCCGGTCGAGACCGATCTCGGCCAGGTAGCCGAGGCTGCCGAGGTTGACCCCCACGATCGGCACGCCGGGCCGGCTGCGGGCGACCGAGAGGAGCGTGCCGTCGCCGCCGAGGACGACGATCAGCCCCAGATCCTCTGCGTCGACGTCGCCTGGCGTCACGCCGCGCTCGCGAAGCCAGCTCTCCACATCGGCGGCGGTGGCGGCCGCCCGCCCGCTGTCCGGCTTGGCGACGACCGCGACTTCCTGGATCCTGGTCACGATCTCATGTCCTGAAGTGGGCGAAGATCTCGCGGTTGCCTGCCGGTCCCCGGAGGTCGCAGTCTACCGAGGCTCTGAACTCGAGCCCCAGCGCGCCCAGTTCGGCGATCCGCCGGGCGGCGACGTCCCGCCGCAGTTCGTCGTCCCGCACGACGCCGCCCTTGCCGACCTGGTCCCTGCCCACCTCGAACTGGGGCTTGATCAGGACCAGCAGGTCGGCCCCGGCGGCGAGGTGCGGAAGCAGCGCCGGCGCCACCTTGACGACCGAAATGAAGGAGACGTCGACGGTGGCGACTGCGCAGCTTTCGGACAGGCCGTCCGCCGGCAGGTGGCGGGCATTGATCCGCTCCATGACGACCACGCGGGGGTCGTTTCGCAGACCCGCGTCGAGCTGGCCGTAGCCGACGTCCACTGCGTAGACCCGTGCCGCTCCATGCGCCAGCAGGCAGTCCGTGAAGCCCCCGGTCGAAGCGCCGACATCGAGACAGACGGCGCCTGCCGGGTCCACGTCGAACGCGGCCAGCGCCTGCTCGAGCTTGCGGCCGCCCCGTGACACGTAGGGTTCAGCGCGGCCTCGCACCTCGACGGCGGCGGCGCCAGACACGGCCGTCCCCGGCTTGTCCCGGCGCTCCCCGTCGACCCGGACCCAGCCAGCCATCACGGCTCGCTTCGCCTGCTCCCGGCTGGCGAACAGCCCGCGCTCGACCAGCAGTTGATCGAGCCGCCGCTTCACGAACCGCGGTGGACCAGGAAGGCGACCAGGGCCCCGAACAACTCGCGACCGGAGGGCAGACCCTCGATCAGCGCCAGGCAGCGGTCCGCCGCCTGCAGCGCCTTCTTCCGGCTGCCCTCGACACCGAACAGGCCCGGATACGTCAGCTTCCCGGCCTGCCGGTCCTTGCCCGGCGTCTTGCCGAGGTCCTCCGAGCTGCCGACCTCGTCCAGGATGTCGTCGCCGATCTGAAACAGCAGGCCCAGCTCGGCGCCGATCCGGCCGACCTGCTCGATCCCTTCGGGCCCCGCGCCCGCGTAGACGCCGCCGAGCCGCGTGCTCGCCTCGATCAGGGCCCCCGTCTTCAGACGGTGAATCCGTTCCAGGGAGGCGACGGTGCGTTCCCGGCTCCGCTCCGTGCGGCCGTCCAGGTCTCCCTCGTGCCGGAGATCGAAGACCTGGCCGCCGATCATCCCCGCCGTGCCGACCGCGTCCGCGACCACCCGCACCGCCTCCAGCCGCCGTTCGGGCGGCGCCGAGGCCGGTTCGCGGCCAAGGACCTCGTAGGCCCGGTTCAGCAGCGCGTCGCCAGCGAGCACCGCCATCGCCTCTCCCCGCGCCCGATGCAGGGTCGGCCTCCCCCGTCGCAGGTCGTCGTCGTCCAGCGCCGGCAGATCGTCATGGATCAGGCTGAACGTGTGGACCATCTCGAGGGCCGCGCCGCCCGTCAGCAGGTCCTCGCGGGAGCCTCCCCAGGCTTCGCCGGCCAGGACGACCAGGGCCGGCCGGACCCGCTTCCCGCCCGCGAACACGCTGTAGCGCATCGCCTCGTGGATTTCCGCCGGCTCGGTTCCCGCGTCAGGCAGCAGCCGGTCCAGCGCCTCGTCGACCTCCGGTCTGAGCGCGGAGAGGAAGGAGGGGAAGTCGTTCACGCGCCGGACGCCTGCCCGCCCTCTTCGGCCGCTTCCGGGAGAACCTCGGGCGCCGGCAGAGCCTCGGCCACCAGCATCACGGGCACGTCGCTCACGATCGGATAGACGAGACCGGATTCCCGGCACCAGAGCCCCTCGGAGACCTCGGGTTCTTCCTCGCCGAAGTGCTCCCGGTAGCGGGCGACGAGCCGCCCGCATACCGCGGCCGGCAGCGGCACGAGCTGGAGCTCCCCCTTCGACCTGGGGCACACCAGAAGTTCGAGCAGTTCCGGATCCACGGCCACTTTGCGCGCTACCTCGACCAGCGAAGAAGGAGGGAGTTCATTCCCGGGTTCCGACGATAGTAGGACGAGTTGGACATATGGAAGAAGCCGAAGCTCAGGCGCGACCCGTCCCGCAACCGCCGTCCGACCGCGATGCCGGTGCGAAACTCGAACTCGCCGCCGATGTCCTTGCCGTCCCCCTTCTCGTAGAAACCCACGGAGGTGCCGGTGTCGATGAACCAGAAACGTCCGAGGTTGATCCGCTGGTCGGCGCCCGCGTAGAGGAAGAACGACTCGTCGAGGGTCACGAAAGCGCCCACATGTGGACCCAGCCCCAGGCACCAGTCAGTGGCGAAGCGATGCTCGAGGCCGACCTCGGCGGTCTCGTGGCCCCGGCCGAAATCGGTCACTCCGGTACTGACTCTCAGACCCGCCTCGTCCGCGCGGCTGGGCCCGGCGTGCTCCCCCTCCGCGTTGCAGGCGACGGCGGGCGGGGCCGCCAGGCTCCCCAGCAACGCCAACAACGGTAGCCAGGCAAACGGCAGACCAGGCGCTACGTTGCGCGGACCGGGGTAGCGCACGGCCGCGTAGCCTACCCTCCGCATACAATGCGCGCGTGGACGGAACGTCGGCAGACGGGGGGCGGCCGCCGATTTCGGCCCTGGTGACCACCTACAACGAGGAACGGCACATCGCCGACTGCCTGGCGTCCCTCAACTGGTGCGACGAAGTGCTGGTCGTCGACTCCTTCTCCACCGACCGCACTCCCGAGATCGTCCGCGGCTGCGAGCGCGCCCGCTTCGTCCAGCGCACCTACTACGGTTCCGCGTCGCAGAAGAACTGGGCCATGGACCAGACCCAGAACGAGTGGGTGCTGATTCTCGACGCCGACGAACGCTGCACCGCCGAACTCCGGGCGGAGATCACGGCGCTGTTCCGCGACGGAAAGCCGGCGCATGACGCGTACACGATCAAGCGTCGCGTGTTCTTCCTGGGCAAGGTGATCCGCTTCTCGGGCTGGCAGCACGACCGCGTCGTCCGGCTGCTGCGCCGCGACGCGGGCCGGTACCCGAACCGCCGCGTCCACGCCGACATGCTGACCCGGACGCCGGCGCCGGTGCTCCGGCGCCCCATGGACCACTTCATGGTCGACGACCTGCTCTCCTACTCCCGGAGGATTCAGCGCTACAGCTGGTGGGGAGCCGCCCAGCTCTGGCGCGACGGCCGCCGGTCCGGCGCCGCCGAGGTCCTGGGGCGCTCCCTGTGGCGCTTCCTGCGCACGTACGGCCTGCAGTTCGGCGTGCTCGACGGCATGCGCGGCCTCGTGTTCTGCCTGCTCCAGGCCTATGGCACCTACCTCAAGTGGTCCTACGTCTGGTCCTGGCAGGTGAACCAGAAGCGCGGCATCGAGCCGCCGCTGCCGTCCTTCGACGACAGCAAGAGCACCTGGCGGGGCCTGACCGAACTCGAGCCCGGGACCGCCAAGTAGCGGGGCCCTGCCGCCGCGTCAATCGACCGGGAGCAGGAGGGACTCGACCCTGGTGGCCCGGCCCGTCGCCTCGTCCGCGTCGACCAGGGCGGCCGCCAGCCGGACATCCCGTTTGGCGACCTCGAAGCCGGACGGCGTGTTCAGGAGAAAGCGCTTGAGAGCCCGGTCGGCGCGCACGCCGATCACCGAGTCGTAGGGGCCGGTCATGCCGACATCCGTCACCAGCGCCGTGCCCCGCGGCAGCACGCGGGCGTCGGCGGTCGGCACATGGGTGTGGGTGCCGAGCACCGCCGTCACCCTGCCGTCCAGGTGGTAGGCGAACGCCTGCTTCTCGCTCGTCGCCTCGGCGTGGAAGTCGACCAGGACGATCCGGATCGCCGGGTCCAGACCGGCCAGGATGGAGTCGGCGGCGGCGAACGGCGAGGGCAGCGGCTTCATGAAGGTCTGGCCTTCCAGGTTGACCACCGCGTACGGAGTCCCGATCGGCAGCTCGCCGACGAAGACGCCGCCCCCGGGATTCCCCTCAGGATAGTTCGCGGGCCTCAGCAGGTTCGGCATCCGGTCGTAGAACGGCACGCCTTCCTTCTTCGCCCAGGCGTGATTGCCCGTCGTCATGCAGTCGATCGGAAGTGCCGAGAGTTCCTTCAGCACCCCGGGCGTCACGCCGCTGCCGCCGGCCGCGTTCTCGACATTGACGACGGTCGCGTCGACCCGGTGGCGGTCGATCAACTCCGTCAGCAGCCGCGACAGCGCCCGCCGTCCGGGCTTGCCGACCACATCGCCGACGAAAAGGAAACGGGCCATCCGGACTCCCTCAGCGCGCGTACTCGATCGACCGCGACTCACGGATCACGGTGACCTTGATCTGGCCCGGGTACGTGAGTTCGCTCTCGATCTTCCGCGCCACGTCCCGGCTCAGCCACACCGCCTGCTCGTCGCTGATCTCCTTGCAGTCGACGATGACCCGCACTTCGCGGCCTGCCTGGATCGCGTAGCTCTTCTGCACGCCCTTGAACTTCGATGCCAGGTCCTCGAGCTTCTTGAGGCGCTTCATGTAGTTCTCGAGGATCTCCCGCCGGGCGCCGGGACGGGCCGCGGAGACCGCGTCCGCGGCGGTGACGAGAACCGCCTCGACGGTCTCCGGGTCGTAGTCGCCGTGGTGACAGGCCATCGCGTGCACCACCTCCTCGCTCTCGCCGTAGCGACGCAGCAGGTCGATGCCGATTTCCAGGTGCGTGCCGTCCATCTCGCGGTCCACCGCCTTGCCGATGTCGTGGACCAGGCCGGCGCGCTTGGCGACATGGACATCGGCCTTCAACTCGCCCGCCATCGTTCCCGCCAGGAAGGCGACCTCCTTGCTGTGCTGCAGGACGTTCTGGCCGTAGGACGTGCGGAAACGGAGCCGGCCCAGCAGCGTGATCAGTTCGGGGTGAAGACCGGACAGGTTCAGCTCCAGCAGGGCCTCGCTGCCCTCGCGCTGCACCCGATCCTCGAACTCCGACTTGACCTTCGCCGCTACCTCCTCGATGCGGGCCGGGTGGATGCGGCCATCGGCGATCAGCCGTTCCAGGGTGACGCGCGCGATCTCCCGCCGGAACGGGTCGAAGCCGGACAGAATGACCGCCTCCGGCGTGTCATCCACGATCAGGTCGACTCCGGTGGTCAGTTCCAGGGCCCGGATGTTCCTCCCCTCGCGGCCGATGATCCGCCCCTTCATCTCGTCGTTCGGCAGCATCACGACCGAGACCGTCGTCTCCGAGACGTAGTCGGACGCCGAACGTTCGACGGCGAGGCTGATGATCCGCTGGGCCTCGCGCTGGGCCGACTCCCGCGCCTCGTCCTCGATCCGCTTGGCCATGTGCGCGGACTCCATGCGCACCTCGTGTTCGAGGCTGTGGCTCAACTCCTCGCGCGCCTGCTGCACGGTCAGGCCGGACACGCGTTCCAGTTGCCGGCGAACCTCCGCCAGCCGTTCTCCGACCTCGCCGCGCTCCACCTCGAGCCGGCTCACCGCCTCCCCCAGCGTCCGCTGCCGTCCGTTCAGTTCCTGCTCGAGCGCCTCGAGCGCGGCCGCCTTCTCACGCGAGCGCACGCCGCGCTCGCCGAGCTTCCGCTCCTGCTCCTCCATCGCCCGGCGCTGCGCAAGCGTCGATCGCTCGAACTCCGAGCGGAGCGTCAGCAACTCCTCCTTCGCCGCCAGCTCCTGTTCGCGACGTTTGGCCGCGCAGTCGCGCTCGGTCTCTTCGACGAGGCCCCTGGCCTGGCGCCTCGCCTCTTCGATCAACTTCGCCGCGCTACGCCGTCCGGCAAGGCTCCAAAACAGCCAGGCAGCCGCCAGCGTCGCCAGTGCGGCGCCTGCGGCAATGAGTGTGGTTTCGGTCATCGGCCCTCGATCCGGGCAGAAAGGCATCCCCCGCGGGGCCGTGTGAACGCGCCCCGACACAGAACCAGAGCGGGACCAGGTGGGTGTCCGCGCCACCCGCCGTCAGCGTCCCCGTTCGAGCGGGGCTGGCACGGGCGAGCAGTTGAAGGACTCCCTTGACAAGAGCGATGGTTCCAACCACGGCTTTCATCACGAACCGCGCAGGGGATGCAAGGTCAAAGTTCCTTTCAGCAACAGTCAGGCGTCGAGGGCGGCCTCCAGGTCGGAGGTGAGGATCGAGACGCGCTCCACCAGTTCCTGGTAGCGCCCGCCGTCCCCTTCTGCTCGACCGTTGGCCTCGTTGGCGAGATTCAACGCGGCGAGGACGGCGATCTGACCCGGCTCCAGATTCGGCGCCTGGTCAGCGACCTCCCGCATCTTGCGATCGACCTTCTCCGCGAGTTCGCGAAGGCGGTCCGCATCCACCGCTCCATCCTCGCGGAGGGAGTAGGGAACGCCGAAGATCTCGACCACGACAGTAGCCGCAACCCCTTCCTGGCGTTCACCTTCGGCCATTCCTCGACACCTCTCGTGGGCAAGCACTATAGCAGCCCGGAGCGTCAGGAATCGCCGTCCGCCAGCAGCTCCTCGAGCCCCTCGGCCAGTGCCTCCACCCGTTGACCGACCTCGGCACGCTCCGCCGCGGCACGCTTCTCGACCGCTTCGAGTTCGGCGGTCAACTCCCGCGTCCGCTCGCGCTCGACGGCGAGCGCCTCCGTGGCGCGCTGAATCGCCGCCTCGAGCCGCGCGACCGCGTCGATCGCCCCGTCAGGCATCAGGACGGCGAGGTCGAACCGGCGCCCGCCTGGAGCGCTCCCCGCGCGGCCGTGGCGACGGCGGCGAACCCTTCGGCATCCCGCACCGCCAGGTCCGCGAGCATCTTCCGGTTCAGCTCGATGCCGGCAAGCTTGAGCCCCGACATCAACCGGCTGTAGGACAGTCCGTTCAGACGCGCGGCGGCGTTGATCCGGACGATCCAGAGGCTCCGGAACTCGCGCTTCCGCTGCCGCCGGTCGCGGTAGGAGTAGGCGAGCGACCGGTCGACCGCCTGCTTGGCTATCCGGTGGCCCTTCGACTTGACGCCGTAGTAGCCCTTCGCCTGCTTGAGAATCTTCTTCCGCCGGCGGGCTCGCCGGCTGCCCCGTTTCACTCGTGCCATCGTCTTGTGTCCCCGTAGCTCCCAGACCGGCGGGCTGCCCCGTCTCGCCAGGAGCTTCCGCGCAAGCCCCTAGTCGATCATCCCCCTGATCGCCTTGGCGAAAGCTCCCTCAACGTCGGCCTGCTTCCGCAGCTTCCGCTTCCGGCCCTGCGCCTTCTTGGTCTGCATATGGTTCATCATCGAGTGCCTGCGCTTCACCTTGCCCTTGGCGGTGAGCTTGAAGCGCTTGGCCGCTCCACGGTGCGTTTTCTGCTTGGGCATTCCAGAGCCTCCTGTGGGGCTCGGAGGAGCCGCCGAACGGCGGATAGTAGCAGTTCGAGCCCTGAAACGCAGCGCCGGCGCGACTTCCCTTCGCGGAGGTCTACAGATCGAGCGACTTCGACGCGACACGGTCGGAGACACGGGCCGCGAGGTCGTCGATCGTGACCGCGCCCTGATCCGCCGAGCCGCCCTCGGGGGCTTCGCGCAGCCGCAGCGAGACGGTGCCGGCTTCCTGTTCGCGGCCGCCGATGACGAGCATGTAGGGGACCTTCTTCGTCTGGGCGTCGCGGATCTTGTAGCCGAGCTTCTCGCTGCGTTCGTCGAGTTCGACGCGGACGCCGGCGTCGGAGAGCCTGCGGGCGACCTCGCGGCCGTAGTCCATGAAGCGATCGGAGACGGGCAGGACGACCGCCTGCACCGGGGCGAGCCAGACCGGGAAGGCGCCGCCGGTGTGTTCGATCAGGATGCCAAGGAAGCGTTCGACCGAGCCCAGCATCGCTCGATGCAGCATGACCGGCCGCCGGGTCCCGCCGTCGCTGGCGGTGTACTCGAGGTCCAGCCGCTCGGGCATCTGGTAGTCCAGTTGCACGGTCCCCAGTTGCCAGCTCCGGCCGAGCGCGTCGAGGATCTGGAAGTCGATCTTCGGGCCGTAGAAGGCGCCGTCGCCCTCGTTGATCTGGAACTCGAGGCCGCGGCTCCTGAGCGCCCCCATCAGCGCGTTCTCGGCGCGCTCCCAGAGCTCGTCGCTGCCGATCGACTTCTCCGGCCGGGTGGAAAACTCGATCTGGATGCCGTCGAAGCCGAACGTCCGGTAGATCTCCAGGATCGTCGACACCGGCAGCAGCACTTCCGCTTCGACCTGCTCGTCGGTGCAGAAGGTGTGGGCGTCGTCCTGGCAGAACGTCCGCACCCTGGTGAGGCCGGTGATCACGCCGGACCGTTCGTAGCGATGGAGCCGGCCGAAGTCGGCGTAGCGGATCGGCAGATCCCGGTAGGAGCGGAGATCGGTCCGGTAGATCAGGCAGTGGGTGGGGCAGTTCATCGGCTTGACCGCGTACTGCCGCTCGTCGACCTCGGTGAGGAACATGTGCTCCCGGTAGTTGTCCCAGTGCCCGGAGCGATGCCAGAGGTCGACGTCGAGAATCTGCGGGGTGCGCACCTCCTCGAAGCCGTCGCGCCGGTTGAGTCCCTGTACGTAGTCGACCAGCAGGTTGTAGATCACCGTCCCGCGTGGGTGGAAGAAGGGACTGCCGGGCGCGCTCTGGTTGAAGCTGAACAGATCGAGTTCCGGGCCCAGGCGGCGGTGGTCGCGGGCCCGGCGGAGTTCGAGGTCGGCGAGGTAGCCGTCGAGCGCTTCCCGGCTCGTGAACGCGGTCCCGTAGATGCGCTGCAACTGCTCGCGGCTCTCGTCGCCGCGATGGAACACGCCCGAGCTCTCGAGCAGCTTCACCGCGCCGACCTGGTCCACGCGCTGCGCGTGGGGACCACGGCAGAGATCGACGAACTCGCCGTGCCGGAACAGGGTGATCGGCTCGCCCTCCGGGATGTCGTTCAGGCGCTCCAGCTTCAGCTCCTCGCCCATGCCGGCGAACAGCTCCCGCGCCTCTTCGCGGTCGATCTCGACCCGCTCCACGTCGTGCTTCTCGGCGAGGATCTCCCCCATCTTCGCCTCGATCGCCTCGAGATCCTCCGGCACGAAGGCACGCGGGAAGCGGAAGTCGTACTGGTACTTCTCGGAGTGGTCCCGGCGGCCGACGTCGATCTGCGTGCCCGGCCAGAGGCGCTGCACCGCGTCCGCCAGCACGTGCTCCGCGGTGTGGCGCAGGAAGATGCCGGACTCCTCGTCCCTCGAGGTGAACAGGCGGAACGGACCGGACGCCTCGATCGGCGTGCGCAGGTCGACAAGGCGGCCGTCGAGTTCGGCGCCCACCGCCGCCTTCGCCAGGCCGGGGCCGATCGAGCGCGCCACGTCCAGCGCCGTCGTCCCGGGCGGGACGCTGCGCACCGATCCGTCCGGCAACGTCAGGTCGAGCATCGGTCGAGAAGGGTCTTTGAAGAGCAGGTTCGTCTGGGACACGGCCGGGCCCGCGCGGCCCGTCACCGCGATGGTAGGCGCTAGCGGACTCGAACCGCTGACCTCTACCGTGTGAAGGTAGCGCTCTAACCAACTGAGCTAAGCGCCTGAGCCACAGACCGAACGGCCCATGTCTGCGGAAGTTCGAGCGGACTCGAACCCAACTGCGGTTCGAGCAAGCTCGAACCCTGATGAAGTTCGAGCGGACTCGAACCCAAACGGCGGTTCGAGCAAGCTCGAACCCTGGTGAAGTTCGAGCGGACTCGAACCCTGGTAGGCCCGAGCGGACTCGAACCGCTGACCTCTACGATGTCAACGTAGCGCTCTAACCAACTGAGCTACGGGCCTGTATCCCGAGGCCGAGAATACCGGCAAGGCCGGCCGCGAGAATGCGCAACGGTACAAAGGGGGGACTTGCCCTGTCAACGCGAGGCGCACGGACGTGAACCGCGCCGGCGCGGCGCAACCGCGGGAAGACGGCGCAGCCGGATGCTGTTGCAGAATCGTGTCGTGACCGACGCGCTGCACATGGCCGAGCTGATCGAGCAGGCGCGACGGCGGATCGCCGGCGCGGTCTACGAGAGTCCCTGCGCCCGCTCGGAGTACTTCTCCCGCCTCTGCGGCCTCGGCGCCTACTTCAAGCTCGAGAACCTGCAGATGACCGGCTCCTTCAAGGAGCGCGGTGCGCTCAACCGCATCCTCACCCTGTCGGAGGAAGAACGGAGCCGCGGCCTGATCACGGCCTCCGCCGGCAACCACGGCCAGGCGGTGGCCTACCACGCAAACCGCCTCAGCCTCGAGGCGACCGTCGTCATGCCGCTGCCCACGCCCCTGATCAAGGTGGCCAACACGCGCAACTTCGGCGCCGATGTCCGGCTCGCCGGCGAGACGTTCGACGACGCGACCGCCCACGCCCGGGAGCTCGAAGCCGAGCACGGCTGGACCTATGTCCATCCGTTCGACGACCCCCAGATCGTCGCCGGCCAGGGCACGATCGGTTTCGAGTTGATGACCCAGGAACCCGACCTCGAAGTCGTCGTCGTGCCGATCGGCGGCGGCGGGGTGATCGCGGGGATCGCCGCCGCCTACAAGGCGCACCGGCCGCAGACCCGGATCGTCGGCGTGCAGGCGGAGGCCGTCCCGTCGATGCGGGCGAGCCTCGCCGCCGGCCACCCGGTGACGGTGGAGCGCCGCCACACGATCGCCGAAGGCATCGCGGTCAAGCGACCCGGCGAGCTGACGATGGGACTGGTTCAGGAACTGGTCGACGACATCGTGACGGTGGACGAGGAAGAGATCGCGAACGCCGTCCTCCTGCTGCTCGAGCGGGAGAAGGCGGTGGTCGAGGGCGCCGGGGCCTCGGTGCTGGCCGCCGTCGTCAACGACCACGTCCCCCAGGCGAAGGGCCGCCGCACCGCAATGGTGCTGACCGGCGGCAACATCGACGTCACCCTGCTCAGCCGCATCATCGACCGCGGCCTGACGAAGGACGGCCGCCTGGTCCGTCTCGACGTCTGCGTCAAGGACCGTCCGGGCGCCCTGGCCGCGCTGCTCAACCTGGTCGGCGAAGCGGGCGCCAACGTCCTGGAGACCCATCACGAGCGCGCCTTCACCGCCCTCGGGCTGAACGAGGTGCACATCGAACTGCGACTCGAAACCCGCGGCCCGGAGCACGTCGAGGAGCTGATGGAGACGATCGCCGCCGCCGGCCTCCACGTCCGGCGCCGGAGCGAGCCCGAGCCGTGGCACGAACACTAGAACCCGCCCTTCCCTGCTACGCTAAGCCGGCGTGAACGACGAAGCTCCGGATCCTTCGCCATCCGACTCCAGTCTGGACGACCCCGACCCGGACCCCGACCAGCGCGCCTGTGACCGCGGGTCCCGTCTCCCGCTGACGACAACACCCCTCCCGGCCCGCGCGTGATCCCGCCGGTCCTCGCGGCCACCGGGCCGCCCGTGAATCTCGACCTGCCGCTGGGCTGGAGTCTGGCCCTGGCCCTGTTCCTGGTCGGCCTGAACGGCTTCTTCGTCGCCGCGGAGTTCGCCCTGGTCAAGGTCCGGCCGACCCAGGTGGCGCCCCACCAGGACACGCTGCGGGGCCGTCTGGCGCAGCGCATGATCGATCAGCTCGACGCCTACCTGTCGGCGACTCAGCTTGGCATCACCCTCGCCAGCATCGGCCTCGGCATCGTCGGCGAACCCGCGGTCAACCGCCTGCTGCAGCCCCTCTTCGACCTGGTGCCCAGCCTGCCGGCCGAGGCCGCCCACTCGATCAGCCTGATGGTCTCCTTCGCGATCATCAGCATGTTCCACATCGTGCTCGGCGAACTGGCGCCCAAGTCGCTCGCCATCCGCCGGCCCGAACCGACCAGCCTGTGGGTGGCGGCGCCGCTGTGGTTCTTCTACCAGGTGACCTACCCCGGCATCTGGGTCCTGAACCAGATGGCGAACGCCTTCCTGCGCCTGTTCGGCATCGAACCTCTCCGGCACGGCGAACTCGCCCACAGCGAGGAGGAGATCCGGAGTCTCCTCGCCTCCGAGCAGGAGACGGAACTCTCCGAGCCCAAGCGGGAGCTGCTCGACAACGTGTTCGAGCTTTCCGACCGCAACGCCCGCCAGGTGATGGTGCCGCGCACCGAGGTCGTCTATCTCGACGCCGAAGCGCCGATGGACGCCAACCTGGATCGCGCCCGGGCGAGCGGCCACACCCGCTTCCCGCTCTGCGAGGGCGACCTCGACCAGCTCGTCGGCCTGGTCCACATCAAGGACCTCTTCATCGCCGAGGAACCGCCGGAGTCGCTCCGCGACATCGCCCGCGAGACGTTCGCGGTGCCCGAGACCCTGCCGCTCGACCAGTTGATGGCCCGCATGCGCCGCGAGCAGATCCACATGGCCGCGGTGGTCGACGAGTTCGGCGGCGTGGCCGGCATCGTCACCCTCGAGAACGTCCTGGAGGAGATCGTCGGCGAGATCCAGGACGAGTTCGATGCCGAGGCGCCGGAGTTCGTCCGCCTGGACGACGGCGGCTACAAGGTCCTCGGCGGCATGCTGCTCGACGACCTCGAGGACGAACTCGGCATGGACATCTCCGATGAGCGGGAGGAAGACACCGTCGCCGGCATCGCCCTGTCCGAACTCGGCCGGACCGCCGAGAGCGGAGACACCGTCGAGGTCGGCCGGCTGCGGCTGGAAGTGGTGGAGGTCGAGGGGAACCGGATCGTGTCTCTGCGGCTGTGGGTGCTGCCCGAGCCGGAGGAGGACGAGGACTAGGGCCGGATCCGGGGGTCAGAAGACCCCCGGCTACAGACCCGCGCACCCATCACCCGGGCCAGGACGGTCTTCGCAACGCCGTCGAGCGGCACGACCTCGCGCTCGCCGTCCAGCCGGTTCGACACTTCCGCGCCGCCGGCCCGAAGCGAACGGGCGCCGACCACGACCCGCACCGGGAAGCCGACCAGGTCGGCGTCCTTGAACTTGACGCCCGGCCGCTCGCGGCGGTCGTCGTAGAGGACGTCGAAGCCGCCCGGGGCGAGTGCCGCCTCGAGTTCCTCGTAGAGACCGTCCGCCGCCGAACTCACGGCTCCGTCGCCGGGGTCGAGCGAGCTGAGCACGACCGTGAAGGGCGCAAGCGGCGCGGACCAGACGATGCCGTCGTCGTCGTGGCCCTGCTCGATCGCCGCCGCCGCCGTGCGGCCGACGCCGAGGCCGTAGCAGCCCATCTCCGCCGGGCGGAGCTTCCCCTGCTCGTCGGTGAAGGTGCAGTTCATCTTCTCGGAGTAGGCGGTGCCCAGCTTGAAGATGTGGCCGACCTCGATGCCCCGCGAAATGCGGAGTACGCCGGCGCTGCAGCGCGGGCAGGGGTCGGCGGCCTCGGCCGTCATCACGTCGACCCATTCGAGCGGCCGGGCGCTCGCCACATCCCGGTCCCAGCGCACGGAGACGAGGTGCTCGTCGCCGGCGTTGGCGCCGCAGACGAAACCGGCGAGCGCGCGCGCCGACTCGTCGACCACCAGGCGCACCTCGGCCGAGAGGCCGACCGGACCCGAGAAGCCGAGCGGACCGCCCGTCGCCTCCGCCACCTGCTCGGCCGAAGCGAGCCGCAGCCCGAGGCCGCCCAGCACGTTGAGCAGCTTGACCTCGTTCACCTCGCGGTCCCCGCGGATCGCGACCGCCGCCAGGCCGTCGTCCGTCTCGTAGATCAACGTCTTGACCACGAGGGCCCGGTCGACCTCGAGCATCCCGGCGACCTCGGCCACCGTCGTCGCTCCCGGGGTCGAAACCCGGCGGGCCTCGCCGTCGCCGCTGCCTCCGCCCTGCTCCGGGGGCGGCAGCGCGCCGATCTCCGCCCGCTCGACGTTGGCGCCGTAGCCGCAGGCCGCGCAGCTCGCCACCGCGCTCTCGCCGGTGTCGGCGAGCACCATGAACTCGTGCGACGAGGAGCCGCCGATCGTGCCCTGGTCTGCCTCGACCACGGAGTACTCGAGCCCGCAGGCCTCGAAGATGCGCGAGTAGGCCGCGTACATGGCCTGGTAGCTCCGGTCGAGCCCCTCCTCCGTGGCGTCGAAGGAGTAGGCGTCCTTCATGATGAACTCCCGGCCGCGCATGAGCCCGAACCGGGGACGGATCTCGTCCCGGAACTTGGTCTGGATCTGGAACAGGTTGAGCGGCATCTGCCGGTAGCTCTTCACGTCGCGGCGGACGAGGTCGGTGATGACCTCCTCGTGGGTCGGACCGAAACAGAACCGCCGGCCGTGGCGGTCCTCCATCCGCAGCAGCTCGGGGCCGTACTTGAACCAGCGCTCCGACTCCTCCCAGAGCTCGGCGGGCTGGATCGCCGGCATCGAGAGCTCGACCGCTCCCGCCCGCTCCATCTCTCGGCGGACGATCGCCATCAGCTTGCGCGCGGTCCTCCACCCGGCCGGCTGCATCGTGTAGATCCCCGCGGCGAGCCGGCGCACCAGTCCGGCGCGCGCCATCAACTGGTGACTGATCACCTCGGCGTCCCTGGGCGCCTCGCGGGCGGTCATCAGGTAGTAGTTGCTCCAGCGCATCGTCGCTCTCCGGCCGCGGAGATTACAAGAACGAGCCGGCCTGGCGGCCGGCGCGCGCTGTCCGCCGCCTGCGGCGCGTTTCTACCGTGGGTCAGAAGACCCACGGCTACAGACCCGCGCACCCGCTAGGCTCACCGCCGCGATGTACTGCCAGGTCTGCGGCGCGCGGAACGAGGACGACGCGGAGTACTGCCAGCGCTGCCGGCAGAAGCTGATGGTGCTCTCCGGCTCCGCCGTCTCGGCCGAGGAGACGCTCGACGCCGGCGACGAGGACTTCTCCCTCGACGAGCACCTGCTGGAACGGATCTCGATCCTCGAGGAGGTTCTCAAACGCACCGGCGAGACGGTGCAGAAGATCCTGAGCGCCATGGAGCGGCAGGAGGAGAGCATCCTCGTCCATCACGCCGGCATGCTGGCCCTGCGCGACATCCTGGAACGGCAGGACGTGATCAACGCCGCCGAATGGAGCGACCTCTGGGAGTCCAAGATGGACTACCAGTTCCTGGTGCTGGAGAAGCGCGAGCGTTTCGCGGCGGTCAAGGACAGCGTGCTGGGGCTCTACGAGGGCGGCCGGCGCCCCGCCTTCACGCAGCTCCTGGAGGAAGCGGAACACGCGCTGAACGGGCTGGACCTGGCCCGCGCGATGAAAGCGCTGGAGGCGGCGGCCGGCCTCGACCGCCGCAACCACGAACTGGCCAGGTTCCTGGGCGAATCGCACTTCCAGGAAGGCCAACTGGAACGCGCGCTGGAACACTTCGACCGTCTGCTGGAGACCAAGCCGGATCACGTCCAGGGTCTCGTCTACACCGGCGTCATCCAGCTCCAGCAGGGCGACGGGCACCGCGGCCAGGAGCTGCTCGAACGGGCCGTGATCCAGCATCCGGACGCGTTTCTGCCGCACTTCTGCCTGGGAGCGTCGCTCGCCGGCCGGGGGCAGTTGAAGTCCGCCGCCGCGTTCCTGGAGCGCGCGGTCGAGATCGACGTCGTGCCGCAGGCGCTCTACCTGCTCGGCCGCTGCCACTACGAGATGGGCCGGCTGGCCCGGGCGATCGAGTCGTTGAGCCGGGCGGTTCAGGTCGATCCCGCTTTCGAGGAGTGCCATCACCTCCTCGGTCTCTGCTACCTGGACCGGGGCTGGAACCGCAAGGCTCTCGCCGCGTTCCGCACGGCCCAGCAACTGAACCCCAGGCGCATGCGCTACCGCGACATGGTGGCCTACCTCTCCGGGCGCTCCGGCGCCGACCTGCCCCGCACCAGCCCCGCCGCGGCGGACTGGGTCAGCCGCGGCGAGCAGGCGATCCGATCCGGCGACGCGCCGGAAGCGCTCCGCTGCTACCGCGAGGCGCTCGCGCTCGACCCGGAGAACCCGGCTCTGCTGATGTCCTACGCCCTGGCCTGCCTCCGCCTCGACCGCATCCAGGAAATCCGCCCGCTGACCGAGCGAGTCCTTGCATCGAACCCGGGCGAGATGCTGCGGGCGACGGCCTACGCGACCCTGATCGAGGCGCTGCGCAGCGAGGGCAAGTACAGGGATGCGAACGACGCGGGACGACGGCTGCTGGACGAGGCCGGCTCCAACTTCTCGAAGAGCATCGCCTACTACGAGATGGCGTACAACCTGGCCGAGATGGACGAGGAACTCGACCAGGCGCTCGACTTCGCCCGCCGTTCCCTGGAGCATGCCCCGGAGGAACTGCGGCAGTTCCCGCTGGCGGCCCTGGGCTGGGTCCACTACAAGCGCCGCGAGCTGGACGAGGCGATCGACTTCCTGTCCCAGTCGACCGAACTCGGACCGTCGACCGCGGCGCTCACCCGCCTGGGCATGGCGCTCCTCGCATCGGGCGACGAAGACGGAGCGCGCGGCGCTCTGGCCCAGGCCCGTCGACTCGACGAGCGCGGCGGCGCGATCGAGGAGAAGATGATGGAGTTCATGAAGGACTCCGCGCGCATCATCGAGCGGGTCCGCGGCTAGCGTAAGGACGGGCTTCGCCCGGCGACTTCTCGCCGCCTTCGGCGGCAGCGGGTCAGAAGACCCGCGCACGCAGCGGCGCTAGCGCTAGCCGGCGAACCAGCGATCGCGGCGGCCGAGCCGGCTGTCCAGCGCGGCGCCGATGCCGACGCAGGTGACGATGGTCCACGCCCAGCCGCCGGCGTACGGCGCCATCTTGACGAGGCCCAGGGCCAGAAGCCCGCACAGGGCGGCGGCCAGCGGGCGGCCCGTCAGGCCCGGGCGGTCGGGCAGCAGGCGGGCGCCCACCGCCAGGAAGACCGCCACCGTGCCCCACAGCTTGCAGACGAGGATCGCCACTCCACAGACCGCGAGCAGAGGCGCGCCGACCAGCGCCGGCGCCGCCGCGGTCAGCACGGCGAAGGTCACGGCCACGGCGAGCACCGCCACCAGGCCGGTGAAGAAGTTGCGGAACGGCCGCTCGAGCACGCTCTGCGCCGTCGAGGTCAACGCCGGGTCGAAGCCGGCCACCAGCACCAGCGTCACCAGCAGCCAGGCCAGCAGCAGGGCCAGGTTCAGCAGGGCCACCGCGGGCGACAGCGCGGCCTGGCCGAGAACCGGGCCTTCCGCCAGGACAAGCAGCGAAGACGGCGCCCGCGGGTACGCCACGGTGCGGCCCTCGACGGCAGCGCCCGACTCGGCGTCCACCCGGCCGCCCAGCACGAAGACGTCGCCGAAGAGCCGCGCCAGCGGACCCAGTTCGACATCGCCGCCCAGCACGATCACATCGCCCTGGACGACGCCGTCGATGCGGGCGTCGCCGTTCAGGACGACCGCGTCCGAACGCGCCTCGCCACGAAGCTCCAGGTCTCTTCCGATGGCGACGACCTGGTCCCGGGCAACGGCGTCCGGGGCGACCACCACGGCCGGCGCCCCGGATCCCGCCGAGGACTCCGGCGCCGCGCAGCTCAGCGACGCCGCGGCGGCCGCGCAGAGGACGAGGCCATAGGCGGCCGGCTTGAGGCGGAGCTTCAGCACGGGACGGCGACCATCGTAGCCGCCGGAGCAAAGCGGTCGCCGGCCTCACGGCCGGCGCGTTCTCCAAGCCGCCTACGGCGGCAGCGGGCCAGAGGACCCGCGCACCCAGTCAGCGTCGGGAGTCTTGCTGCACCGACGCTTTCGAACCCCGCCGAAGCAGCGAGAACAGGAGGCCCGTCAGGCCGACGACCGCCGCGGCGCCGACGAGGAGGGTCGGTGTCGCCGGCTCCAGGGCCGAGGACATCGCCACGTTGAGACCGCGCCACGAGGCATCGAGCAGGCCGGCGCCGAGCATGCCGAGAGTAGCCCCGAAGTCGAACAGGGTCGCCGCCGCGGAAGCCGCCGACCCGGCCGCCGGCGCGAGGGTCGCGAGCAGCGCCAGCGCGCCGCCGAACAGAGCGACCAGGGCGGCGGCGGCCACGGCGGCGGGACGGCGGCCGGCGCGGAGTGGCGCGTGGACGTCGACGGCCAGCGGCTCGGGCGAGAGCCGTTCCGCCGCCAGGAGCTCGTGAAGCGCCGTGAGCTCCCGCGCCTCGTCCCGGCAGGCCGCGCATTCGGCCATGTGCTGCTCCGCCGACCGGCGCTCGGCCTCGCTGACGGCGCCGTCGACCCAGGCGTCGATCAACTCGGCGTGGGCACAGGACGCCATCCCGTCCGACCTGTCTGAACTCGTCATCGCCGTAACTCCCGCCGTCCGTCAGTCGGTGAGGTAGTCGGCCAGCCGGGCCTTCAGCATCCGGCGGCCGCGAAACAACTTGTTCTTGACGGTGCCCAGGGGCATGCCCTTGAACTCCGCGATCTCTTCGTAGGTCATCTCGGCGAAGTGTCTCAACTGGATCAACTCGCGGTACTCCTCTTTGAGCCCGTCGATCGCGGCGCCGATGGCGTGGCGCCGTTCCAGGTTCCGCAGCGTCCGGTAGGGGTCCCTTTCCTCGCTCTCAAACTCCCGCTCCTGCACCTGCCCGTCCGCGCCGACCCGCTGTATCGGGACCAGCTTCAGACGCCGCTTCCGGATCAGGTCGATCGCGGCGTTCCTCGCCACCCGAAACAGCCATGTCGAGAATCGGTACTGGGGGTTGTAACGGTCGAGGGCCCGGTAGACCCTCAGAAACACTTCCTGTGAAAGCTCTTCGGACTCCTGTGCGTTGCCGAGGAAGCGATTCAGGTAGTTGATGAGCCGCCCCCGATACCTCTCCACCAGATCGGTGTACAGGGCGGCCTCGCCCTCCAGAATCGCAGCCACCAACTCTTCGTCGGTCGCCCGAGTTGCCTCCACAGCCTTCACCTACGTCGCCAGCGTCCGTTTGTTGCGCGGCGGCGCGACAGCGAGGCGAACCGGCCGAACGCGCCGCCGACCACGGCTGCTGTAGCCTTCCCGCCCGCGGCACGGACCGCCGCCGCGCTCCACCCCGTCGCAGAGAGTAACCGGGTCACCCTTGGCAAACCTGATCCACGCACGCGGGCTGGGCATCCGGTTCGGACTTCACTGGGCGCTGGCTCACGTCGACCTCGACTTCGAAGCGGGGGGGCGCCTGCTGCTCGCCGGCGCCAACGGTTCCGGCAAGACCACCCTGCTGAGACTGATCGCGGGGCTCCGGCGGCCGACGGAGGGCGAACTGACCGTCGGCGGCAGGCGGCCCTACGAGAGCCGCGCCGGCGCCCGCCGCGAACTGTCCCTGGTCTCCCATCACGACTATCTCTACGACCGGCTGACCGCGATGGAGACGCTGCGGCTCTGGAGCGAACTCTGCGACGCCGATCCGAACCGCGGGCGGCTCGCCGACCTGCTTGAGGAGGTCGGGCTCGAAGCCGCGGCCGACCGCCAGGTGGGCGGCTTCTCCGCCGGCATGAGAAAGCGGCTGATCCTCGCCCGCTGCCGTCTCGAGAACCCCCGGCTGCTGCTTCTCGACGAACCGTTCGCGGCGCTCGATCCCGAGGGCCAGACCCTGGTCGAGCGCTGGATCGAACGCTTCGCGGAGGGTGGCGGCTCCCTGATCGTCGCCTCCCACGCGATCGAGCGGGCCTCCCGGCTGTGCCGGCAGGCGCTTCTGCTCGAGCAGGGCCAGGCCGCCTGGCACGGCGAGGCCGCCGGGCTCGATGCCGCCTGGCGCCGGAGACTGGGATCGTGAAGCTGGTCCGGCCGGTGCTCGTCCTCCTGCTGAAGGACCTGCGGGTCGAGTGGCGAGGACGGGTCCGCTTCCTCTCGATCGTCCTGTTCGGCGGCATCACCCTGGTCCTGTTCTCCTTCGCGATCGACACCGAGGGCGACATGGCGGCGTCGCTGGCGCCCGGATTCCTCACTCTGGCCCTGCTGCTCAGCTCGACCCTGGGCCTGTCCGAGTCCTTCCGCGTTGAGCGCGAGAACCGCTCTCTCGAGGGCCTGCTCCTGCTGCCGGTCGAGCCGGCGGTCCTGTTCTACGCCAAGGCGCTGGGCAACTTCGTGTTCCTCGCGATGCTGGCGCCGGTGCTCGTGCCTTCGGCGATCATCCTCTACAGCGTCGACACGGGGCCGGCAGGCTTCCTCGGCGTGATCGCCGTCTGGCTGCTCGCCGCCGCGGCCCTGGCCGCCCCGGGCACGCTGTACGCGGCGATGACCAGCCGGGCCGCGAGCCAGGACGTCCTGCTGCCTCTGCTGCTCTTTCCCCTGGTCATCCCCGTGCTGATCGCGTCGGTCAAGAGCGCGGAACTGCTGCTCCACGGGGATCCGATGGACCAGGCGCCGAGCTGGCTCCTGTTGCTGGCCGCCTTCGATGTAATCTACTGGGCGCTGGGAGGCGTGCTGGCGAAGGTCGCGATGGAGGAGTAGGACCTTCGCAGCGGGGCCGGAGAGGGAGCCAAACGAGCGTGGACGGCGTTATAGAAAAGCGGGCGGCGCCATAGAAATGCGGACGGCGTAGAAAACGTGGACGGCGTTATAGTTGGTGGTTGGGGATGGGTCATCGCCGCCTATGGTTCGGCGGGCGCTGCTCTCCTCTTCTACGTCTACAGCCTGTTCGTCCGCCGGCGGCGGGTCGAGACGAACACTCGATCAGAGGACCAGTCATGAGCACGGAACCCACGACGCCGACCCCTGACGCCGGACCCGCTCCCCGGACCCGGCGGCTTCTCCTGCTGGCCGCGGGCGGAGCCGTGGCCGTGGCGCTCTCGGTGCTGGCCTTCGGCGACGTCGGCGAGAACCTCGTCTACTACTGGAGTCCGTCGGAACTCCACGAAGCGGGCCCGGAAGCCGTCGGCGCCAGCATCCGCCTCGGCGGGCTGGTCAAGGAGGGCTCCGTCAGCCGCAGCGACGACGGCCTGACCCTCGAGTTCACCGTCACGGACGGCGCGGCCCAGGTCGACGTCAGGACCACCGCGGTGCCTCCGGCCATGTTCCGGGAGGGCATCGGCGTCGTGCTCGAGGGGACGATGAGCGAGAGCGGCCAGTTCACGACCGCGCGGCTCATGGTCAAGCACGACAACGAGTACCAGGCGCCCGACGTCGAAGACCAGCGCAGCATGGAGGAGTTGATCGAGTCCATGCAGTTCGACACGTGACTTCGGCCCTGGGCCAGGGGTTCGTCCTCCTCGGCCTGATCGCTGCCGGCTTCGGCACCGCCTTCGGCTACATCGCGGGCGTCAGGCGTTCGGCCGCCGGCCTCCGCCTCACCAGGCGCCTGGCGCTGCTGTTCGCCGTCGCCATGGTCGGAGCCTGCGCGGTCATGTGGTACGCGCTGCTCAGCCACGACTTCTCCGTCTCCTACGTCGCCCAGGTCGGGTCCACGGCGACGCCGCTTCACATCACGATCTTCTCCCTGTGGTCGTCACTCGAGGGATCGATCCTCTTCTGGGGCTTGATCCTGGGCCTCTACATCGCCGCCGCTGCCGTCTTCCAGCGCCGCGGCCACGAGGACTACCTCGCCTACACCCTGGCCACCCTGCTCGGCATCGGCGCCTTCTTCACCTTCCTGATCGCCAGCGTTGCCGATCCGTTCGCGCCGACCCCGCCGCCCGTGCCGGTCGACGGCCCGGGGCCGAACCCGCTGCTCCAGAACCACCTGCTGATGGCGATCCACCCGCCGATGCTCTACCTCGGCTACGTCGGCATGTCGGTGCCGTTCGCCATGGCGGTGGCGGCGCTGCTCCGCGGCCAGTTGGGCGCCACCTGGCTACGGCCGATGCGGCGCTGGCTGCTGGTGCCGACCTCCTTCCTCACCGCCGGCATCATGCTCGGCGGCTGGTGGTCGTACGAGGTTCTCGGCTGGGGCGGCTACTGGGCCTGGGACCCGGTCGAGAACGCCTCCTTCCTGCCCTGGCTGACCGGCATCGCGGCGCTCCACTCGGGGATCGTCCAGCAGCGCCGCGGGACGCTGAAGGCCTGGACCGTGATCCTCATCATGATCACCTTCCTGCTGACCATCCTGGGCACCTTCCTCACCCGCTCCGGGGTCGTGAACTCGGTCCACTCGTTCACCCAGAGCCCGATCGGCCCGGTGTTCCTCGGGTTCCTCGGCCTGTGCGCCGCCGCCGTCATCGTGCTGCTCGCGCTCCGGATCGACACCCTGGTCTCGGAGCCCTCGAACGAGCGCCTGGTCAGCCGCGAAGGCGCCTTCCTGCTGAACAACCTGCTCTTCGTCAGCCTGATGTTCACGGTTCTCGTCGGCACCCTCTACCCGATCGTCGCCGAGTCGCTGCGCGGGGTGAAGGTCAGCGTCGGCGAGCCCTACTTCAACCGCATGGCGGTGCCGCTGTTCGCGGCGCTGCTGCTGCTGATGGGAGTGGGCCCGGCGCTGCCCTGGGGCGGCAGCGACCCCAAGCTGGTCCGCCGCGCCCTGGTGCGTCCGCTGCCCGCGGCCGCCGTCGGCCTCGTCGTGGCGCTCCTGCTCGGCGGCCGCTCCGCGCCGGTCCTGATCGTCTCCGCCTTCGCCGGTTTCGCGCTCTGGGTGACCGCCGACCAGGGCCTGCGGCCGGTGCGCGTCCGACCCCGGCGCCAGGGCGGCAGGAGTCCGCTGGCGGCCGTCCTGGTGGCGCCGGACAAGCTCGGCGCCTACGTCGTCCACCTGGGCGTCCTGATCACCTTCGTCGCGGTCGCCGTGTCTTCGACGTTCCAGCAGGAGGCCGAGTCGACCCTTCGCGCCGGCGACACCCTCAGGCTGGGCGGGTACGAGATGACCTTCCACGGCGCCGAGCGGGTCCAGGAACCGCACCTGATCCGCCACCAGGCCGAAGTCGAGGTCATAACCAACGGCCGGAGCCGCGGCGTGCTCTACCCCTCGCTCAACATCTACCCGAACCAGCGGGAACCGATCGGCACTCCCGCGGTCCGCACCAGCGCCGGCCACGACCTCTACCTGACCCTGATGAACGTCGGCGGCGACGGATCGATCGGTCTGCGGGCGATCACGACGCCGCTGGTTCTGTGGATCTGGATCGGCGTCGTCGTCATGGTCCTAGGCACCGCCCTCTGCCTGATCCCGACCGCCGCCGAACGGCGGGCGACGACGCCGCGGGCGGTTCCCGACCTGGCCGCCTCGCCGGCAGGGGGAGGTCGATGAACCGCAGGGTCCTGCTCGTGGGTCTCGGCATCTCGCTGCCGCTGCTCGCGTTCCTCGGCTTCGCCTTCCGGCACGACCCGCAGATCGTCGAGTCACCGCTCGTCGGCAAGCCGGCGCCCAACTTCCGCCTCGCCGACCTGGACGGCAACATCGTCGACCTGGCCGAGCTGCGCGGCCGGCCGGTCATCGTCAACTTCTGGGCCACCTACTGCGTGCCCTGCCTGTACGAGCACCCGCTGCTGATGGAAGGCGCGCGGCGCTGGCAGGGCGAAATCCACTTCCTCGGCGTCATCTTCCAGGACGACCCCGAGACGATCGCGCAGTTCAACGCCGACTATGGAAGCTGGGGTCCGTCGCTGGTCGACGAGGGCGGCCGGGTCGCGATCGCCTACGGAGTCTACGGACCCCCGGAGACCTTCTTCATCGGCCGCGACGGCGTGATCGTCGACAAGGCGATCGGCCAGGTATGGCCGGACCAGCTCCTGGACGTCGCCAACCGCATGCTCGCGCAGCCCGCCGCGGCGACCGGCTGACATGCGGCGCCCTGCCCCGGCGGCTGCCGTCCTTCTCCTCCTGGCCGCGCTGCCGTTCGCTGGTACGGCGTCGGCCCAGCCCGCCGAGAATCCCCCGGACGTCCGGCTGCCCCCGGCCGAGGGCGAGTACCGGCCCGGGCTGGGCGTCGAGACGTCCCACGAGCTGGGCGATCCCCTCGGCCATCCCCTCTCCGGCGAGGAACTCGACCGCGCCGTCGCCGAGGTCGCGGCCGACATCCGCTGCCCCAAGTGCCAGGCCCTGTCGATCGCCGATTCCGCCGCCGCCTCGGCCCAGGCGATGCGGGCGGAGGCGCGGTCCCTGCTCTCTCAGGGCTATACCCGCGAGCAGGTCGTCGGCTACTTCGAGCAGCGCTACGGCGAGTTCGTGCTGCTCGAGCCGCGGGCGCGCGGGCTCAACCTGATCGTCTGGGCCGCCCCCGCCGGGATCGTCCTCGTCGGAGGACTGCTCGTCGCCCTGCGCCTCCGGCAACGCCGGCGAAGCGCCGACGAGGACCTGGACACGTACCTGCGGCAGGTGGAGCAGGAGACGGCGACCTGACTGTCGTCGCGACGATCGCCATCGTCGCCGCCGTTCTCGCCGGCCTGGGAGTCGGCTTCGCCTTCCTGCCCCGGGAGGCCGCGGCGCGCGCCGCCGCGCTCGAGTTGCAGCGCGCCGACCTCGTGAACCGCCGCGAGGATCTGGTCGCCCGGCTGAAGCAGGCCGGCCTGGAAGCGGCCGACCGCCAGCGGCTCCAGGTCTCGACGGCGCGCGTGCTGAAGGAACTCGACGAGGTCGAGGAGGCAATCGCCGGCATCGCTCCGGAACGCGACGTCAGGACGAAAGCCGGCGCGCCGGCCGGCCGCGCCTTCGTCCAGGCGCACCCTCTGCTCTCCGGCGTCCTGCTCGGCGGCGGCGTGGTCGGCCTGGTCGCCGCGCTGGTCATCTGGGCGCAGACCGACGCCCGGCCCGATCCGCAGGCCGAGCAGCAGATGGCGCAGGGCGGCGGCGAGACGGACTTCCGCGGCCAGCGGCCGCTCCCGCCCGAGGTCGTGCCCCGGGCCGAGGAGCTGCAGCGGCAGATCGACGCCGATCCCTCGGACATCGACGCGATGCGCGCCCTGATGCAACTGATGCTCGCCAACGGCCGCGCCTTCGACGCCTTCCAGATCGCCCAGCAACTGCTGGAGACAGCCCCCGAAGACCCGGACGCGCACTTCGTCTCCGGCATCGTGCGCCTCCAGATGGGTCAGACCCAGGTCGCCCTCGACTCACTGGACCGGTCGCTCCGAAGCGACCCCGGCCACGAGCAGTCAGCGCTGATGCGGGGTCTCCTCCTGCTGCAACTCGGCGACCGCGACGGCGCCATCGCGACCTGGGAGCGCGCCAACGAGGCGCGTGCCAGCCCCCGCCTCGAGGAAGTCGCCGCCATGGCCCGCGAGGGCAGAACGGTCGACGAGATCGTCAACAGCCCGCTCTGACTTCACCGCCGGTGCGCCGGCCTTCTGGCCGGCATCAAGCGCGAGCCGCGAAGCGGCGAGCCTGCAACAACCGCGGCTCGAACCAACTAGGGGTCTTCGCCCCCCGCCAACCCCAGCCGCCGGATGATCCCGGCCGCGACGTCACGCTTCCGCTCCGTCCCCCGGGTCCTGATCCTCACATCCGCCTGGCGGTAGGACTCCAGGCGACTCTCGTACAGCGCCCGCGCCTGGTCCGGAGACTCGAACAGAGGGCGGCGCTTGTGAGACTGCTGCGCGCGGCGGCTGAGGGCCTCCCAGGGCGGATCGAGCCAGACGCTTGTGCCCAGTTCCGCGATCAGCCGGCGGTTCCGTTCCAGGGTGAACACGCCGCCGCCGGTGGCGATCACCGCCTGGTCGATCGCGGCGCAGCGTTCGAGGGCCGCCGTTTCGCGTTCGCGGAAGTACGTCTCGCCGCGCTCCACGATCAGGTCGGCGACCGGCTGGCCCTCGCGCTCGGCGATGTCCGAGTCCAGGTCCAGAAACGTCCAGCCCAGGTCCCGGGCCATCCGCCGGCCGATCCGGCTCTTGCCGGCCGCCATGAAGCCGACGAGGAAGACGCGCATGGCGGTGCCGAGACGTTCAGTCGCCGTGCCTGTGCGCCCGCTCGCTCCTCAGCGCCCGCACCAGGAAGAACGTGAAACCGCCCCAAACGAAGCCGCCGATCAGGACCATGACGAGGATGGCGAGCGGGGACATCGGGCAGGACTATACGCGAGGGACTGCCAGCCGGCAGGACGCGGCCCGACGCTCAACCGCCGGCGGCGTCCCCCCCGAATAGCATTGGCCGTTCTCGACAGGGGAGCCAAGGAGAAGTGGGCACCGTCGGCCAACCCGCTACCAGCCCGATCTGGTTCTGCATCCGGCAGCGCGGCATCGCGAAGCGAGCCGGGTGGATCGATTACCCCGACCTGTACGACTTGCCTGCCCGGATCGGGGCCGACGGCGAAAGCACGGTCGAGGTCTGCGTCACGGAACGGTCTCGATCGGTTCCGCCGGATCAGGTTTCCCGCGTCTTCTGCAACCGTGCTCGCGGCGTGATCGGCCTGGAGATCGCGTATCGAGGCGAGACGGTCAGGCTGACGCCAACCCGGATGGTCGCTTCGAACCTCCGCTTCGGGCGAGCCTTCGAACGGTTCCGCAGGGAGAGAGACTTGAGCGCGTCCGAGTTCAAGGCCCATCGCCGGCTTGGCGCGTTCGCCGCACGCCAGTTCCTGCTCACCAACGACGGCTGGGCCGGTGCAACGGAGCTGTACCGGGGTTCGACCCTGGTCGCTCCCTTGCCGTCGGACGAGGAGGATCGCGCCGCCGACCTCGCGGAGGGCATCGCACGCTGGATGCTCGGCAACCTGTCGCCGGAAGGCGGGCTGCCTTACAAGTACTGGCCCAGCCGGGGCGAGGTCGCGCCGTCGGACAACGCGATCCGCCGCTTCCTGGCGACACTGGCCCTGGCGCGATTCGCGAAGCTCCGGGGCGACGCCGAAATGGCTGGGGCCGCGCGGCGCAACCTCCATTTCAATCTGAGGCGCTACTTCCAGAACATCGGCGGCGGGCGAGGCGCCATCGTGGAACCTACCGGGGCCAAGCTCGGCGCGGCCGCGCTGGCGGCCCTCTGCATCCTGGAGAGTCCCGCCCGCCGCGAGTTCGCCACCGAGCTCAAGCTCCTGACAGCGGGGGTGAACTCGCTCGCGGACGAAGAACTGGGATTCCGCACCTTCTTCTTCCCGGCCGAACGTGACGGCGAGAACTGGAACTTCTACTCCGGGGAAGCGTTGCTGTTCTGGGCCGAGGCGGCGCGGCGGGGAATCGACGGCGCTCCAACCCTGGAGCGTTGCGTGGCGACCCTCGAGCGCTGCGGCGAGCGGCACCGGCAGGCCCGGAACCCCGCCTTCGTGCCGTGGCATGCGCAGGCCGGAGCCTCCCTGTTTGCACAGACGGGAAGGCGCGAAGTCGCCGACTACGTGTTCGAAATGTCCGACTGGCTGCTGCCGATGCAGCAGTGGGACGGGCTGGACCCGGACCTCCGCGGGCGCTTCCACGATCCGCGCCACCCCGAGTACGGCCCACCTCACGCGGCTTCCACCGGCGCGTACCTGGAGGGGCTCGCGGACGCTCTGGCCCTGGCGTGCTCGCTGGGAGACGAAGCGCGCGCCGCGGCGTACGAACGCACCATCGAGCGCGGACTGCGGTCGTTGCGGCAGTTGCAGTTTCGGGGACCGCACGACACCTTCTACATCTCGAAGAAGAAGCGCGTCATGGGGGCGCTGCGGACCGAGGCCTACGACAACGCGGTGCGGGTGGATTCGGCCGCGCACGCGCTGGCCGCCGCCGAGAAGCTCCTCCGGCAGAGGCGAACTCAGCCGGTCGGCAGCAGGACGTAGTAGCCGCGTCCCGGGCCCGGCAGCACGTCGAAGATCAGGTGCACCCGCGGCTCGCCGGTGGGATTCCTCGCATCGTGCTCAGCCTTGTTGTCGAAGGCCCATAGCTCGCCCTCCCGCATCACGACGGTTTCGCCCCCCGCCATCAGCGGGCTGCCGCCGGGGCTTCTCAGCACGAGGTGGAAACGATCGCGGATTCGGTAGTACTCGCCCGCGTCGACGTGCGGCCGCACCCAACCGCCGGGCTGCAGCGCCACGAGCGTGGCCCGCCCCAACTCACCCTTCTGCAGGGCGGCGACCTGCTCGCAGAAGGCCAGGGTCCGGGGGAAGTCCGCCGCGTATCTTCCCGGGCAGCTCTCGTGCACGTCGTTCGCGTTCCTGGCGCCCGGAGGCAGGGGCTTCTTCGCCACGCGCAGGAAGATGTTCTGCGTGTCCCGCTGACAGCGGACCTTGCGCTGCCGGCTGGTGTCGACGAGCCACCCCTCCGCCGAAGCGGCCAGCTCGGCCAGGAACGGCGCCACGTCGATGTCCCCGGCGATCCTCGTGAAGCGTGACTTCACATCTCCAGGCGCAGCAACAAGCCTCCTGATGCCCACCGCCGCGGGGGCAAACGCCACGAACTGCCACGGAGGAGACGACGGATCGACGTCGGAATCACCGTCGCTGCCGTTGTCATCGTCATCGTCATCGTCATCGTCGTCACAATCGTCGTCGTCGTCGTCATCGCAATCGCCGTCGCCATCACCGTCGCCGTCGCCATCACCGTCGCCGTCGCCATCACCGTCGCCGTCGCCATCACCGTCGCCATCGCCGTCACCATCACCATCACCATCGCCATCGCCATCGCCATCACCGTCGCCATCACCGTCGCCATCGCCGTCACCATCGCCATCGCCATCGCCGTCGCCATCACCGTCGCCATCACCGTCGCCGTCGCCATCACCGTCACCATCCCCGTCGCCATCACCCGGCACGAAGCCCAGGCTCGTGTTGTCGATGCCGTCGAGAAGGCTCTTGCTGCTCGAGGCGTCGAGAGCGTCCACGTTCGTGTTCTCCACGCCGTCGAGATCGCTCTTGCCGGGAACGGTGGACGGCAGCACCACACCGGGAGCGTCGCCGTCGCCATCGCCGTCACCGTCACGGTCGTCGTCGCCATCGCCGTTGGCGCTCTGGCCTGCGACCGGCTTCTGGAGAGCGGACTTGGGCGTCGTGGCCATCACCGGCTCGTCTTTCTGACCCCAGCCCGCGC
>JAJDZH010000042.1 GCA_022824725.1 Thermoanaerobaculia bacterium | reverse complement strand
GCGCGGTCGTCGGCTCGTCGGCGATCAGCAACCGTGGGTGGCAAGCCAGGGCCATCGCAATCATCACCCGCTGTCTCATGCCGCCGGAGAACTGGTGCGGGTAGTCCCCGAGCCTCTTTTCGGCGTCGGGAATGGCCACGGACTTCAGGTGCTCCACCGCCCGCTCCAGTGCCTCGCGTCGCTTGAGCCGCCGGTGCAGGCGCAACGGCTCCGCGACCTGGCGGCCAATCGTGAGGACCGGGTTGAGCGAGGACATCGGCTCCTGGAAGATCATCGCGATCCGGTTGCCGCGAACCGAGCGGATGCCGGCGTCGTCGAGCGCCAGAAGATCCTCCCCTTCGAAGAGGATCCTGCCGCTCTCGATCCGTCCCGGCTCGGGGATCAGCCGGAGGATGGAGAGCGCGGTGACGCTCTTGCCCGAGCCGCTCTCGCCGACGATCGCCAGGGTCTCGCCCGGCGCGACCTCGAGCGACAGCGACGTCACCGCCCTGACCCTCGGCCGGTTGCCGAAGCCGGCGCCGAACGTGACGTTCAGATCGTCGATGCGAAGCAGGGGCTCCTTCACGGCCCGAAGCCCATCTCGCGCTTCATCTCCTGGTCGATCCAGAGCCGCGCGTAGATCGGGCCCGGGCGCACCGCCCCCGCTCGCAGTTCGCCCGCATAGTTCTTCACCCAGGGCCACCACGCCGTGTAGATGTAGGGCACGGGGAGCCAGAGGTAGGGCGCTTCGTCGAGTATCTCCTTCGTGATCTGCTTGACGATCCGCTGCCTCTCCGCTTCGTCCCGGGTCAGGAACATCTCGTGAATGCGCCGGTCGAGTTGGGGATCCGACCACATGGACGGGTTCCAGGTCTGGCCGGTCACGAAGTTCTTGCGCAACGTGGTCGTCGGGTTCACGTGGCCGCTGCCCATCAGGTATCCGGGACCGTGGGTGCGGGTGGTCATCATGGACAGGTAAGCCGCGTACTCCATGACCTCGATCTCGATCGTGACCCCGATCCGGTCCAGGTAGCTGGCCAGCAGCGGCGCCAGCTCCATCCGCATCGCGTTGTTGGCCGAGACCTGCATCCTGAAGGTGAAGCCGTCGGGGTAGCCCGCCTCGGCAAGCAGGCGGCGCGCCTTCTCGGGCTTGTACTCGAACAGTTCCTGAACCGACGGCGGCATCGCCTCCAGCGGCTCGAAGTAGCCCTCGAAGGTCGGATGCTGCGGGAAGGCGAAGAGCTCCGCGTTGCCGCCGAAGAACAGCTCGACGATCTCCCGCTGGTTCACCGCCAGGTTCATCGCCCGCCGCACTCTCACATCGTCGAAGGGCTCCTGGTCGACCCGCATCACCATGAAGGTGCCGCCGGTCGACAGCCACCGCGACCAGCGCAGTTCAGGAGTCGTCTTCTTCAGATGGTCCACCGCGATCCAGCGGATGTACTCCAGGATGTCCAGCTTGCCCGTGCGAATGGCGGTCAGGTAGGTCGCCTCGTCCTTGATCGTGCGGTAGGTGAGCTCGTCGATGAAGGGAATCTCGTAGCTCTTCCCCCCGATCGTCGTCCGGTCCCAGTAATCCGGCCTGCGGGCGTAGGCCTGCGAGTTGCCGGGAATGAACCGCTCCAGCGTGAACGGCCCGGTGCCGGTGACGTTCCGCCAGTCCTTCGCGTCGACGTCGGCCAGTTCCCGGGGCACGATGCCCGAGAAGTAGCCGTAGCCGAATCGGTAGTCCCACTCGGCGTTGAACTCCCCGAACTCGAAGACGACCGTGTGGTCGTCCCTCGCCACGACGCGATCGATGTGGTCGAAGTACGTCGGGATCGCCTTCGGGCTGTCGCGCAGGCGCTCGTAGCTGAACACGACATCGTGGGCGTCGAGTTCGCGCGCCTCCATCACGCCCGGCTTGCCCGGGAACATCATGCCGCGCCGGACCTCGATGACCAGGGTCAGCGGGTCTTCCCATTCCCAGCTCGCGGCCACCTCGCCGCGGATCGTCTCCGCCGAGAGATACGCCTCGGAGACGAATCGCTGATCGCCGCCCCGGACCGCGGCCTGGTCGAGATCGGCGACGAAGAGCTGCTCGTAGAACATTCCCGTGTCGTGGTTCTGCTTCCAGTTCCAGTCCGTCGTGTCCCAGGAGAGGGCCGACAGGGTGACGTAGACCGTGCCGACGTTCAGCTCGCCTCCGTAGCGGGGCGGCTCCACCGGCGCCGGGCCCGGCTCGAAGGAGAGGTCGCCCATGTCCGTGCCGCCGGACGGCGCAGACGGATGGCGGTCCGGACCGCCGCCGCAGCCGCCCACGAGCAGGACGAGAACCAAGGGGAGGATCGCCGGCTTCACGTTCACGCAAGACGGTCTCATGTCGTTCAGGTCCCTCTCATCCGTGGGTCGAGCAGGTCGCGCAACGCGTCACCGAAGACGTTCGCAGCGTAGACGACGACGGTCAGGCAGATGCCCGGCGCCAGCGCCAGCCACGGCCCCAGGTAGAGGTAAGTGCGGCCGTCGCCGGAAAGCATCCCGCCCCACGTCGGCGCCGGCGGCGGCACGCCGAGGCCCAGAAACGAAAGCGCCGCCTCCGACAGGATGACGGCGCCGACGCGCGTGGTGAACAGCACGATGACGACCGGCATCACGTTGGGCAGGATGTGGCGTCGCAGGATGTGGAACGTCCCCGCGCCGATCGACTGCGCGGCGTGGGTGTAGACGTGCTCGCGCACCGAGGTCACCGCGCCGCGAACGATGCGCGAACCGGCGATGCCGTAGAGCAGGCCCAGGATGATCACGATCTGGGTGATCCCCGGCCCGACGACCGACACGATGACGATCAGGAGCACCAGGTCGGGGAAGGTCATCCAGGCGTCGACCAGGCGCTGCGTGAGCATGTCGAACCAGCCGCCGAGGTAGCCCGAGAGCACGCCGATCACGATCGACACGACGGTCGCCAGGGCGGCCGCGCAGAAACCGACGATCATCGACAGGCGGGCGCCCATCAACACACGCGAGAACAGGTCGCGGCCGAGGTGGTCGGTGCCCAGCAGGAACTGCCGGGACGGCGGCTCGAGGCGATGCGCCAGGTCCGTCTCGTTGATGCCGTAGGGAGCGATCACGCCGGCGAAGATCCCGGAGAGCAGGAAGATCGCGAAGACGACCGCGCCGGCGGCGCCCAACGGCTTGGTCCGGAACAGGCGAACCGTGAAGCGCCACCAGCGCGCCCGGTCGCGCCCCGGCAGCGCGTCAGTAACGGCTGCGGCGACGGTGGTCACGGCACGTTCATCCGTAGCGAACCTTGGGATCGAGCCAGCCGTAGCTCAGGTCGACGAGCAGGTTGATCAGCAGCACCGCGACGCCGACGACCAGGAAGACGCCCGAGATCACCGGATAGTCCCGCTCGTAGACGCCCTCGAGCAGCAACAGCCCCATGCCCGGAATGACGAAGATCTGCTCCATCACCACGGCGCCGCCGATGAGAAGCGGCGCCTGCAGTCCGATCAGGGTGACGACCGGGATCAGGCCATTCTTCAGCGCGTGCTGGACGACGACCGCCCCCTCCCGCAGTCCCTTGGCGCGGGCGGTGCGCACATAGTCCTGGCGCATCACCTCGAGCATCATCGTCCGGGTCATCCGCATCGTGACCGCGGACAGCGAGAGTCCGAGCAGGATCGCCGGGACGATCAGGTGCGTGAGGTTCGCGATCGGATCGACGAGGAACGGCGTGTACTCGAGTTCCGGCGCCCAGCGCCACCAGACGGAAGGGAACACCATGACCAGGGTGCCGAGCCAGAAGCCGGGGATGGCCAGCATGACGAGGGAGAACGACCGCGCCGTGTAGTCGAGCGCGGAGTCCTGCCGGGTGGCCGAGTAGATGCCGATCGGCACCGCGACGGACAGCGCCACGACCAACGCCAGCAGGCCCAGCTCGAAGGTCACCGGCAGCCGCGCCAGGATCTGCTCCGTCACCGGCGTGCTCCGCCAGAGCGACTGGCCCAGGTCGCCGCTCAGCGCGTTACCCGCCCAGCGCACGTACTGAGTCGCCATCGGCTGGTCGAGACCCATCGCCGCCTCGAGCGCTTCCCGGTCCATGCTCGTCGAGACATCGTTCTGCGCCAGCATCAGGTCGATCACGTCGCCCGGGATCACCCGCATCGACACGAAGACGATCAGGCTGGCGAAGAACAGCGTCGGCACCATCGCCAGCAGACGCCGCAGGATGTATGTCTTCATGGGAAGTGTCAGAGAATACAAGCCGGTGCCACCGCCAGGGGACGGCAGCGTTCAGAACCGTCCGAAACCACGACTGCGAGCTCCATGCCAACGGTTCGAACCAGATGATTGCCACAGCCATCCTCCTGACCGTGCTCGTCACCGCCGTGATCTCCGGCCTGCTCGGCATGGCCGGCGGGCTGATCCTCATGGTCGTCCTTGCCAGCGTCCTGCCGGTCAGCACCGCGATGATCCTGCACGGCGCCGTTCAGGCGACTTCCAACGGCGCCCGGTTCGTGTTTCTTCGGGATCGCATGATGTGGTCCGTGCTGCCGTGGTACGCGGCGGGCGCCGCGCTCGCGGTGCTGCTGTTCGTTTCGGTCGCGTTCGTTCCCGACCCGGCCCTCGTGCTGATCGTCGTCGGTTCCTTCCCGTGGCTGGCGCGGCCGCTGCCCATGCTGCGGGGGCTGGACGTGCGCAAGCGCGGCACGGCCACGGTCTGCGGTGCAACGGTCACAGGAGCGCAGCTTCTGGCCGGCGCTTCCGGACCGCTGCTGGACGCCTTCTACCTGGAGACCGACGTCGACCGGCGGTCCATCGTCGCCACCAAGGCCTTCACCCAGACGGTCGGGCACGTCATCAAGGTCGGTTACTACGCGTGGATCTCCACCAGGGTACTGCCCGACGTCGAGAGCATCCGCCTCTCGCCCTTCCTGATCGCGGGAGGGATGCTGCTTGCCGTCGCGGGCGCCCGGATCGGCACGCGGCTACTCGACCGGTTCGACGACCGGCAGTTCCGGCGAGTCACCGGGCCGGTGATCCTGGCCCTCGGCGCGCTGGCCGTGGCACAGGGGGTGCGCGGCCTGCTGGCGGCCTAGCGACAGGCCGTCGGACTTGGCAGCGCGGCACACACTGGGTACGCCGGCGCCCTCGCCGGCTTCTGTAGAGGACGCGCCGCGAAGCGGCGACCATTCCCGCGGCGCTGGCCTGTATCCTGCACGCAACTCGTCAGGCACTCGACATGACCAGAAGGCACGACACACCGCGCCGGCTGCCCTCAGGCCGGTTCCGGCTGCCCACGCTGACCGCGGGCCTCGCGAGTCTGGCGCTCTGCGCTGCGGCGGATCACCCCGCCGCCGCTCAGAGCCGCGCGCCGGAAGAACCGCCAGCGGCGGCCGCGCCCTCCGACCCGACCGCAACCATCCCCGGGATCTGGATCCGGGACGAACGGCTGAGCGAGGATCCGATCGAGAAACTGGAAGAGGCCTACGGACAGACCTTCGGGGGCGGACCGGGCCGCTCACCCGGCGCGAACCCCGGGAGCGGCCGCACGGGCGGCCTGGGCCGGGGCGGCCAGGGAGGTTTCGGCGGTGGACGCGGGGGTTTCGGCGGCGGCCGAGGCGGCAGGCAGCCCGGCAGCGCCCAGGACGGCCCATCGGGGATGCGCGAGATGGCGCGAGAACTCGCGGAGCGCCTCGACGTGCTGCTGATCCGGATCGACGATCCCCAGCTCCTGATCCGCAACGCGAAGCGCGAGGACCGCATCCTCTACCTCGACGGCCGCGACATCGCCGACGGCTTCGGCGGCCGTAGCCGCGCCCGCCTTCTCGGTGACTCGCTCGAGGTCGAGACTGCCTCCCAGGGGCGCCAGCGGATCGAGACCTTCTACCTGGAGGGCGATCGGCTCGTTCTCGTAACCGACCTCCAGGGAGGACGCTTCGCCGATCTCTCGTTCCGCACCGTCTACGAGCGTTCGGGCGACGCACCCGCGGTGCCGATGCCGGCGCCGGCGGCACGCGCGAGCGAGACCGCCGCGGCGCCCGACCAGAATGGCTTCGACAGGGCCGACCTCCTGCCGCCGGTCGACAGCGGCAACCCGCGCCGGCGCCCGGAACGCGCGGACACCGCCCGCAGCGCCCGTCCCGCCACCATCCGCATCCTGCCGCCCGAGCGCGGCTACCGCGAACTGCTCGCCGGCCGGGTCATGATCCAGACCCTCACGATCGACCCGCAGATCGCCGTCGTCGAGTTCCTGCTCGACGGCGAACAGGTGGCACGCGTCACGACGCCGCCGTTCGAGGCGCGAATCAGGCTTGCCGACCCGCCCCGCGAGCAGACCATCGAGGTGCGGGCGACCAGCGCCCGGGGCGCCCACGCGGGAACCGACAGGATCGTTCTGAACCGCCTCGATCCTCCGTTCGCGGTGCGCATCGCCGGAATCGCCCCGGCCGAGCTCGGCGGCCAGCCGGCGGTCCGGGTCGAGGCCGGCATCTCCGTGCCGCGCTCCGAGGCCCTGGACCGGGTCGAGTTCTACCGCACGGACCGGCTTGTCGCTTCGTTCGACGACTTCGAGGGTGAGGCCGGGCCGAGCGGCGTGCGCTCGGTGGCGGCCGACATCCCGACCTCCGGAGTCACGCCCCAGGACTTCGTCCGGGTCGTGGCGCGCCTGGGAGACGGCCGGGAACTGGAGGACGTCGAACTGCTCCAGGGCGCCCAGTTCCAGGCCGAGGTCGACGTCCAGCTCGTCCAGCTCCAGG
>JAJDZH010000413.1 GCA_022824725.1 Thermoanaerobaculia bacterium | reverse complement strand
TCTGGAGTCGGGCAAGCCCGAGCACATCGTCGAGCGCATCGTCGAGGGCCGCATGTCGAAGTTCTTCGGAGAGAACTGCCTGCTGGAGCAGCCCTTCGTCAAGGACACCGACAGGAAGGTCGAGGACGTGCTCAAGGCGGCCATCGCCAAGCTGGGCGAGAACATGCGCATCTGCCGGTTCGCCAGGTTCCAGCTCGGCGGCGACTCGACGGTGGCGATCGCCCCCGCGCCGGCCGCCGATCCGTCCTAGCGCGGCGATGACCGAGCCGGCCTACCGCCGCATCCTGCTCAAGCTGTCGGGCGAAGCCCTGATGGGCGACAAGCCGTTCGGCCTCGATGAGGCCGTTGTCGCAGGGATCGCTGCGCAGATTCGGGATGTCTTCCATCTCGGCGTGGAGATAGGCATCGTCGTAGGGGGCGGCAACGTGATCCGCGGCCTCGCGGCGAGCCATCGAGGCGTCGAGCGGGCGACCGGCGACTACATGGGCATGCTGGCGACGGTGATCAACAGCCTGGCGATGCAGGACGCTCTGGAGAAGACCGGCGTTCCGACCCGGGTGCAGACGGCGCTCGAGATGCGCAGCGTGGCCGAGCCGTTCATTCGCCGCCGCGCGATCCGGCACCTGGAGAAGGGTCGGGTGGTCATCTTCGGCGCCGGCACCGGTAATCCGTATCTGACGACCGACACGGCGGCAGCACTGCGCGCGAACGAGATCCAGGCGGAGATCCTGCTCAAGGCGACCCAGGTCGACGGCGTCTACAGCGCCGATCCCCGTCGCGATGCCGGAGCGGAGCGTCTGCCGGAGGTGACCTACCAGGAGGTCCTGGAACGCAACCTCGGCATCATGGACGCCGCTGCGATCAGCCTTTGCCGGGAGAACGACCTGCCGATCGCCGTGTTCGATCTGGGGGTCTCCGGGAACATCCGCCGGGTCGTTCTCGGCGAGAAGGTCGGTTCGCTCGTCACCTGACCCGCCGCCGCCGCAGGCGGCCAGGTATACGCGCCGCCGAGCGGCGACCTTTGTGGCTACAATCCCGTCCGGGGAGGCTGAGCGGATGCAGGAGCTGTTCTTGGAGATGGAGCTCAAGATGAAGGATGGCGTCGACCATCTTCACGCCGAGCTCAAGACGCTGCGTACCGGCCGCGCCTCCACCGCGATGCTCGACGGCGTGACGGTGGAGTACTACGGTACGCCGACGCCGCTGAACCAGCTCGCCAGTCTGTCGGTTGCCGACGCCACGCTGCTGGTCGCCCAGCCGTTCGACCCCACCCAGATCGCCGCGATCGAGCGCGCGATCCTGATCGCGGACCTGGGGCTGAACCCGTCCAACGACGGCAGGATCGTCCGCATCCCCGTGCCTCCGCTCACGGAGGAGCGTCGCCGCGAGATGGTGAAGCGCGCCCACGAGATCGCCGAGCGCTTCCGCAACACGGTTCGCGGCGTCCGGCGGGAGGGCAACGAACGCCTCAAGCAGATGGAGAAGGCGAAGGAGATCTCCCAGGACGACGAGCACCGGGGTGAAAGCGAGATGCAGAAGCTCCACGATCACTACATCGCTCAGGTGAACCAGGCGCTCGCGAACAAGGAGCAGGACATCCTCGAGGTCTAGGCTGGAAGTGCTCTCGGCGAGTGAGCTGGCCTGCCCCGTGAGCGCCGTTTCCCACTGGGTGCGCCGGCGCCCTCGCCGGCTGGAAGGCTGGCCTCGACTTTCCGTGACCGAATCGTGACCTGCTGCGCCCTCGTCCCGGCCGCGGGCGGCGGCCGCCGGTTCGGCGGCGAGCAGCCCAAGCAGTTCGTGTCCGTCCTGGGCAGACCCCTGCTCGCGTGGACCGTCGAGCGGCTTCTGTCCGTGCCCGAGGTCGACCGCGTCGTCGTCGCGGCTCCGCCGGGTCGCGCCGGGGAGGCGCGGGAGATGCTGTTGCGCGAGGTTCGGGTTTCGCGTGACGTCGACCTCTCCGCGGTCGAGGGCGGACGACGCCGGCAGGACTCCGTGCGAGCCGCACTCGCGGCCGCGGATGTCGCCCCGTCGGACTGGGTGGCGGTTCATGACGGCGCCCGGCCCTGTCTGGCCGTGCCGGACCTGGCGGCGGTTCTGCGGAGCGCCGCCGGGAGCGACGGCGCGGGCGCCGTCCTCGGTCGTCCGGTGAGCGACACCTTGAGGACGGCCGCGGGTGGCCGCCTCCACGAGACGGTCGACCGCTCCGGCCTGTTCCGGGCCGAAACGCCGCAGGTCTTTCGGGCCGGTGAGCTTGGTGAAGCGCTGGACCGCGCGGATCGGGAGAACCTGGAGGTCAGCGACGAGAGCAGTCTGTTCGTGCCCGGTTCGGTGGCCGCGGTCGCCGCGTCGCAGCCGAATCCGAAGCTCACGAGCGCCTCGGACCTGCCCGCGATCGAGGCCCTGCTTCGCAGGGAGCACGGGGTCTCGAACGAGTTCGAGGCGGCAGTCGGTCATGGCTATGACGTCCACCCGCTGAAGGCTGGCCGCCCGTTGATCCTGGGCGGGCAGCGCATTCCGCACGAGGCGGGCCTCGATGGCCACAGCGATGCCGATGTCGTGCTCCACGCGATCGGCGACGCCCTGCTCGGCGCCGCCGGCCTGGGCGACCTCGGTGTCCACTTCCCGCCGTCGGACGAGACCTGGCGCGGCGCGGACAGCTCGGAGCTGTTGGGCCGGATCGTCGCGATGGCCCAGGAGCGGGGTTTCGCGGTCCGGAACTGTGACGTGACGCTCATCGCCGAGCGGCCTTCGATGGCGCCGTACCGTTCGGCGATCGAAGCGCATGTCGCGGGACTGCTTCGCATCGAGCCCGAGCGGATGAACTTCAAGGCGACGACCCACGAGGGTCTCGGCCCGCTGGGCCGGGACGAGGGCATGGCGGCCCATGCGTCCGTGCTGATCGAGCGCCCGCGAGCTGCCGTGTGAGCGGACGGTCGGGCGTGCCTGAAGGTCGCGAGGAGGGACGATGGCGGCTGGGGTACCAGCCGGTGCGGGAGATCCTGCGAAGCCAGCCGCATCGAGTCGCCGAGGTCCTCGTCTCGCGGTCCGCCGGCGACCGCCGCCGGACGATCGAGGGGCTTTGCGAACGGCATGGCGTGCCGGTCCGGAACGTCGCGGC
>JAJDZH010000163.1 GCA_022824725.1 Thermoanaerobaculia bacterium | reverse complement strand
CCCGGTACACGTCGATCGGGAAGAAGACGAAGATCCACGCCATCATCGCGAACAGGAAGTAGCGGTGGATGTTCTGGACGATCAGCGGAAAGGAGTTCTCGCCCCGGTACGCGTTCCGTGGCTCGCCGACCGCGCAGGCCGGCGGATCGGCCCAGAACGCCTTGTAGTACGCGCCACGGTAGTAGTAGCAGGTGGCGCGGAACCCCAGCGGCAGGATCAGGATGAACAACGCCGGCGACTGGGGAACGAAGCTCGGCCACCAGGCCGGGAACCCCTCGAACCAGGCATGATGCGAGAGGCCGAAGACCTCGGGCGAGTACAGCGGCGACAGGTAACCGCCGAATACGTAGTGATCGGCCTGAAGCGCCGCCCAGGTCGCGTAGACGCTCGCGAGCCCCAGGCCCACGACAACGGCGCCCGGCTGCAGCCACCAGGCGTCCTGGCGCTGGGTTTCACCGAATGATCGCCGCTTCAGCGCGGCGGAGATGGCCATCTCGGATTCAGTCCTCTCTGGGTCGCTGGATGGAAGTGCGTGGGCGAGGGCCACGGTCGGCCCGGCGGTGATCATAGCCACAAGCCGAGTCCCGATCGACCCCGGGATCCACGAATCGTCGGGGCCGGCGCTCTGTGATCGAATCGCGGTTCAGGTGAGCCGCATTCTCGTCCTGTCGACCGTTCTGGCGACCGCCACGGCGCTCCCGGCGCAGGAACTCGAGCGCCCCGGCGGCGCCCGGGTGGTACGCGCCTACTTCGACGATCCGCTGGTCGCCGCCAGAGCCGTCATGTCGCTCGAAGCTCTGGAGTCCGAGTACGAGAAGGGCTACATCGTCCTGCGAGCCGCCGACGAAGACATCGAGGCGGCCCGGCAGGCAGGCCTTCGGGTGGTCGAAGCCGACGACTACCTCGAGGTGACGCGCCGTTCCGAACGGCCGGTGGTGCTGCCCCGGGGAACGATCGCGGGCTTCCCCTGCTATCGCACCGTCGAGGAAACCTACGCAAGCGCCCGGGCGATCGTTTCCCGGCACCCGACCCTTGCGACCTGGTATCCCGTCGGCAGGTCCTGGAGAAGGACACGCGACGCGTCGGAGGGCTACCGCCTCATGGTGTTGCGTCTGACGAACTCCGGCACGTCCGGCGAGAAACCCGCGCTCCTGATCACGGCCGCACTTCATGCCCGCGAGTACGCGACGGCTGAACTCGCCCTGCGCTTCGCCGAGTACCTGGTCGACTCCTACGAAACCGATGCGGACGCGCGGTGGCTGCTGGACCATCAGGAAGTCCACCTCCTGCTGCAGGCGAATCCGGACGGGCGGAAGCGCGCCGAGGAGGGGTTGCTCTGGAGGAAGAACCACAACACGCACCACTGCCCCGCCGACTACCCGGGCGTCGACCTGAACCGCAACTTCGCCTTCTCGTGGCACCACCCCGGCGGATCGAGCGACAACGACTGTTCGCAGACCTTCCGCGGGCCCGGCCCCGCTTCGGAACCCGAGACGAGAGCCGTCGCGAACTACATGCGGAGGCTCTTCCCCGGCGCACAGCGACCGGCGGAAAGCGGCCCGGCGCAGCCCGGAACGAGCGGCCTCTATCTCGACATCCACAGCCACGGCCGCCTCGTTCTGTGGCCTTGGCTACACAGGTACGAAGGCGCGCCAAACGCGACCGCACTGCAGACGCTTGGCCGCAAGCTCGCGTTCTTCAACGAGTACCTTCCGATTCAGGGAATCGGGTTCTATCCCGCAACCGGTACGACCCTCGATCACTCCTACGGCGAACTGGGAGTCGCTTCCATTCTCTACGAACTGGGAACGACCTTCTTTCAGGGCTGCGACGACTTCGAACGCTCGATCCTCGATGGCAACCTCGAGTCGCTGCTCTACGCCTTCAAGGTGGCGCGAACGCCGTATCTGACTCCGGCAGGCCCCGACGTTCGAGAGCTGAGTCTGAGCGGCCGCGCGTCAACGACCGGCGTCGCGGCGGGATCGTCCGTCCGCCTCTCCGCGACCTTCGACGACACCCGGTACCAGAACAGCAACGGCGCGGAATCAAGCCAGGCCATCGCCGCGGGCGAGTACACCATCGGCATTCCTCCCTGGAAGACGAGAGCGGTTGCAAGCGGCATCTCCGCAACCGACGGCTCCTTCGACAGCAGTTCGGAGTCGGCGACCGCGACCATCGACACCTCCGGCCTGGAGGCCGGCAGGCATACCGTCTTCGTTCGAGCGAAGGATGCCGACGGCAACTGGGGCGCGATCAGCGCGATCTTCCTGGTCGTCCAGGCGGCCGACGACCCGGGAAGCGGTGAAGACGTCGATTGTGCGGCGGACGGGAAGACCGTCTGTCTCCACGACGGCCGCTACGAGGTACGAGTCACCTGGCTGGCCGGGAACGGCGCGACCGGAGACGCAACGGTGGCCAGCCCCGCGACGCGGGACGCGGGCCTGTTCTGGTTCTTCGACCCGGACAACTGGGAGATCCTGGTCAAGGTGCTGGACGGCTGCGCCCTGAACGATCACGTCTGGGTGTACGGCGCCTCGACGACGGACCTCGGCTACGTCATTCGCGTGACCGACACCGCGACCGGCGTCGAGAGGGAGTACCGGAACGAACCGGGTATGCCGGCCTCGGCGATCACCGACGCGACCGCCTTCCCGGACGGCTGCCGCCCGCCGTAGACGCGGGCCCATGGAGACGCGGTCTCCGCCGCCGCCCGACCGCCGGATCGTCTCAGAGAGCCGGCGAGGAGCGGAGGTCGTCCATCTCGGACACCTTCGCCGTTGCGCCGCCCGCCTCCCGCTCCGCATCGAGCAGCGAGGCGCCTCGTTCGATCCAGGTCCGCCCGCGCACCCGGACGGCGAGCAGGGCGGCGAGCAGCGCCACATGGACGATGAAGCAGCTCCAGGCGCCGATGAGGCCCCAGTTCCGCGTGGCGAAGAAGACGAGCGGCACGAAGACGAGCCAGGCCACGCCGACGTTCACGACCATCGGGTAGGTCGTGTCGCCGGCGCCCCGCAACGCGCCGGAGTAGATGTTGAACGGCAACTCGAAGACCAGACAAAGGGTGCAGATGAGGAACAGCGGCCGCGCGTACGGCAACAGCGCGGCGAGATCGCCCGCCTCACGCGCGAACAACTGCATCAGCCACCCGGGGAAGCCGACGTAGATGACGGCCATGATCGCCATCGCCCCGTAGCCCAGCCACATCACGCGCCGGACGACGAGTCGCACGTCGTCGAGCTGTCTGGCGCCCAGGCACTGGCCGACCAGCGTCGTGCAACCGACGGCCAGCGCGACGGCGAGCATGAAGGAGACGGACCAGGCGTGAATCACCGCGTTCGTCGCCGCCATCTCCGCGTCGCCGAGGTTCGCCACGAGGGCCGTGAAGACGCTGATTCCGCCCATCTCCATGAACACCTGGACGCCGATCGGCAGACTGACGCGGAGCATCTGGCCGAGCAGGGCCCCTTCCGGCGGCCGGGGGCGGGTCGCGCCGTAGTCGCGGCCGATCTTCGTCGCGAGCACGCCGGCCAGCAGCCCGATCGCGACGAGAAACTGGGCGATCACCGTGCCGACCGCGGTGCCCGCGGCGCCGAGCTCCGGGAAGCCCCAGACGCCAAAGATGAGCAGGTAGTTCAGCCCGCAGTTCAGTGCCAGTTGAATCAGTCCCGCGAACATGGGAACTTCGGTGCGTCCGAGTCCGCGGTAGTAGTTCTCCGCGACGAGGAAGATCATCAGCCCGAGCGCGGCCCCCAGCCGCACCTCGGTGTAGTCCGTGGCGATCGCCTGGACTTCCGCCGACGCGCCCATCACGCGGAACGCCCAGCCGGACAGCGGCGCCGCGAGCAGAACGGCGACGCCCGCGCCGGCGGCCAGGTAGAGACCCTGCCAGAAGGCGACGCCGACCCGGTCCTTCTTGCCGGCGCCGAAGAACTGGGCGACGAACGTGTTCACGCCCTGCAACAGGCCGACGAAGAAACCCAGCAACCACCAGGAGATGATCGCGCCCAGGCCGACCCCGGCCAGGGCGACGACGCCCAGCCGACCGACCATCATCGCGTCGATCAGGCCCATCGCCGTGTGGGTCATCTGCGTGATGACGACCGGCCCGGCCAGCGCGAGGATGCGCCGATAGGAGATGTCGATGTTCATGGCTCGGGTTCGCGCGCAGAGTGGTCAGGATTCCGTGAGCAGGGCCTCGAACCGCGCCGCCATGCGCGGCCCCGCCCCTTCGTCTTCGTGCTTGAAGAAGACGTAGGTCTCACGCCAGGGTTGCAGACGAATCCGGTCGGCCCAGGAACGAAGCGCGGCCTCGTCGTAGTCCTCGCGGCGGAGCCGTAGATAGCCGAAGTCGGCGGTGGATACGAGCGGGGCGTCGTGGTCGCCACCGGCGTCCGCGATGCACAGCGCGGCGCCGGCGCCATCGAGCAATGCGAAGACCTCGTCCTCGAACCAACTGGCGTGGCGGAACTCAAAGGCAGCGCGCATTCCGTCCGGCAGGACCTCCAGGAAGTCCGACAGCCGATCCACATCGCGCCTGAGATAGGGCGGCAACTGAAACAGAAAGGGGCCGAGGCGCTCTCCAAGCGCGTCGGCGGTACGAAAGAGGTAGTCGACCGAGTCGGCGGCGTCCCGCAGGCGCTGGTGATGCGTGATCCGGCGCGACGCCTTCAGCGCGAAGCGGAAGCTCCCGGGCACCGCATCGCGCCAGCGCTCGAGCAGGTCCGGCTTCGGCATGCGGTAGAACGTGTTGTTGATCTCCACGGCGCCGAGTCGGGAAGCATAGAAGGTGAGCATGTCCGGCCGCTTCGTGCCGGACGGGTAGAAGGGTCCCGTCCACGCCGGATAGGAGAACCCGCTGGTGCCGGTGCGTACCCGCACGGTTCAGTCCGTGTCGAGCCGGTCGAACGGAACTAGGCGCCGTCGTCCAGGAACGGACGGAGCTTCTGGGCCCAGTCCGGATGCCGGAGCTTGCGCAGCGCTTTCGACTCGATCTGCCGGATGCGTTCCCGGGTCACGTTGAACGACTTGCCGACCTCCTCGAGGGTGTGCTCGGAGCCCTCGCCGACGCCGAATCGCATCCGCAGCACGAGTTCCTCGCGGGGCGAGAGGGAACGGAGCACATTGCCGGTCTGTTCCCGCAGGTTGGCGGAGATGACTTCGTCCACCGGCGACGGCGAGTTCTTGTCCTCGATGAAGTCGCCGAGATGGGAGTCCTCTTCCTCGCCGACCGGCGTCTCGAGCGACACCGGCGCCTGCGCGATCTTCATGATCTTGCGCACCTTGGAGGCGGGAAGGTCCATGTGCTCACCGATCTCCTCGGCGGTCGGTTCGCGGCCCAGTTCCTGCACGAGAGATCTGGACGTACGGGTCAGCTTGTTGATGTTCTCGATCATGTGGACCGGAATGCGGATCGTCCGCGACTGATCGGCGATCGCCCGCGCGACGGCCTGGCGGATCCACCAGGTCGCGTAGGTCGAGAACTTGTAGCCGCGACGGTACTCGAACTTCTCCACCGCCTTCATCAAGCCGATGTTGCCTTCCTGGATCAGATCCAGGAACTGGAGACCGCGGTTCGTGTACTTCTTCGCGATCGACACGACCAGGCGCAGGTTCGACATGATGAGCTGCTCCTTGGCGCGCTCACTCAACGCCTCGCCCCGCTTGACCTTCGCGACCAGTGCGCGCAGTTCGCCCTGAGTGATCGAGTAGCGAGCCTCGAGCGCCCGCACCGCTTCGCGGTACTTCTGGATGCGCCGCCGGTGCAGCGCCTTGAGTTCCTCGTTGCTCTCCCGCTCGAGCGCCACCTGGGCGCGGCTGATATCGCGCTCGCTGCGCCGGAAGCGGTTGTCGATCAGCTTGACCAGGTCGACCACCCGGTTGCGGTCCGGTCCGGTGAAGGCCAGTTCCACGATCAGCGAGGACACCTTCTCCTCGAGCCGGTCGATCTCCCGCTCGATCTCCTGGAAGCGGTCGCCGCGAGGGCTGTACCTCTTCTGGCGGCGCCGCGTGCGCTCGAGCTGGGTTTCCAACTCCTTCATCTTCTCGAACACGCCGACGCGCTTCGCGATCCGCTTGAGGCCGTTCTCGTCGAGCAGCGAGAGCGGGTGATCGATCTCGACCAACTGGGACAACGGCTTCGCGTTCTTGCGGTCCGCGAGTTCGGTCAGCGCCAGGAGACGGGTCATCAGATCCGGATTGCCGGCCATGGCCTGGAAGATCAGCCACTCTCCGTCCTCGAGCGCCCGAGCGATCTCGACTTCGCCGTCCCGGTCAAGCAACGGCACGGTGCTCATCTCGCGCAGGTACATCCGCACCGGGTCGTCGATGCCGACCGCCTCGTCGACGATGCGTCGCGCCTCCTCGACGGCGGCGCTGGCGCCGCGACCCGAGTCGGAGTCGATGCGCACGGTGATGCCGTTCTCGGAGAGCTGCGCGACGATCGAGGAGAGCCGGTCACGGCTCGTCTCGGCCTCGGGGATGGCGGCGAGCACGTCTTCCGCGGTGACCTGGCCTGAGCGCCGGCCCTTCCGCAGCAGTTCCTCGATGCCCGCGGGCTCAAACGTCTGCGTCATCTGGTTCCTCCATCACTTCCATTGTCGGCGCCGCTCGTGACGGCGCGCCGGCGC
>JAJDZH010000365.1 GCA_022824725.1 Thermoanaerobaculia bacterium | reverse complement strand
CGACAGCAAGATCCTGATCCTGGAGGACACGGACCGCGACGGTACCGCCGACAGCAAGAAGGTCTTCGCCGAGGGCATCCCCTTCCCGGCGGCGCTGGCGGTCGGCTTCGACGGCGTCTTCGTCGGCGCGCCGCCCCACCTCCTCTACCTCCCCGACCGCGACGGCGACGACGTGGCCGACATGGACGACGCCGAGATCCTGCTGACCGGCTGGGGCATCCGCGACCGTCACGAGACGATCAACAGCTTCCACTGGGGACCCGACGGCTGGCTCTACGGCCTCGAAGGCTTCGCGACGCCCTCCGTGATCCGCAAGCCCGGCCCCGAAGAGACGATCTACGGCCACAACGATCCCTTCCCCGCGGACCTGCTCGAAGCGGATGGGGTCGACATCAACGGCGGCGTCTGGCGCTACCACCCGACGAAGGACCGTTTCGAGGTCGTGGCCCACGGCTTCAGCAACCCCTGGGGCATCGACTACGACGCGAAGGGACAGATCTTCATCACCGCCTGCGTGATCCCCCACCTGTTCCACGTCGTCCCCGGCGGCATCTACCATCGGCAGGGCGGCTCGCACTTCAACCCGTACGTCTACGGCGACATCCGCACGATCGTCAATCACCGGCACCGCTCCGCGCACGGCGGCGCCCGCGTCTACCTGTCGGACGCGTTCCCCGAGGAGCAGCACGGCCGGCTGTTCATGGCGAACATCCACGAGCACGCGGTGCTCACCGACGAACTCGAACCGAAGGGATCCAGCTTCGTCGCCCACCACGGCGAGGACTTCCTGCTCGCCAACAACAAGCAGTGGGTCGGCTTCAGCATGGAGATCGGACCGGGCGGCGACGTCTACGTCCTCGACTGGCACGACGCGGACATCTGCGGCAACGATGTCCAGCACAAGGAGACCGGGCGCATCTTCCGCATCACGCCCGAGCAGTCCCTGGCGGACAACTGGGAGGGCCGCTACGACGACGTCAAGACGATGTCGAACGAGCGACTCGTCGAGCTGCAGCTCTCGAAGAGCGCCTGGCACGCGCGCCGGGCCCGGGTCGTCCTGCAGGGCCGTGCGGCCAAGGGCGAAGTCGACACCCCGGTCCACGACGCGCTGCGCGAGATCTTCGCGTCGAACCCGGACGGCGACATCCGCCTGCGGGCCATGTGGGCGCTCCACGTCACCGGCGGCTTCACGTCGGACGAGCTGATGACCGCTCTGGACGACGAGGATCAGCATGTCCGCGCCTGGGCGATCCAGCTCCTGACCGAAGACCACGACGCGCCGGCTGCCGCAACGGAGAAGTTCATCGAACTGGCGGACAGGGACGCCTCGCCCGTCGTCCGCCTCTACCTGGCGGCGGCCCTCCAGCGCGTCGAGCACGACGTCCGCTGGTCGATCGCCGAGCACCTGGTGTTGAAGGGCGACGACGCGGACGACCACAACATCCCGAAGATGATCTGGTTCGGTATCGAGCCCCTGGTTCCCGAGGATCCGATGCGGGCGCTCCGACTGGCCAGGACCTCCCAAATCCCGATGCTCACGGAGAACATCGCGCGCCGCGCGGTCGACGCGGACGAGCTCGAGTTCCTCGTCACCTCGCTCGACGACCGGTCGGAGGCCCGTCCCGCACTGCTCCGGGGAATGCGCGCCGGACTCGAAGGGCACGTCTTCGCCGAGCCTCCGGAGAACTGGGATCGGGTCTACGCCCGGCTGAAGCGCGACCGCAACGTCGCCGACCTCGCCCTCGAGGTCGAACAGCAGTTCGGCGGCGTCGAGGTCGCGCGTCAGTTCCTTGCCGACCTCGACGACGAGAACACAACGGTCGAAGCTCGGCGGCGGGCCATCCGCGGCCTCGCCGAACAGCAGCACCAGGCCCTCTTCGAGCGGCTTCCGGCTCTGCTGGACGAACCCGAGTTGCGGATCGCCGCGCTCCGCGCCTACGCCGCGTTCGACGGCCGCTGGCAGACCGGGTTCATGCTGCTCGGGCTCTATGACTCCTTCAACGCGGAAGAGAAACTCGCCGCCGTCCAGACCCTCGCGTCCCGCCCCATCTACGGGCGGGTGCTGATGGGTGCGATCAAGGAAGGAAGCGTCCCGCGGCGCGATGTGCCGGCGTACGTCGCCCGCCAGCTCCACCGGGTCGTGGGCAGCGGCTTCCTCGAGGTCTGGGGGCCGATCACGCGGGTCTCGAGCGAGAAGACCGCGGCAATCGCGAAGTACACGACGATCCTGAGCGACGACACGATCGCTGCGGCGGACACCGCCCACGGCGAGCAGATGTTCAGCGAGCTCTGCGGCGTCTGCCACCAGATGTTCGGCGACGGCGGCCTCATCGGCCCGGACCTCACCGGTTCGAACCGCACGGAGCTGGACTACCTGCTGACGAACATCATCGACCCGAGCGGCGATATGCAGGACGCCTACCAGACCCTGATGGTGACCACACGGGACGGCCGGACATACTCGGGCACCGTGGCCACGAAGAGTCCCCGCTCCATGACGCTCCGGGTCGTCGGCCAGGACGAGGTCGTCATTCCGCAGTCGGACATCCAGTCGTTCGATTACTTCCCGCTCTCGATGATGCCGGAGGGGCTGCTCGATGGGTACGGGGACGACGAGGTGGCCGACCTCGTCGCGTATCTCATGACCGCCGAAGAGGCGGGCTCGCAGGGCCCATAGGGATCAAGGCGGATGACGAACGTCGCGATGATCGGCCTCGGCTTCGGCGCCGAGTTCATCCCCATCTACCAGGCCTACGCCGGCGCCAACGTCCACGCGATCTGCCGCCGCGACGAAGCGGAACTGAACAAGATCGGCGACCGGTTCGGGATCGAGCGGCGCTACACGGACTACGACGACGTGCTGGCCGACCCGGACGTCGACTACGTCCACATCAACACGCCGATCCCGGACCACGCCTGGATGTCGCTCGCCGCGCTCGACGCCGGCAAGCACGTCATGTGCACCGTGCCGATGGCGACGACCGTCGACGACTGCCGGAAGATCGTCGAGAAGGTCGAGGAGACCGGGCTCAGGTACATGATGGCCGAGACCGTCGTCTACAGTCGCGAGTTCCTGTTCATCAAGGAGCTGTACGACAAGGGCGAACTCGGCGACATCCAGCACCTGGCGGCGTCCCATCCGCAGGACATGGACGGCTGGCCGTCCTACTGGGAACGGATGATCCCGATGCACTACGCGACCCACGTCGTCAGCCCCTGCCTCGGACTCGTCGACGGACTGGCCGAGTACGTGAGCTGCTTCGGCTCCGGCGTCGTCCGCGACGACATCGCGGAGAAGTCGGGAAACCGCTTCGCCGTCGAGACCTGCCACATCAAGGTCAAGGACCGCGACCTCGTAGCCCACATCTGGCGCTTCCTCTACGACGTCGCCCGGCAGTACCGCGAGAGCTTCGACGTCTACGGCACGAAGAAGAGCTTCGAGTGGACCCTGATCGAGAACGAGCCGCACGTGCTGCACACGGCGAAGAAGCCCGAGCACGAGATCCCCGAGAAGATCGAGGTGCCGGACTACGCGCATCTCCTGCCTGAACCGATCCGGCACTTCACCCTGCCGCAGGAAATCCACGACGCGGAGCACCTCTCCTTCATCCAGGGCGGCGGCCACGGCGGATCCCACCCCCACCTCGTCCACGAGTTCCTGAGCGCGCTCCGCGAGGACCGTGACCCCTGGCCGAACGCGGTCACCAGCGCCAACTGGACCTGCGTCGGCATCTGCGCCCACGAATCCGCTCTGAACGGCGGCGAGATCGTCCGCCTGCCCGGCTTCACGCTCCGAACGTAGGACCCGACTCCACAACCCCGGCTTCAGGAGGGCCAATGAACAAGACCAAGCTACTGATCGCGAGCTTCCTCACCATCCTGGTTGCCGGACTGGGAACCGCCGTTCGCGGCGGCCTCCTCCTGGAGTGGGGCACGGCGTTCGGCTTCACGCAGACGGAACTCGGACAGATCACCGGCGGCGGCTTCGTCGGCTTCGGACTCGTCATTCTCGTGGCCAGCGCCTTCCTCGACCGCTACGGCTACAAGCCGTTCCTGATGGGCGCCGGCGTTCTGCACGTCCTGTCCGTCGTCGTGGCCGTTGCGGCCACCGTCATCTACAACGGATCGATCGACACCGATCCGGAGTTCGCCCGTGCCGGGGCCTACTTCTGCCTGTTCTGGGGCGTCTTCATCTTCGCGGTCGCGAACGGCATCTGCGAAGCGGTGATCAACCCGCTGGTCGCGACCCTGTACCCCAAGGAGAAGACCCATTACCTGAACATCCTGCACGCCGGCTGGCCCGCCGGCCTGATTGCCGGCTCTCTCCTGGGCATCGGCCTGATCGGCCGCGTGCGCTGGGAGATCGTTCTCGCGCTCTATCTCGTTCCGACCCTCATCTACGTCCTGATGATGGTCAAGGAGAAGTTCCCCAGGTCCGAGGCGGCTGCCGCGGGCGTCAAGTTCATGGACATGGTCAAGGAGTTCGCCGCGCCCATGCTGCTCTTCCTGCTCGTGCTCCACGTCTGCATCGGCTACGTCGAGCTCGGAACGGACAGTTGGATCGTCAACATCATGGACACGGTGCTCGGCGGCAAGGGGCTGTTCATCCTCCTCTACACCTCGATCCTGATGTTCGTGCTGCGCTTCTTCGCCGGCCCGATCGTCCACCGGATCAATCCCCTCGGGCTGCTGTTCGTCAGCGCATGCGTCGCCGCCATCGGCCTCTACTCGCTCGGCTCTCTGGCCGGCGCGGTCACCGTGATGATCGCCGCCACGATCTACGGCGCCGGCAAGGCCTTCTTCTGGCCGACCATGCTGGCCGTCGTCTCCGAGCGCTTCCCCAAGGGCGGCGCGCTCACCCTGGGCGCCGTCGGCGGCGTCGGCATGCTCTCGGCGGGCCTCCTCGGCGGCCCGGGCATCGGCTACCTGCAGGACCGCCACGCCTCGCAGGACCTGCAGGCCAACGCCCCCGCCGTCTACGAGGAATACAAGGCCCAGGGCACGAACAGCTTCCTGTTCTTCGCCCCGGTCCAGGGCCTCGACGGCTCCAAGGCCGGCCCGGTCATGGAGAAGGCGAAGGACTTCAGCATCGAACTGCCTCCGGACGAACAGGCGGTGCGCGATGCGTCGTTCCACGGCGGCCAGACCGCGCTCCGGATCACCGCGGCGATACCGGTGTTCATGGCGCTCGGCTTCCTCTACCTGATCCTCCACTTCCGGCGGGCAGGCGGCTACAAGCAGATCGAGCTGACGTCGCAG
>JAJDZH010000191.1 GCA_022824725.1 Thermoanaerobaculia bacterium | reverse complement strand
ACCGGCGTGACCCGCATCGTCCAGCGGACGTGCGAGGCGATGGCGGCGGCCGGAATCGACGATCCGAGCGACGTCGAGGCGGTGCGGGCGCTCGGCGTGATCGACCTGCCGACGATCCAGAAGAAGGTGAACCTCCACTACTCCCTGACCCTCGACCTGTTCGGCTCCGAACTGTCCACGAACTCGGCCAACTTCTTCAACGCCGGGCTCAAGGGACGCTTTCGCGAGCACCGCCTGGAGGACGACCACCGGCTGCACGACGCCACCTACGGGATTCCGGAGCCGGCGAACGGCGCCGACGGATCGAACGGTGGCTGGCAGATCGTCCAGCACCCGGCCCTGAACGCGCTGAACGCGCGCCTGCGCGACGACTTCACCGGCGACTGCAGCCTCGGCGTCGGCCGCTGGAACAGGACGATCCGCCAGGCCGGAGTCGACTTCGAGATCACCCTGCCCCATGTCGCCTTCCACCGGCAGATCGGCGTCTACCGGGACCTGCATGCCACGCCGGCAGGCGGGATCGTCCCGGAAGACGAATGGACCCGGCGCCGACACGAATGGCTGCCCGACGACAGCGACCGCGCGTTCATCGAGTCCCTGATGAAGCCCGAGTTCCGGCCCGGCCGCTACGCCTCCTGGATCGCCGAGCCGCGGATCCGGATCAACCACAAGCCCGGCGATTTCGAGTGGGTCAAACTGGCCGAGGCGTAACGTACGTCGCCCGCGCGTCGCAAGCCGGCAAGGTGTCGACATTGCGACGCTTGCGCCACGACCTGGCGTAGACTCACCAACCGTCCATGGCCGCATCCCCGGCTGGGGCCGGAATCGGCGGGACAGCCCCTTTCAGGAGCACGACATGACCGAGTACCCCCTGTTCTTCGAGAGCGGCGGGCCGATCTTCGGGAACGGCTACGTCGTCTCGGTGCTCGTTCGCGGCCGCGTTCTCGCCACCTGGGACGAAACCGACGGCGAGTTCGTGCTGACTGGCGTGAATCCGGGAAGCCTGCTCGGGTTCGGCCGCACCTTGAACGAGGCCTACCAGTGCATGGTCGAGTCTCTGCGTTGCGTGCTCATCGACATCGCGACCGACGCCGCGACGGTCGAGGAGTTCCGCCGGGAAGCCGAGGACTACTACGAGACGGACGCCCCAAGGTGCAGGGCGGAATGGCAGGCGGCCCGGAAACGGGCACGGCGCGGCGGGCCGTCAGGCGATCTCGACCTCCGAGTGGGGACCTCGGACCCCGAGCTCGGGATCTTCGTGGACCGGATCGAAACTCCATCGGTTGCCGCGAACGCGCCTGCCCAGCGCCATCGTCGTGGCCTGAAGGCCGCCTGCCCTGGACAGGCGCCAGCGCCGTTCACCGCCGCGCTTTCGCCGCCCGAAACGGTCGAGGAAGTCGAGGACATTCCACTCACCAGCGGGGAAGCCGAAGATCTTCTGGAAGACCTCCGGACGGCTCGGCGGGTCATGCGGGAGTACCGGGAACACGGGCTCAGGGAAACGGTTTCGTTCACCCAGTTCCAGGCAGACCGCCTTGCAGCCTGGAGATGAGTACCGACTGGAGCTCGACCGAAAGGCCCAGCGAGACCTCGCCCGTGTCGGAAAAACCGATTGGAGTCGGCTCCAGGAGCGGATAGGCCGCCTGGCAGGCAATCCTCGTCCAGACGGCGTCGTCAAGCTCTGGGGGCAGGTCTACCGAGTTCGTGTGGGTCGATGGCGGGTCATCTATCTGATCGACGACCGAGAACGGCGAGTGGTCGTCAACCGGGTCCGCCGCCGAGAGAAGGACACGTACCGCCGCTGACGAACCGATACTGGACACGTTACGGCCTCGGGATCGCGCCGCGGGTTCCGTACGACGGACTCGCTGATCGGACGGAGACGTGCGGTCACAGATCGATCGTCGGCAGGCCCTCCACGATCCGGACCGTCTCGACGCTCACATGGACGATCCGGCGGATCGAGGCGATCAGGTCGCGCGGCTGTTCGAACCATCCGTTCGGGTCGTTCACGATGCCGCTGCGCTTGTCGCGCGTAATCTTGTAGCGGTCGATGAACCAGCCGAGAGGTGTCCGGCCCTTCACCTCGTACCGATGCGCGTCGCCGGGAATACCCGTCAAGCGGACGTGCTCGTTGACGCGAAGAGCGGCCCCGCCGTCTTCCAGCTTCATTGCTTGCGTCCCGAGCCGGAAGTGCTCGAATCGCGGCTCGCCCTCTCCGGAGAGGCAGAGTTCCAGCGGATGCTCACGGCAGGTCTCGTAGCCCAGGTGAAGCTCGGCCAAGGACGCGCCGGCCTCCGCGAAGGCGTGGAAGTCGTCAGCGAATGGCACCCGCGGCAGTTCCTTCGTCAGGTCGTTCGCGAAGCACTCGCGCCAGACCGGGGAGTGGAGGACGCCGTACACGTAGTCGAAGATCCCGTCCTTCGTGATGGAGCTGTCGCCGTAGCGAACGCGGAAGGCGCGCAGGGACTCGTCGGTGACGTTGTCGATTCGTTCCAGCAAGCCGTCGACCGCGAGCATGTCTCCCTGCGCCTCCCGCCGACGCTTGAACCGATAGCGCGGGAAGCACTGCCCGAACTCGAGGAAGTGGAGGTCGGGCATCAGGTCGGCGATGAGGACGGAGAACGGCTTGGTCGCCCCCTTTCCCGGAACACAGATGGCATGATTCTCCCAACCGGACCGGAGCCGTCCTGGTTGCGTCTGTGGCGGGAAGATGCGATCTTGTTGGTACTTCATCTGACCAAACAGGAAGTCTCCATACAGGTGCTGCTTCACGAACGGCCGGTACTGGGCCACCCGGACCTCGCTTGGGGAGTACCTCGCCGCCTTCCCGCGTCGCAGATTCGCCTTCAACTCGCGATCCCAGCGCAGGTTGCGGGAGTTCATGCGGGCGACCTCGTCAATAGCGAGGTCCGGGCGGCTGTCCCTGACCTCCGCAGCCCCAACGTAGTCCTCGACCATCAACCGGCCGCTGTCCGCGCAGACGTCGGCCGAGAAGTTGTAGAGCCAAGCATCGCGGCCTGTCTTGTAACCGTTGCTGAACAAGCCGAAGACCGTCGTGTCCGGCTTCCCCGCCTTGGCTGCCTTCGACCCGAGCGCATAAGCCTTGGCTGCCTTCGACCCGAGCGCATAGAGCTTCCGGAACGCCGGGTCGCGCTGGCCGATCCAGTCGTGGTGCTTGTCCGGCGTGATTTCCCGCCAGTTCGAGACGCCCGCGGTGGACTTCGTTTCGCGCAGGAAGTCGAGCTTCTGCTCGCGCTTCAGATAGTCGCCGATGTCGCGGTAGAGAATCCGGCAACCGTCGTGTCCAGCGTCCGGGTTACGCACCAAGACCGTGATGGCTACGGGGGCTCGGGACCCTGAACCGAAGACCTTGCCCCCCTCCCGCCGAGACCGTTCTCCCGAGGTTCGCTGGTTCCCGCGCAGATTCAGCACCCACACCGAACTGAACTCCTCGGCCAGACAGGCCCGCACGCCGGAATCCACGTTGCCGTCGATCCAGGAGCCGTTCGTCACCACCGCGATGACGCCGCGGTCGCCGATCCGGTCCGAGGCCCACCGGATCGCCATCTTGTAGGTGTCGTAGAGGCTGTTCTTGTTCGTGGCAGTCGAACGCTTGGCGTAGGTGTCGGCTATACGGCGTTCGAGTTCCGGGTACTCGACGTTCGGGTTGTTGTCGCTCGCGCTCCGCTGCCCGGCCGACCATGGCGGATTGCCGACGACGACCTCGATCGGCGCGTTCTGCTGGCGCTCGACCCGCTCGCTGTTCTCAGGCAGCCAGTTTCTCGGGAAACCGCCCTTGCGGGTGCGCAAGTTGAACGTGTCCGTGAGCACAATGCCGGCGAACGGTTCGTAGTTCTCTCTCTCTCTCTCTCTCTCTCTCTCTCTCTCTTCAGATGCCGTGCCAGGGGCGCGCTCGGCACCGGCTACTTCGGTCGGACGGCCATGGAAGGCCTCCTCGATGTGAACGGCGGCGATGTAGTACGCCAGCAGCAAGAGCTCGTTGGCGTGCAGCTCCTCCCGGTACTTCCGGAGCAGGTCGGCGTCCTGGACCAGCTCCGGGGTCTGCAGCAGCCGGACAAGGAAGATACCGGTTCCCGTGAACGGATCGAGGACATGGACGCCCTCATCCGTCAGGCCCCGGCCGAACTCCTCCCGCAAGACGTGGTCGGCGCTGTGCAGGATGAAGTCCACGACCTCCACCGGCGTGTACACGATCCCCAGCCGGTCGGCCTCCTTCTTCAGTGCGATGGCGAAGAACTTCTCGTAAAGCTCCATCAACACCCGCTGCCGGGCTTCGCTGTTGTCCAGGCCCTGTGCCCGCAGGCGAACGCTGCGGTAGAAGGGCTCGAGATCCCGAGTCTCGTTCTCCAAACCGAACTCCTCGAAGTCCCGCGTCAGGCTGTCGAGCGCCCTGGACACCGGGTTGCTGCCGGCGAAGTCGTAGTGCTCGAACAGGGCCTCGAACACGGGCCGCGTCAACAGGTGCTGGGCCAGCATCCGCACCGCGTCTCCGCCCTCGATCTGGTCGTTGATCGATACCTTGAGTTCATCGACGAAAAGGCCGAACCTCTTCCGGAGCGTGTCGTTCGAACGCGCGTTCAGCGGACTCTCGATCCGTAGCACCAGACGCCCGAAGATGTCCGCCACGTCCGCAGCCCAGGTTTCCCAGTACTTGCGGTCGCCGCACTTCTCCACGATCTTCGCGTAGATGGCGCCCGGCGGCAGGTCGAGAGGAGGGAACGGAAGGTCGCGCACGGACTCGCTCCGCTCGAAGTCGCCGCCGAAGATGATCCGGTCCGTCGGTCGGTCATTCAGGTCGATCTTGTTGATCTCGGCGTCGAAGCGGTCGTCGTGGGATCTGAGAGCCCTGAGCACGCCCCACACTGCCGCGAAGCGCTCGTTGTCGTCGAGCGCCTTCGCCGGATCGACGCCCGCCGGCACGGCGACCGGCAGCACGATGTAGCCATAGGTCTTCCCGGGCGCCTTTCGCATCGCGCGGCCCACGGCTTGCACGATCTCCACATGGGAGTTCCGTGGGCTCATGAACAACACCGCGTCCAGCGCCGGCACGTCGATCCCCTCGGACAGGCACCGCGCATTCGAGAGGATGCGGGCGGCGCCGTCGGCGTCCCCCTTCAGCCATTCGATCCTGGCCTTCCGGTTCAAGGCGTTGTGCTGGCCGTCCACGTGGCTGGTCTCGCAGCGGAGCGCCTCGCCCTGTTCCGCTTCCGGCAGCAGAGCCGTCGCCTGCTCGACGATCCGCGCCCAATACCTGTCCAGTCTCTTCGACACGCGAATCGTATTGGTGAAGGCGATGGCCCGCGTGAGGGGGCGGATCGGACGTTCGTCGGACGACGCAACGCCACCGGCGTAGCCGACGATCCGCCGGTGAGCGGCGTTCTCCGGGTCCGAGAGCGCTCGCCAGCAACCGACGATCTTCGCCGCGTCGGTCACGTTGATCTCGCCGCCCGAGGACGCGATTACCGCCTGAAGGGCCGGCGTGACGTTCTCTTCGGACACGCCAAGCACGACGACCTTGTAGTCCGAGAGCAAGCCCTGATCCACCGCCCGCGAGAACGGAAGCCGGTGAAACTCGTCGCCGTAGAGATTCGGGTCGTCCATCGAGAAGACCTCGACCTCATGGCTTGCAGCCTTCCGCCTGGCGCCCTGCGTGTAGAGCCGCGGCGTTGCAGTCATGTAAAGGCGCTTCGCTGCCTGGATTCGGTCCGGATCGTGCACCAGAACGAAGGGAGAGGTCGTGTCTCCCGGCCGTTCAACGCCCGTCGTGCGGTGCGCTTCGTCGCAGAGGATCAGGTCGAACCGCCCGGCGCCATCGGACTGAGCCCGCTCGATCAGCGGCAGAGATTGGTAGGTACAGAACACGACGGTCATTTCGGCCGGCCGCTGCCGCCGAAGCGCACTCGCGATCGGTTCGACATCGGTCGTCACCGGGATCTCTAGTTCGTGAAGCGACGCGTCCTCGTCCGTCCTACCGGCCCGCGTGTCCGAGCAGATCCCGACATAGCGGTGCGGCACCGCCTTCTGCTCCGCCCATTCCCGCATCGCCTGCTGGAGCAGCGAGATCGACGGCACGAGATAGAGCACCCGACCGCCGCGGCCCGCGATCTCCTCGGCAATCCGGAGCGCAGTGAACGTCTTTCCCGTGCCGCAGGCCATGACCAGCTTGCCGCGGTCATGCTCCCCGAAGCCGGCGAGCACTTCGTCGAACGCCCTTTGCTGATGCGGACGCAGCCGGAAAGGCTCTCTCCGCAGCGCCAGGTCTTCCGGTTGGTCCCGAACCAGGTCCGGCCAGTCGAAGGGCCTGCTCGCCAGGTCTCCGAACCGCAGCACGTTGCAGGGCGTCTTGAGGTTCTTGATCGCCTTGACCGCGTTGCGCCCCCACTCGTCGCCCGTATCGACCACGATCCGGCCCGTGAACGGATCGCGGTCCGAAGCGGTGATGAAGGAGTCGATCGCCGACTTCGAGATCGTCGTACCCGGCGCGTGGCACTTGCACTGGATCGCGCAATAGCCGCCGTCGCGCTCCTCGGCCACCAGATCGATGCCGGTGTCCGCCCCATCGAACTCGGCGCGGGAGGTTGCCCACTCCGACCACATCCAGATGCCCGCGAACCGATCCGCGTAGATCGGATCCGCCGCGAAGTAGGCCTTCATCAGCCGCTCGAACAGCCTCCCCTTGTGCGCCTCGGATTCGGATATGGACCGGATGTGGTGCAGAACCTGTCGAAAGCCGGTGGCGCTCATCGTGGGAATGGTACAGCTACGGATACAGCAGGCCCGTCCGCCACGCGTCCCCATCCCGCTCGTAGAACGTCCGGTCGTGGAGCCGATGATCCCGGGCGACCCAGAACTCGAAGCGCCGGGGCACGACTCGCAGCCCCGTCCAGTGCGGAGGACGCGGCACCTCGCGGCCGGCAAAGCGCTCGGTCACCTGTTCGAAGTCGGCGACGAGCTGCTCGCGGCTCGACAACGGCCGGCTTTGCTGCGAGGCCCAGGCGCCGAGCTGGCTGTTGCGGTCCCGGGTCGCGAAGTAGGCGTCGGCTTCGGCGTCGCCGACCCGTTCGGCGCGGCCGAAGACGCATACCTGCTCCTTCGGTTCGCGCCAGAAGAAGTTCAGGCTCACGTCCGGCCGAGCCAGGATCTCCCGGCCCTTGCGGCTCTCGAGGTTCGTGTAGAAGACGAAGCCATCGCGGTCGAACTGCTTGAGCAACACGACCCGGGACGAGGGGCGACCCTGCTCATCGGCGCTCGAGACGACCATCGCGTTCGGCTCGCTGAGGCCGGTGGCCAAGGCGCGCTCGAAGACCTGGCGGAAGCGAGCGAAGGGATCGGGGGCGTGCGCCATGGCCGAACTCTGACCGATCCTGCGTCCCGGGCCAACCCTGCCGCCCGCTCTCGCGAACTATGAGACGATTGCCGGCCCATGAAGGTAGGCGTTCTCCAGTTCTTTTCCTGGCCCGACCGGCGGATTCCGCTGGATCAGGTCTACCACCGGGCGTTCCAGCGCATCGACATCATGGAGCAGAACGGCTACGACGCGGTGTGGCTGGCGGAACACCACTTCAGTTCGTTCAGCATCTGCCCGTCGATCCACATGATGGGTACCCATGTGGCCGCGAGGACGAAGAGACTCCGCATCGGCACCGGCGTCTCCCTGGCGCCCTTCTACAACCCGCTGCGACTGGCTGAGGAGGTGGCGCTGCTCGACGTCCTGTCCGGCGGCCGCGTGAACTGGGGCGTCGGCCGCGGCTACCAGGAGGGCGAGTTCAAGGCCTTCGGCGTCGACCCGCAACACAGCTACGAGGTGTTCCGCGAGCACGTCCAGACGGTAATCGGCGCCTGGACCGAGGAACGCGTGACGTTCGCGGGCGAGCACTTCCAGTGCGAGGAAGTCGAGGTGCTGCCGAAGCCGGCGCAGCAGCCGCATCCGCCCGTGTGGCTCGCGGCCTCGTCGCCCGAGGCGATGAACTGGGCCGCCGAGAACGGCTTCTCGATCATGCTCGACCCGCATTCGGCGCACACCCGGATCGCCGAGAAGCGGGAGCTGTACCGGGGGATCCTCGAGAATCACGGGCACTCGATCGACGGCCGGGAGATCCCGATGGCGCGACTGATTGCCTGCGCTCCGACCCGGGCGGAAGCGGAGCGGATCGCGCGCCAGGGAGCCGAATGGACGATCGGCTCGCACCGCAAGAAGGGGGTGCGCGCGGCCAGGGTCGAAAGCAAGCTCAACCGTGAACTCAGCGAACTGGCGCAGGACCACATCTTTGTCGACTCGGAGACTCAGTCCGCGATCAACCGCTATCTCGACGGCGTCATCATCTACGGCACACCGGACGAACTCGTGGACGAGATCGCGCGCCTCAAGGAGGAGATGTTCCTCGACTACCTGCTGCTGGCGCCGCTCAGCCACAGCTCCTTCGTGCTGTTCACCGACGAGGTGCTGCCCCGCGTCGCGTGAACACGCCGGCCGGCGGGCCGGCGCACCGACAGCCGGACCGTCCCCAGCCCGCGGTCAGGAACGGCGTTTGAACACGTAGGAGAGGCCCTCTTCGGCGAAGGCGCGGCAGGCCTTGTCCTTGAAGTCGACCGCCTTGTCCCATTCCTCGATGTCGTAGAAGTCACGCTCCGCGACGACCCGGATCTCGCGCACGGTGCGCTCGTCCAGGCCGAGACGCTCCGCGATCTCGCGGTCGGAAAGCCCGCGGCGCCGTTTCTCGCCCGGCAGGTGCTCGTGGATGTCGACCTGGATCGAGTTCGACAGCTCCAGGATCTCCGCGCGGTGGCGGCGGTAGGTCTCCGGGTCGATGAAGAAGAAAGCCATGTTCGGTTCCTCGCTCGGTCCTACGCCTTCTGCCGGAACTCGGCGCCCACGGGACAGACACGCATGCACTCCCAACATTGGCCCTGGCTCTGCGCGGCATAGGTCATGGACCACAGCGTCTTCGTGAAGTGGCTCGAGTAGAGCACCATCTTGCGGGCCTCGGGATCCTCCTGGTCGAGGGCGAGCTCAAGGCCTTTCTGGAACCCCGGAATCCAGTGCGTGTAGACGCGCGAGGTACAGCGAGCCGCGTCGTACCGTCGCTCGACGAGCCGGCCGTTCTCGATCCGGCCGTCCAGGCAGCCACCGTCGCCCAGGGGGCATACCCGCGTGCAGGGGGTGGCGCCTTCCGCCTCCCACATCTCGACGCAGGCGGGCGCCGGGCAGGCCGGTTCGGCAGGCGGCGGCGTGACCGGGAACGGGTAGGTCGTGATGATCGCCGAATAGAACAGGAGCCCGTACTCCGGATGCAGCACCGGGCCGGCCAGGCTGCGGGACCCGCAGCCCGCCAGTTCCGCGGCCAGCGCGACGCTCAGGAACGGCCGGTTGCCGCGACGCACACCCGGCGGCACGAACAGCGCGTAGTAGCCGAACTCCGCTTCGATGAACTTCGCCGTCTTGAGAGCCAGCGAGTTGATCCGGTCGCTCGTGCCCATCGTCTCCAGGTGCTCGTGGACCGGGCTCGCCCAGTCCGCGGCCCGCGGCGGACTGCCGCCGACCACGACGACCCGGCGGGCGTCCGGCAGCAGGTCGCCGGGCCGAAAGCCCTCCGGCGCTTCCTCGAACGCGCTGGCGTCCGCAACGCCCCAGGTCAGCGCGCCGCCGCGTTCGGCCATCGTCGTCAGCCGTTCCAGCGCCGCCGCGGCCTCGTCGGCCGTCGGCTCGGACGCAACCCTTGAGACCGTCACCGAAGCCGCCTCTCGCCCATGCCCACCGGGCAAACCCGCATGCACTCGAAGCACTGGGCAACGCTCTCCTTGTAGTAGCTGAGCGCTGACAGGGACTGGCTGAAGAAGTCGGAGTAGATCATCGACCGCCGTCGGTCCCGGCCCTCCTCCGTCGTGATCTGGACCAGGGACTTCTGGATCGACCCGATGCCGAAGTTCATCGACCGCGAGGTGCAGCGCTCGCGGTCGTAGGTCGAGGTGCTGATCCGGCCGTTCCCGTCGATCGCGCCGTCGAGGCAGCCGCCCTCGTCCTTCGGACAGGAGGCGAGACACGGCGTCGTGCCCAGCTTCTCGTACATCTGGATGCAGGGCTTGGACGGACACACGTCCTCCTCGAGCGGGTGGTCCGGCTCGAGGTCGAGGGTCGTGACCAGGGCGGCGTAGTAGAGCAACCCGTAGCGAGGATGCAGGATGATGTTGGCTGCCAGCGACCGCGTGCCCAGCCCGGCCAGCACCGCGGCCAGCATCATGCTCATCGGCGGGTTGTGCCCGGCCGTGGGAAGAGACGGCGCCTGGAGAGCC
>JAJDZH010000285.1 GCA_022824725.1 Thermoanaerobaculia bacterium | reverse complement strand
GCGTCCACCCGACCGCACGCGCGACCAGCCGCTGGCCGAACTGACGAACCGTTTCCTTGGGCGGCGCGCCGCCTCGTCTCGCGCCGTCGACGCGAACGTCCCGATGGCGAAGAGCGACCCGCCCGGGAGCGTTCAAGGGCGTCGGTAGCGCCGTGCGCCGCCGGCCAGCAGCAAGAGCGCCAGCAGCACCTGGGCCATCAGCGGCAGCGCCGGCACCGGCGTGACGCCGCGGAAAGCGCTCATCCCCGCGAGCTCCAGGCATTCGAGCGCCTCCAGCACCGGCTCCCACTGCTCGATCGACCAACCGTTTCGCTTGCGCCGTTCGTAGATCTCCCTGACCTCGGCGAGCGTGATGCCGCCGGGCTCCAGCTTCAGCGCCTTCAGCACGCGGGTCCACCGTTCCGCGTTGTTCGTCCGGATCATGTGCTCGACATGGGCCAGCAGCTCCGCCGAGACGCAAGCCCCCGGCGTCGGCGGCTGCGGGGGCGTCTGGGCCGTCTGGGAGCCGCCTGGCGCCACGTCGAGCGTCGCCGTCCCGGCCAGGTCGTCGAGTCGATGCACCTGACCGTGCTCGTCGTGGTAGGTGGGCGTCACCGTGATGGTCAGCGTCATAGCCTCCGACGCGTCGTGCTGGAACGTCCAGGAGGTGCCGGTGATGCCGTTCTGGGCGCCATGCGTGTAGGAGGCCGGATCTGCGCCCTGGCCTTCGTACTCTCCCCGGTAGCCGGTCGCGTGCTCCACGGGGTCCCAGGTTGCGGTGGCGCCGGCGTCGTCAACCGCGCTCACCTGGAGGTTGGAAACCGGAGTGTCGGGGACCGGCGGCACGTCCACCCCGACCGAGACGATATCGTTGCTCGCGACATAGTCCGGCTCGTCGTCGCCGAACACCAGACTCCCGCCCATCATCGCCACCGTGACCGCGCCGGCCCGATTCGGGCCGTTGATCTGTGTCGGCACCGCCAGCACGGCGGTGCCGGTAGCGGGGACACTGACCGTTTGCAGCCCCCGGTGTTCCGCGGCGACATGCCCGCCGGTAGCGTCCTCCACGTGGACGACGACATCGATGGCGACCGGCGGCGCCGGCTTGGCCGTCAGGGTGAAGGTGGCGTCCGCGCCCTCGGTCACGTCGGGGCCGGCCTCGATCGACACCGAGGGGATTATCGGACCGGCATCCCCCGTATCCCCCTGGATCGTCACGGTCGCAGCACCCTCCGCCCAGCCGCTGTTTTCGGCCTGATCATACCTGGTACGAACGTGGTCGTGCCCGGCCAGCAGGGCCCCGCTCGCATCGGCCAGCCGTCTGTCGCTCTCGCTGTGGCCGGTACCCATCCGCTTGATCGCGAGCTCGATGGTCTCCCCGTCGTCGCTGACCGAATCGGCGTGAATCGGAATCCGCAGCGTGTGCTTCGAGGCGCCCTTCGGGATGGTCAGGGTCCACGGACCGGCCTGATAGTCCGTCCCTGCCGTGGCCGTGCCGCCGGTCACGGCGACGTGCAGCGCGACCGGCTTCTGCAGCGGCAGAAGCTCGTCGGTGCCGATATTGACTGCCCGGAACACCACCACCGCGTCCCCGCCTTCATGGGCCGTGAAGGCGGGCTCCTGAAAGTCCACTTCCGGGTCTACCGCCCGTATGATGACCGAGGCCGAGGGCTCGTGCGCGCCGTTCGCCACGGCCGACAGTTGCGCCTTCACCTGGAAGAGCTCGTTGTCCTCGTACACGTTGTCCCGGCGGATGGGGATGCGGAAGGTGAATTCCTCGGCCCCCGCGGGCACAGGCAACAGATTCGGATACACACCGACCATCTCATAATCATACGCCGCCGGTCGAGACAGGTCGGGATTCCAGCCGGTGGCTGAAAGATCGGTGTAAAGCAGCTTCAGCGACATGCTTTCCGGGAGCGGCCGCGAGAAGTTGACGGTGGCGACCAGCTCTCCCTCATCCTCGGCAACCGTAAAGGTATGCGTAGGGGTAGGGAATGTGACTTCAACTTCGTCGTCCTCGATGGTGATGGTGGTGTTCTCTCGGCCAGACCATACCCCGTACCCGACCGGCAGGCTGGTCGGGTCGATCTGCAATCCGAAGTCCTCGTCGACCGCTTCGAATAGCTGGTCCTCCGTGGTCGGGATCGCGAACTGCGCGCTCTTCCTGCCCGCCGGAATGGTGAGGCTGTACGGACCGGCGGTGTAGTCGACGCCAGGGTCGGCCGAGCCTCGCGTTACACTCAGGCTGATCGCGGTGGCGATTCCCCGCGCGGCGTCAAGCTCGACCGTGCCACGGGCCACATCGCCCTCGGTCACTGTGTAATTCTCTTCAACGAACCCGATCGCGTTCTTGACGGGATAGTCGCCGGGGTCGGTGCTCGTATTGTCGCGGATGGTGATCTGGACGGTGCCGTAATTCTTGGTGTTGACCGTAGAGCCCGTCGTGTACTCGGCGTATGGACGCGCGCCGGTGAACTTCAGCGTGAACGTCTCCATGTCGTCGTTGATGTTGTCCGCGGTAATCTTCACTCCCACCCATGTGGCGGTGGCGCCCATGGTTATGGACCGGTAGACGAGTTGGTAGTCCTGGCCGTACGTGGCCGTACCTCCGGACGCCCCGAAGGAAACCGAGAGCGTCCCATCGCTGCTCGAACGCAGTACTCGGCAATACACGGTCTGCCCCTCGCCGACGACGTAGGTGCCGTCGAACCCCCCCGACGTAGTGCCCGAAGCGCCCGGATGGCCGATCCTGCAGCCGGTGAATTCCAGCCAGGCCTCCTGCGCCTGCACCCCTTCGGCGAAGCCGAGCAGCAGCGGCAGGCCGAGCAGGAGCGCGGCAACGGCTCGGCGCAAGCCGCCCGCGACGGGGCGGACGGACGAGGAGGCGAGCCGGCGGGCATCGGGATTCCGGCCGGCGGATGTGTCAGACGAGGAGGCGGAGAGGCCATGCAGCCATGCCGGCGCACTCATGGTCGGCGCCCCGACGCAATCAGGACGGCGCCGCTCTGCGATTATCCGAAGCTCTGTTCGATTGGGTGTCAAAGGGAATCTCTCCGTCCCAGATGGCAGATTGGGCCGCGGCGAACCGGGGCCGCGACACGAAAGGTGCTCGCCGTCATGACATCACAAAGGCGAACCCGTAGCGGGACGAAGCGGGACGACTCTCGCCCCGATCCGCTTCGTTCCACAGCGAATGCTCGAAGTGCGATGCCGTGCGGTTCGCCTTGTGGTACCAACAACGGGAAGGCGGGGCCAACAGGGCCAATAGAGGCTCGACGCTGGCGCGCTCATCGTCGCCTGCGGCTCCGCTCAGCGCCCGACCAACCCTGCTGGAAGTCTGCATCGTTCTGCGGCGCAGACGTCCAGCGGCGCGATTGATTGTCAACACGGCGACAGCGCGGGCGCGAGGCGCCTCTTCCGATTCCCTCGGCTCTCTTTTCCCGTATAGTGGCTATCCGTCTACAACCGCCCGTGCAGCATCACAAGCGCGTAGTGTATGCCGGAGGACCGTAACAGTGTGGTGTCGGTGTGTTGCGAAGTGTAAAATTGCTTCCGCATTAAAACGTCGAAGTGCTAAAAGCGCTTCGCATTTAACGTCGAAGGCCCGTCCGTATTGCCCCATTTGTTGCGAAGTGTTGCGGACCGCCTCACGGACACCCTCTCCGGCGGGGAGCTCGCGCGCACGCACGTGGCGCGGGCGATGGCGGCGGAAGCGCCCTTCCTGCTGGCGGACGAGCCGACGGCGGCGCTCGACCCGCTGCACCAGGTCATGCGCCTCGTCCGCGCCTACGCCGACGCCGGCCGCGGCGTGCTCGTGGTGACGTACGACGCGGCGCTGGCCGCGCGGGCCGCCCACCGGCTGGTGTGGATGGCCGGAGGCCGGCTCGTGGCGGATGGAGCGCCGGAGGCCACGCTCATCACCGAGCGGCTCGCCGAGGTCTACGGCGTCCGCGCGTCGGTGCGACGCTTCGCGGAGGACTGGCTGGTCACGGTCGAAGGGGCGGCGTGAGGCGCGGCGTGCTGATGGTGCAGGGCACCGGCTCCCAGGCGGGGAAGTCGACCGTGGTGACGGACCTCTCCCTAATCTGGTTCGTACCCGGAACCCCTCTCCGGTCGGCTCCACATTCTGTTGCGGCACCAGGGAGCCTGTCGCACCTTCGCCAGCACCTGCTCGATGTGGGCTACGACGGTGATGAAGTTGAGGTCCGCACGAAACGGTTCGCCGCAGCGGCGGGTCCCGATGGCCTCGAACCCGACGGCGTCCGTGAGGAATCGCCGCGGCTGCGGTTCCTCTTCGAAGGTATCCGCCAGGATGTGGGTACAACCCGTTGCCACGCACTCCTGGAGTGCTGCGAGGAGCAGCGCCGTCAGATGCCGGGGGGACGACCGGACGCGGTCACGCGTGAGGAGTCGCTTCCACTGGGCCACCCGTACCTGCGTGGTCACGGTCTGCTTCCGGCTGAGCCACGCTCGGAAGTCCGCTTCATGGCCGGGAGTCGGACACAGCGGCCCGGAACCGCGGAGCACGTGCAACAGCCCGACTGGTTCGTCACCGCTCTTCAAGATCAACACGGAACCCGGCGAGTCGTCGAAGACCGCTCCTGGGGATGCGGGGGCTGCGGGAACCGCCCAGGTCTTCTCCAGCCCGTAGACCTCGTCGAAGAGCGTCCTGGCAGCTTCCCACTGTGATCGCTCCACCACCTTCTCGACGGTGATACCGGTCCCTTGCCGGTGATTGATCAGCATCGTCCTCCCTTTATCCACGCCAACGGACGTCAGTGAACGGCCGGGTCGTAGCCGGCCTCGGCGGAGAAGGCATGCAGCCGCCCCGCCGACGCCGCGCTCTCGGCGGGGTCTGCGAAGAAACCGAAGCGGCTGAACGCGTGTTGAACCTCCATCGGATCGATGAGGTGGTCGTGGACGGCGTTCGCCGCCGCCGGTTCAGCCACGGATAACCGACACTTCTCTGTTCTCAAGGTGATTCAAGCCCGTGCCGACCCTGTAATCGAAACCACGAATTTTGTCGGCACCCTTGCATCCGGCGCGGCGGCCGGATCCCGTCAGTAGCGGAACGTGTCGAACCGAATCCCGAAGAATGCGGCATAGAGGACGGGAACCGCGCCCAGGGTCAGCACGCCCGCGAACAGGAGGCCGAAGATGATCGCCACGGCCATCGGCGCCCACAGCGGTCCGCCGCCGACCCAGAGCGGGACGAGGCCGGCGACGGTCGTCACCGTCGTGAGCAGAATCGGCCGGAAGCGCCGTTGCGCCGCGCCGACGAGGGCGCGCCGCGGGTCGAGACCGTAGCGGTCCGACTCGATGCGGATGCGATCGATGATCACGATCGCGTTGTTGACGACGATGCCCGCGAGGGAGACGGTGCCGAGCAGCGCCATGAAGCCGAAGGGCAATCCCGTGACCAACAGGCCGGCGACCACCCCGACCAGCCCCAGCGGAATCGTCAGAAGGATGATGGCGGCGCGGCGAATGGAGTTGAACTGGCCGACGAGGAGCAGCGTGATGATCAGCGCGCCGATCGGCAGCTTCTCGATGATGGATCGGTTGGCCAGGGCCGACAGCTCCACTTCGCCCCCGATCTCGTAGTGGGTGCCGGGCGGCCACCCCGCCTGCTGCTCGTCGAGCCACGGCCGCAACTGCGCCACGACCTCGGTCGCGGTCACCCCGGTAGCGACATCGGACGACACGGTCACGGTGCGGACCCGGTTGCGTCGGAGCAGGGTCGACGGCTCCCACACGATCTCCGGATCCGCGACCTGGAGCAGCGGCACCGCGTGGCCGGTCGCCTGCGCATGGACGATGAGGCCGTCGAGCGCCGTCGGGTCCGGCCCGCCGCCGCCCGCCGTCGATCGCAGCGTCACCGGGATGACCGCGCCCTCGGCGCGGTATTGCGTGGCTTCCAGGCCGCTGAGCGCGGTGCGCAACGAGATGGCGACGTCCTGGTTGGTGACGCCGGCCAACCGCGCGCGCGACTGGTCCACGTCGATGGCCAGCTTCTTGCTTCGCGCCCCCCGGTCGTCCATCACGTTGCGGGCGCCGGGGACGGCGAGCAGGCGCGCCTTGACGTCGGCCACCGCGTCGAACAACGCCTCCTGGTCGCGCCCCGCCAGGCGCACCTCGACCGGCGACTCGAACGGCTGCCCGACCCGCAGGGTTCTGAGCGTTACCCGCAGGTCGGGGAACCGTTCCCGACAGAACGCCTCGAGGCGGGGGATGAGCACCTCGGTGATCGCGGGCCGGCTCGTCGCGTTCAGGATGGCGAACGCGTATTCGCCGCTGCTCAGCTCCGGCCGGTGCCCCACATGGAAGCGCGGGCCGCCGCTGCCGACGAACGTGATCCAGTTGCTGACGCCCGGAGCGCCGGCGCCGTCCGCGCGCAGCGCACCGGCCACGAAGCGGTCGATCTCTTCGACCACCTCCATCGTGCGATGCACCGATGTGCCCGCCGGCAATTCGTACTCCGCCGTGAAGGTCGCTTGGTTCGAAGGCGGGAAGAAGGCGACCGGCACGAACCGGAAGGCGTACAACGCGACCAGGAAGACCACCGCGAGCCCGGACAGCGCGACCGTACGATGACGCAGCCCGGCCAGCAGCACGGTCCGGTAAAGCCGGTAGAACCGGCCGTCGTAGACCTCCCCGGCCGACGTTTGCTCGGCGCGCTCGAGGGCCAGGAAGTCGGCCGCGTCGGTCAGCCCCGCGTCCCCTCCGCCGTCCCGCGCCTGCCCCCGCGCGAGGAACCTGACGCAGAGCAGGGGCGTCATCGTGAGGGTCAGGATCCACGACGTGAGCAGCGTGATGGCGACCACCGTGAACAGCGCCGACGTGTATTCGCCGGTCGCCGACTGCGCGAGGAAGATCGGGAGAAACGCGGCGGCGGTGGTGAGCGACGCCACGAGCAGCGGCATTCGCAGCTCGCGGGCCGAGTTGACCGCGGCCGAGAGGGGCCGCCACCCGACTTTCATCTGCACCACGATGGACTCGGTCATCACGATGGCGTTGTCCACCAGCATCCCGAGGGCGATGGTCAGCGCGGCCAGCGAGACCTGGTCGATGCCGATGCCGAAGACCGCCATCACGAGCAGGGCGACGACGATGGTCACCGGCACGAGGCTCGCCACCACGAGGCCGCTTCTCAGCCCCATGAACAGCAGCAGCACGCCGACGACGATGCCGACCGCCAGCAGCAGGTTGTCGATGAACGTACTGACCTGCGTATCGACCTCCTGCGGCTGAAACCACACGATGTCGAACTCGATGCCGATCGGATACGCGGCCTGCAGGCGGGCGAGCTCGGTCCGCACGCGGTCGCCCAGGGCAATGACGTCGCCCTCGTCGCGCGTCACGATCGCGAGCGCGAGCGCCGGCGTCCCCGAGGCGTAGACCCGGTCGGCCGGCGGATCCTCGTACCCGCGCGAGATCGACGCCAGATCCTGCAGGGCGACGAGATCCGAGCGGCCGGGCAGGGTCACCACGGTGCGCCGCAGGTCGTCGAGCGACTCGAAGTCGCCGGTGGGCTCGAGGGCGATCCGCTCCACGTCGGTATGGACCTCGCCCCCCGGGATCACGATGTTCACACTCTCGAGGAGCGCGCGGAACTGCAGCGGCGAGACGCCCAGCTCCGCGAGCCGGGCCGGCTCGTAGTCCACGAAGATGCGCTCGGCCTGAGCGCCGAGCACGTCCACCCGGGCGATGTCGTCCATCCGCAGCAACTGGTCGCGAACCGCGTCGGCCACATCCTCGATCTCGGCGTACGAATAGCCGTCGCCGGTCAGCGCGACGATGATCCCGAAGATGCTGTCGAACTCGTCTTCCACCCGCGGTCCGATGACGCCGTCGGGAAGCGCCGGCGCCGCCGCCTCCACCTTGCGGCGCAACGTGTCCCAGATGGGCCGCATGTCCATGAACTCGTCGCGAACCCTCAACCGGACCACCGATACCCCGGTTCTCGACCGCGACGTGACGTAATCGACCGCAGGAATCTCCTGGATCGCCGCCTCGATGGGATCCGTAATCAGCAGCTCCATCCGCTCGGGGCTCGCCCCCGGGAGCAGGGTGACCACCCCCGCCTCGCGCACCGTCACGTCGGGATCCTGCGCGCGCGGCAGCGACTGGTACGCGGCCAGCCCTCCGCCTACCGCGAACACGAGAAGCACCGCCGTGAGGCGGTCCCGCCGGATCGCCGCCAGCGTCAGATCCACGCCCATCGTCAGCCGCCGGTCGTCGTCATGGCGGGGGCCGGACTCGGGACGTCGCCGTCCGCGAGGCGGCTCACCGCGGCCAGGGTGGTCGGGGCGGAAGGCAGACTGACGACGTCGCCGTCCGCGAGGCGGCTCACGCCGGCCGACACGACCCGCGCGCCCGTCGACAGCCCGGCGACGATCTCGACCCCGCCGGGGGCCAATCTTCCGACCGTCACCGGCCAGCGACGCGCCACGGCCAGCCCGTCGCCGGTCGACTCCGCCACGAAGACGAACCGTCCCTCCCGGTCTTCGCCGACCGACTGCGACGGGACGACGAGCCGTTCGACGGTATCGCCGCTGTCGAAGGGCATGGAGACCTCGGCCGCCATGCCGGGCCGCATCGCCGACGCGCCGTCCTCCAGGCGTACGACCACGGCGAACAGCGTGCTGGTGGCCATCGGCGCCACGCCGACCTCGGAGACCCGGCCCCGGAAGCGGGCGCCGGGCATGGCGCCGAAACGCACCGTCACCGCGGCGCCCTTCCGGATCCGGCGAATCAGCCCCTCCGGCACGGCGACCTCCACTTCGGGCGCGGCGCCGGCCGTCAGCACGACGACCGGCTGTCCGGGCATGACGTGCTCGTTGGCGGTCACGTGGACAGCCGCCACCACGCCGTCGAGGGGAGCCGCCAGTTGCGTATGACCCATCTGGCGCTCGACCAGCTCCAGCCGCTTGCCGGCCGCCTCTACCTGGGCCGCGGTCGAGTCGGCCGCGGCCGTCGCCTCCTCGAGATCGGTACGTGCGATGTTGTCGCTCTCGAAGAGCACCCACGCCCGGCGCAGCACCGCCGCCGCATTGTCGGCCAGGGCTTCTACCTGTCGCAGGGCGGCGCGCGCCTCCTGAACCTGCAGCTCGTAGTCCGCCGCATCGAGGCGGGCAATGAGCTGACCGGCCCGCACGCGGTCGCCGACGCCGACGTGCACGTGCGAGATCGTGCCGGCGACGCGGAAGCCGATCGACGACTCCACCTCGGCGCGGGCGGCACCGGCGAAGGTCCGGGCCTGCCGACGGTCGGCGGACTCGACCATCACCGTGCGCACGGCGCGGACGACCTCCGGCGCCGGCGCCGGCGCCGGCCCGGTGCAGCCCGCGGCGAGCAGGCCGCTCGCGGCGATCACTGCCGTCAACTGAACGGATGACAACCGAAGATGGGAATCGCTCGAATCGCTCATGCCGGTCGCTGTCCTTCCTGTGTCCGGGTCGATGACTCACGGTCGGTCGCGGGGGTCGTGACCGGCCGCGGCGACGAAAGCGCGCAGCCGCGCCGCGAACGCCGCGGAGTCGGCCGCCTCGGCAAAGAAACCGAAGCGGCCGACCGCGCGCTGAACGTCCATCACATCGATCAGATGGTCGTAGACGGCGTTCGCGGCGGCCGCGTTGGCGACCAGGGCCGCGTGCTGGGCGTCGAGGAGGTCGAGGATGGAGACGCCCCCCTCCTCGTAGGCGTCGGCGATCAACGCCAGGTTCCGGCGAGCGGCGTCGGCGGCGTCCTTCGCCAGCTCGATGCCCGCGAACGAGGCGCCGGCGAAATGCACGGCGGAGCGGAGGCGCTGCTCGACCCGTTCGGCGGCGGCACGGCGCCGCAGGCGCAGCTCCTCCAGCTCGCGCGCGGCACGGGCGCGCGCCGCGCCGAGCGCGCCCCCCTCGAACAGCGGCAACGAAGCCGAGACGCCGACGGTCCAATGGAACCGGTTCTGCGGGTCGAGCCCGACGGGGAGGAGATTCGGATCGAAGGCGCCGGCGCCCGGCAGGCGGCCGGTCAGCTCGCCATGGGCCACGATCTCCGGGGTGCGCCGCACGCGGCGCGCGGCCAGCGCGGTGCGTTCCTGCGCGGCGATGGCGGCGTCGAGCTGCCGCAGCTCGGGGGCGTGCCGTACGGCGTCCCGCGCGAGGAAATCGCCCAGGAAACCGAGCACGAACGGGTCGCCGACGTACTGCTCGAACGCGGCCCCGCCCAGCAATCCGATGTCCTGCGGGTTGACCTCGACGGTCTCGAACGGCTCTTCCAGGGGACGATGCAACAGCCGATTCAGGGCGATGGCGGCGACGCGGCGGCTTGCGCCGGCTTCGAGCACGGCGCGCCGGTTGGTCGCCAGCTCGTTCTCCCAGCGGACGATCTCCGATGCACCGGCGACGCCGATCCGGCGCCGCGCCTCGGCCGACTCGAGGTTCGACCGCGTGGCCGCCAGGTTCTCCTGCTGAATCCGCTCGAAGACGGTCGCCCGCAGCACGTCGAGGAACGCCACCGCGGCGGCGTGCACGATGTCCAGCCGACGCTCCGCGCGCGACTGCTCCCGCGTCGCGTGCCGGTGCTCCGCAATCTCGGCCTTCGCCCGCACCGCGTCCGAGTAGACGAGCTGCGAGACACCGATTGACCCCGCCACCAACCGGGACGGCAGGTTGCCGAAGGACGCGGCGGCCCGGTCCTCGTCGATCTGCTGGGCGACGCCCTCCAGGAACACCCGCGGCCGGTGTCGGGAGCGGGCCTCGCGTACGAGCTGCCGGCCCGCCGCCACGCCCCGGTCCTCGGCCGCGAGGTCGAGGTTCGCCTGCACTGCTTCCCGCGCCGCGGCGGTCAGGCTCAGGCGGCGCCGCGAGACCGGGGGCGAGGTGTGCAGCAGCTCGGCCTCGGTGAGAATGCGCCAGCCCGGACGTACGCCCAGGGTGCGCGCCGTCGCCATGTTGAGCGTCATCCGCCGGTCGCGCTGAAAGTCGATCGGCAGCTCGCCGGCGTCCTCCCCGCGCAGGATCCGAAGCACGTGGAGCGCGAGACGCCGTCCGAGGCGGCGCACGTCCGAATCGTCGTTGTAGAACCCCATCAGCAGCCCGCGATCCACATCGCTGCGGCCGAGGAACGAGAAGGCCGGCAGGCGCCGTTCGTTCAGCCCCCGCACCAGGCGGTCGAAGTCGCCGCGCGGCAACTGCAGCGGCGCGAGCACGTAGACCGCTTCGGCGGCGGGCGGAAGCGCCGCGAGCATCTCGTCGGCGGAAGCGCCCGCGCGCACGACGTCGATCGGCACGCCTTCCTGATCGAGCTGCATCAGCCCCGACCGCAGGGCCGCCTCGAGACCTGGGGCGGCGCCCGGCAACGGGGCCCCCACCAGGAACGTGAGCCGCTCGAAACCGACGACTTCCCGGAAACGCCGCACGTCCTCGGGGAAGTCGTTCGAGGCCGTCACGTAGCTCAGGTTCGGCATCCCGCTGGCCCGCTCGCCGGCGGACGACATGACCAGGGGCATCTCCTGCAGCATCGGATTGACGACGAAGGCGCCCACGACCGGCTTCGGCAGCGCGCCCCGGCGCGCCGCCCAGTGGGTCGCCAACGGACCGGCCGTCACCACGATGTCCACGTCGGGGTCCGCCAGCGACGCCTCGATTGCGCGCCGGACGCCCGCCGGCGTCGAGTCGCCCGTGCGGCGCTTGGCGGCTGGAAGGACCACCTCGAACCGCGGTGCGGTCAGCTCGACGACCGACGGCTCGAACGCGGCCAGAAGCTCGGCGAGCCAGGTCCCGGGACCGTCGAGCACGACACCGACGACGCAGGGATCGCACACGGTCTGCGCCGCCGGCGCCGACGGCGCCGACGGCGCCGCCAGGACGGCGAGCAGCCCGAGCGCACCGACAACCGCGGTCGGCTGCCGCGGCGCGACTCTCTCCCGGATTGCCCGAATCAACTCGTTCTCCTGCTCATCGTGCGGTACTCTCCCGCGCCCTGTGTATCGCCGATGCTGACGAAGGCGTCAGCCGACGATGAGCATAGGCGGGAAGGCTGCAAAGGTGTGTCGCCCATTGGTTGCGAATGGTGTCGATTCGTAACGCCGACGCCTTTGCCGGCACCCGGGATACCGTTCCGAGGGGGCGGCGGTCTCCTGCCGCCTCCTGGTTCGGCACGGCGAGTTCCCCCCGTCGACCCCGTCGACCGGCGCGCAGCGACGTGTTGCGGAACGTAACGACCGCGTTTCGATTCGGTGCAGTCGGGTGTATCATCGTGCTTGGTCGAGTCTCTTCGGAGCCCGCCATGTTCGATTTCCCGAAAGCGCACGCTGGCGGCAAGGTGCTGCTCATCGACGATGACCGGGAGCTGTGCGGGCTGCTGCAAGAGTACCTGGGCCAGGAAGGACTCCAGGCGACGGTGTCGCACACCGGCCCCGACGGCGTCGTCAAGGCGTTGTCCGGCGAGTTCGACGTCGTTGTCCTCGACATCATGCTGCCGGAACTCGGCGGCCTCGACGTGCTGAGACAAATCCGTGAGGCATCGGACGTGCCGGTGCTCATGCTGTCGGCGCGCAGCGACGAGGCTGACCGCGTCGTCGGACTCGAAATGGGCGCCGACGACTACGTGCCGAAGCCGTGCAACGCCCGGGAGCTGCTGGCCCGAGTCCGCGCCTTGCTGCGCCGGATTCCGGCGCAGGGACAGCAGTCGTCGCGGGTGGTGCGGCTCGACGACCTGGAGCTCGACCCGGGCACCCGCACGGTGAGGCAGGCGGGCGCGCCGGTCGCGCTGACCTCCACGGAGTTCGATCTGCTGGCGTGGATGCTGGGCCGCCCCGGTACCGTCCTCAATCGCCACGAGCTGGCGAAACGCGTGATGGGCCGCGGCTTGTCGCTCAACGACCGCAGCGTAGACGTGCACATGAGCCGGCTGCGGCGCAAGCTCGGTCCTCACCCCGCCGGCGACGAACGCATCAAGTCCGTGCGCGGCGCCGGATACCTCTACACCTTCGCCGACGGGCACTGAAGCCGTGCTGCCGAAGCGCTTCATCCTCGGCATCTGGGTCTGCGTCACGTTGGCCGGGCTACTCATCTCGGTGGTGACGGAGATTCGTCACGACCAGCATGCACGGCGGCTCGACCCTTTCATTCTGGGCAACCTGCGTGTGGTCGTGCAGCTCGGCGCCGACGCGCTCGCGGGCGGCGCCGCGGCCCGGCGCCGCTTCCTCGAGGACCTCGCCGAAGGCGCCTTCGGCCAGCCGCTTCGGCTCGTGCTCCTCGACGCGCGGGACGGGCTTGTCGCGGAGGGGGGAACGGGGCCGGCCGCAGAGGCGGTCCCGGCCGGTCTCGGGCGGCGGGCGCGCCGCAGCGGGCGCCTGGAAACCGAGCGTGCGGGCGATTCGTTGACCATTGCTCTGGCCGTGGACGCCCCGGACGGCGAGCGTTACGTCGTCGCGGCCCGGAGCCCCGCCGCGGTGCGCCTGGTCGCCACGCCGCCGAGCGAGCTGTTCTTGCGCAACGTCGCCATCGTATTGGTCTGCACCTTCGGCTGCCTGACGCTGGCTCTCTATTCCAGGTCACCCCTCGTGTCGGTGCGCGATGTCAGCCGCCGGCTGGCCGACGGCGACCTGAGCATCCGCGTGCCGGTGGCGTTCACGCGGCGCACCGACGAGCTGGGCCACATGGTGCGCGAGTTCAACGCCATGGCGGATCGGGTCGAGTCGGTCGTCGAGACGCAGAACCGGATGCTGCGCGACGTGTCGCACGAGCTGCGCTCGCCCCTCTCGCGTCAGCAGATCGCCATCGAGCTGGCCCGGAAGCAGGGTGTGGCGTACGAACCGCTCGAACGCATCGAGGCGGAAGCCCTTCGCATGACGATGTTGATCGGCGATCTGCTGACCTATACCCGCATGCAGCCCGGGTACGGCCGGACGCTCGACACTCGGATCTCGGTCTCGAAGGTCGTTCGTGACGTGGTCGCGGACGCTGGCTACGAGGCCGTGTCCCGCCGCGTCACCTTGCACCTGCTGCGGGCTGACGACTGTACCGTGACGGGCAGCGAGACCCTGTTGCGGAGCGCGCTCGAGAACATCGTGCGCAACGCCGTCAAGTACACCGCCGAGGGTACGGCCGTGAACATCTCGGTCCAGCGCCGCGCCGGACGGGCCGTGCTCGCCGTCCGCGATCACGGCCCCGGCGTGCCGCCGGGCGAGTTGGAGCGGATCTTCGATCCGTTCTACCGGGTCGACGCCGCGCGGCAACGCGACACCGGGGGCACCGGCCTGGGGCTGTCCATCGCCCGCCGCATCGTGCACGCGCACGACGGCCTGATACGCGCGTTCAACGAGCGGGGCGGCGGGCTGGGCGTCGTGATGACCCTGCCGCTCTGCCCCCCGGGGCGAGCCCGCACACCGGACGAGCAGTCAACCGAACACGCTGCCGGTCCGGAGCCCCGGCTCGACAGGCCGACCGATTCACGTCGCGGCACCATTCGCGCCTCGGCCGCGGCTTCCCGGGGTGCGGATGATTCGCTGGACGGAGATGGCGGCGACCACCCGCTTCACACCAGCTCGACCGCCTCCGCGACATCCCCCGTTGCCGCGCCCGCGGGCGGGTGAGGCTCGATCGGCGTGCAGCCCGGCACGTCCTCCAGCGGCAGACCCCGGAAGAACCGCGAGATCAGACCGAGCGCCGTTCGCGGGCGTTCGAGAAGACAGAAGTGGTCGGCCTGACGGAGCGTGGTGAATGCGCTGCCGATGAACGCCCGGGCCACCTCCCGTCCCTCGTCGGGCGGCGTGTACGGATCGTGCTCACCGGTGAAGATCAGCGCCGGCACGTCGACCGGCGGCTCAATGACGAGCGGCGGAGCGTGCAGCAGCCGCAACGAGTTCTGTTCGTACTTGTCCAAGGCGGTGGCGCTGAAATACCGGTTCCACAGCGCCGGTATGCGTTGCGTGACGTCCCGCCGCCGCGCGATCGGCGTCCGTTCGTTCCGGCACATCAGGGCGCGCAGGTTGCAGTCCACGAAGTCCGCCAGCGCCCCTTTGCGCAGGCACGCGACGCCTTCCTTGAGGGCGGCTCTCTGGACGGGACCGAGCCTCCGCGCGGCGCCGACGAGGAGCGCGCGCTGCACGCTCTGCGCGTGAAGCTGACAGTACCGCACGGCGATCGGCGTACTGTACGAAAAGGCGAACAGCTTGATCTCGGATAGCTGCTCGACCGCAACCAGCTGCGCGAGGGCGTCCACCAGGAAGTGAAGTCCGTAGCTGGCGGGCAACGCGTCGGCCCCACCGATGCCGGGCAGCTCGACGAGAACCACCGGCGCCGACCGGTTCAGGCGCGCGGCGTAGGCCTCCCACGCCTCCATGGGCTGCCACGGGCTACAGAGAAACACGATGGGCGCGACCGGGCTTCCCGCGAAGGGATGCACACGGTACCGATAGCGGAATCCGGAGAGACGCAACTCGACGTCTCGGGCGCTGGCATTCATGGCTTGCATTACCTCGGGGCTCTCCCTCTATCGTCGAATCCGGCGAATCTACCGGGAGGAACTTTCCGGAGCGTGTGCCGCCCGTCTTCCGGCCTTCCAGTCATCCCGTCGGGGCGGGCGGTCGGGGATGCCGCGAACGCGAACATCGGACGCTGAGCATATTCGGGAAGGTTGCAAGGGTGTGTCGTCCATTCGTTACGAATCGTGTCGATTCGTATCGCCGACGCCTTCGTCGGCACCCCGGAGCAACCGCGGTATCGGTCCCGAGGAAGCGTCGGTCTCCTGCCGGTGTCGCGGTCTTCGGCATGGCAAATCCCGTCAACCGGCGGTGCGGCGGTGCGTTGCGAAACGTAGCGAAACAGCTTCGATTCGTTACGGTGGCGCTCCGGTGGCGCCCCAGGGTCCGTACACTCGTGCGGCCTCACGACGCAGGTGCGGCAGTTGGTGTATCATCGCGCCCGGTTCCCGGAAAGTGCGCGCCGATGGCAGGGGGCTGCTTCAGCCACGATGATCGGGCGCCGTCCGGACTGCGGCCGGCGTGCCCGGGCCGGGAAGGACTCCAGGTGACGATGTCGTATATCGGCAGGGACGGGGTGGTCGGGGTATTGTCCGTCGAGTTGCCGTACACCTTGGCCGACGGGGACTGATGCGGTGCTGCCGAAGCGCTTCATCGTCGGGGTCTGGGCCGGCGTCACGCTGGCCGGGTTCCTCATCTCCGCGGTGGCCGAGATTCGCGACAACCGCCATGCCCGGGAGGTCGACCCCCTTATCGTGGGCAACCTGCGGGTGCTGGTGCAGCTCGGCGCCGACGCCCTGGCGGGCGGCGACGCGGCCCGGAGCCGCTTTCTCCGCGACCTCGCGGAGGGCGCCTTCGACCAGCCTTTTCGGCTCGTTGTCCTCGATGCGCGGGGCGGGATTGTCGCTGCCGTGGGGACGGGGCCGACCGCAGAGCCGGCCCTGGCGAATCTCGGGCGGCTGGCGCGCCGCAGCGGGCGCCTGGAAACCGAGCGCGTCGGCGACCTGCTGACGACGGCCCTCGCCGCCGACGCCCCGGACGGCGAACGATACGTCATCGCGGCCCGCAGCCCCGCCGCGACGCGCTTCACCGACACGCCGCCGGGCGAGCTGTTCGTGCGCCACCTCGCCATCATGACGCTCACCACGTTCGCTTGTCTGGCGCTGGCGCGTTATTCCCGGTCCCCCCTCGTGTCGGTGCGCGAAGTGAGCCGCCGGCTCGCCGACGGCGACCTGAGGATCCGCGTGCCGGTGGCGTTCACCCGGCGCGCGGACGAGCTCGGCCACATGGTGCGCGAGTTCAACGCCATGGCGGATCGGGTCGAAGCGGTCGTCGAGACGCAGAACCGGATGCTGCGCGACGTGTCGCACGAGCTGCGCTCGCCCCTCTCGCGACTGCAGATCGCCCTCGAGCTGGCCCGGAAGCAGGGGGCGGCGCCCGACCCGCTGGAACGCATCGAGGCGGAATGCAATCGTATGACGACGTTGATCGGCGACCTGCTGACCTACACCCGGATGCAGCCCGGGTACGGTCGGACGTTCGACGCCCGAATCTCGGTCTCGAAGGTGATTCGCGACGTGGTCGCGGACGCCGGCTACGAGGCCGCCGCCCGCCGCATCGCCTTGCGCCTGCTGCGGATGGACGACTGTACCGTGACGGGCAACGAGACCCTGTTGCGGAGCGCGCTCGATAACGTCGTGCGCAACGCCGTCAAGTACACCGCCGAGAGTACGACCGTGACCATCTCGGTACAGCGCCGCGCAGAGCGGGTGGTGCTGGCCGTCCGCGATCAGGGCCCCGGCGTGCCGCCGGCCGAGTTGGAGAAGATCTTCGATCCGTTCTACCGGGTCGACGTTGCGCGGCAACGCGACACCGGGGGCACGGGCCTGGGGCTCTCCATCGCGTCGCGCATCGTGCGCGCGCACGACGGCCTGATGCGCGCGTTCAACCAGCGGGACGGCGGACTTGGTATCGTGATGGCCCTGCCGCTCTCACCCCCGGAGGGAGGCAGCACGCCCGACGAGCGTTCGGCGGAGCCCGCCGCCGATCCGGAGCCCCTGCTGGACGCCAACTGAATCCGGTCGCGGCGGCCGGCGGCACCGGCATTGGCGGGAGACACGACATGCAAGCGACGAGATCTCTGGCGGCGTAGCCGCGCCGCCACGGCATTGTTGGCAAGGCCGCACTGGAGGGGGGTGAAGAGATGAGGCTATTCGGAGGGTTGTGGGGATGCCTATTGATGGCGGTCGGCTACCTGCTGTGGCTGGACGGCCGTAACCACTGGGAGTACGCATGGCTCTACTTCTCCCTGCCGCTTCTCTTCGGAGGATTGATCGCGTGGGACCTGTGGACCCACAAGGGGCAGACTATTAACTTAAGCAAGGAGTTCAAAAAAGAACTGCTCTCCCGAGGGCTGCTGTTGTTTTCCACAGCGTGGCTCCTGCTTGGCCTCGTTAGTTACACGCATGACGGCTCTTGGGCCTACCTCACGCTGCCGCTGTTCGCCGTCGCAGCCGCATGGCTGCGCGCCCGGAAGCGCCAACGCGAGCCAGCGGATGATGTCGAGCGCAAGCCGCCAGAGATTCCCCCGACTGGCCGCGGCCGGTCTCGGCGGCCCAGCGGCAACCGGCAGGGTTGCTCATCCGACGCGCGA
>JAJDZH010000203.1 GCA_022824725.1 Thermoanaerobaculia bacterium | reverse complement strand
GGGGAGCCCGCGTATGGCGAAGGCAGGCGACGACGACCGCAAGGGCGACAACGGCAAGCCGAAGGGACTTCTCAACCGGGTCCTGACCGCCATCGAAGTGGTCGGCAACAAGCTGCCGGACCCGGCGATCCTCTTCCTGCTGCTGCTGTTCGTGACCTGGATCGCCTCGGCTCTGCTGGCGCCGATCCAGTTCGCGGACGTCAACCCCGTCACCGGCGAACCCGTCCGAATCCAGAACCAGCTCACCGGCGAGGCGCTGGCGACGTTCATGGCGCGCCTCGTGACGACGTTCACCGGATTCGCGCCGCTGGGCGTCGTGCTCGTCGCACTGCTGGGCGTCGGCGTGGCCGAGAAGACCGGCTTCATCAACACCGGCCTGCGGCTGATTCTCGGCTTCACGCCGAGGAGCCTGCTGACCCCGATGCTGATCCTGGCCGCGATCGTCAGCCACACCGCGGCGGACGCGGGCTACGTTCTCGTCATCCCGCTTGGCGGCGTCATCTTCTACGCCGCCGGCAGGCATCCGCTGGCGGGCATCGCGGCCGCGTTCGCCGGCGTTTCGGGCGGCTTCTCGGCGAACTTCATCCCCTCGGGGATCGACCCTCTGCTCCAGGGCTTCACGCAGTCCGCGGCCCAGATCCTGGACCCGGAGGTCCTCGTCAATCCGCTCTGCAACCTGGCGTTCACCGCGGTCTCCTCCATCCTCGTGATCGCCGTGGGCTGGTACCTGACCGACCGGGTGATCGAGCCAAGGCTCCGTGGCACCGAGATCGACGGCGATCCGGACGACATGCCGAAGATGGAGGAACCGAGCCGGCGGGACCGCCTCGGTTTTCTCGCCGGCATGGCGTCGCTGGCGATAGGGCTCATCGTGCTCCTCGTCTGGGCTTGGCCCGACACGTCGCCGCTGCGAAGCCCCGCCGGCGAACTGACCGCGTTCTCGGCGCCGCTGATGCAGATGCTGGTGCCGCTGATCTTCGTCTTCTTCCTGATCCCCGGCGTCGTCCACGGCTACGTCGCCGGCACGGTGAAGACCCACCGGGACATTGTCGACGGCATGAGCGACGCGATGCGGACGATGGCCTACTACCTGGTCATGGCGTTCTTCGCCGCCCAGTTCATCGCCGCCTTCAGCAGCTCGAACGTCGGTCTGCTCATCGCGCTCAAGGGCGCGAACTTCCTGCGCGATCTCGGACTGCCGGCACAGGCGACGGTGGTCGGCATCGTCCTGCTGTCGGCGGTCGTCAATCTCTTCGTCGGCTCGGCCTCGGCCAAGTGGGCCGTGCTTTCCGTGATCTTCGTGCCGATGCTGATGAGCCTCGGGATCTCGCCCGAGCTGACGCAGGCCGCCTACCGGGTCGGCGACAGCGTGACGAACATCGTCACGCCGCTCATGCCCTACTTCCCGCTCGTCGTCGTCTTCTGCCAGCGCTACACGAAGAACGCCGGCATCGGCACCGTCCTGTCGCTGATGATCCCGTACGCCGTCACCCTGCTCATTACCTGGACGGTCTTTCTGATCGGCTACTGGCTGCTCGGCATTCCGCTCGGCCTCCAGGCGGGCTACACGTATCCGTAATCATGCGTCGGCTTCGAACGGTCCCGCCCCTCATCCTGACCTTCGCGGTCGCGCTCGCGTCAGCGGCCGGGGCGCAGGCGAACCGCCCGATCTACCCGGTCTACGAGGGCTACGTGCCGAACGACGACGGCACCGCCGTCCTCGTGTTCGGCTACTTCAACCACAACTCGGTCGCGGTCGAGATCCCGGCGGGAGAGAAGAACGGCTTCGATCCCGGACCGGCGGACCGCGGCCAGCCGACCGTCTTCGAACCGGGCCGGCAGCGCAACGTCTGCTTCGTCGTCCTGCCCTCCGACCACGAAGGCAACCTCCAGTGGACGGTCACCTCGGGGGAGCACACCGGACAGACTACGGAACGCGGCGGAGTCGATACCCTCTATCTGATCGAGAACATCTCCATGGCCTACCACCTGGCAAGGCGTGTCGACACCGCCAACGCCGAGCGCGGCGTCTGTGTCGAACCCGAATCAGAACCGGCCACGACCGGGAGCGAACGATGAAGAACGCACTCCCCCTGTTGACTCCGGCCTCGATTCTGGCCCTCGCGTTCCTGGCCGCTCCGGCTTCCTCGCCGGCCGCGGCGGCCGACGCCGACACGCCGACCTTCAGCCGCGACATCGCGCCGATCTTCCAGCGCTCCTGCCAGCGCTGCCACCGGCCCGAGACCGCCGCGCCGATGTCGCTCCTCACCTACGAGCAGATCCGGCCCTGGGCGCGGTCCATCCAGCGCCGCGTCGAGTCCCGGCAGATGCCGCCCTGGCACATCGACCGGACGATCGGTGTCTACGAACCGGACCCGAGCCTGAGCGACGAGGAGATCGCCATGGTCACCGCTTGGGTCGACGGCGGCGCCCCACGCGGCAACCCCGCCGACCTGCCGCCGTCGATCGAGTGGCCCGACGGTGACGCCTGGGAGTACGGCGAACCCGACCTGGTCGTCGAGATGCAGGAGGACATGGTGGTGCCGGCAGAAGGCCCCGACCTGTTCGTCAACTTCATCGCCGACACGGGCCTCACCGAAGACCGCTACATCCGCTGGATCGAGGTCAAGCCGAGCAAGGCGGGCAGGCCGACAGTCCACCATACGATGGTCTACGCGATCCAGGACGACGCGGAGTACGTCGGCGAGGACTTCTTCGAGCGCGACGACGACCCGAACCGTCGCGATGCCGACGGCAACCCGGTCGGCTCACTGCTCATCGAGTACGCGGTCGGCAACACGGGCGACGTTTACGCCGAGAACACCGGCAAGCTGCTGATGGCCGGCGCCAAAATCCGTTTCAGCGGCCACTACCACTCGCTCGGCGAGGAGATCCGCGACCGCCAGCGCGTCGGCTTCGGCTTCTACCCCAAGGGAGTCGTGCCGAAGCACCGGATCGTCTCCACCCGGCTCTTCGCCGGCTTGCCCAGCAACCGCGGCTGGCGCAACAACGAACTCTCCATCCCGCCCGGCGCGGACAACGTCCGCCACGACGGCTACCGCGTGCTCGACCGGCCGATCCAGTTGATCAGCTTCCAGGCCCACATGCACTACCGCGGCAAGGGAATGGAACTCGAGGCGATCCACCCCGACGGCCGCCGCGAACTGCTGACCCGGATTCAGGACTACGACTTCAACTGGCAGATCGCCTACCCGTACAAGCACCCGCCCGTCTTCCCCGCCGGCACGGTCCTGCACGTGACGTCGTACCACGACAACTCGGAGAACAACCCCTACAACCCCGACCCGACCGCCTGGGTCGGCTGGGGCAACCGCACCGTCGACGACATGGCGATCGGCTGGACGAACTTCGTCTTCCTGTCCGAGGAGGACTACGAACAGCACACGTCGGCGGCCGCAACGGGGGCCGGGGCCGGCGACTAGCGCCGGCGAGTAGCGGCGGCGACTGGCGGCGGATGCACCCGCCCGTCTTGGGACAGGAGGGGTCAGCTCCCAGGTGACGTGAGCGCTTGAGAGGAGATGGGAGGGGATGGCGCTCACTCCGCTTCACTCGCTCCGGTTGGTCGGTGGTGAGTGTGATGTCGTCGGGCGTCGCTCGTTCAGAGGCACCTGGGAGCAGACCCCTCCAGCCCCGACTGGGCTGGACGT
>JAJDZH010000414.1 GCA_022824725.1 Thermoanaerobaculia bacterium | reverse complement strand
CGAACCTGCCCGCACGGCCGTGACCTCGATCAGAGACGGGTCGAAGCGCAGCCGCAACGGCAGGTGGGAAAGCGGCGTCCTGGACCGGACGTCCAGCCGCACCTCGACACTGTCGCCGACGCTTGCACGAAGCGCTTCAGGGGCGAACGTGAGCTCGATTCCTCCGGTGGAGCGTTCCGCGCGTTCCTGGAACACCGCCGGGAGGATGACCCGCGGAGAACTGGAGACCCGCGGGGAAGCGGGGGCCGGCCTGGAATCCGGCAGACCGGCGTTGCGCGGCGGATTGCCGGGCGGCGGCGGTACGAGTTCGACGCCCAAGGGCGGGCCTTCGTCTTCCTCCCCCGGTGGCTGTTGGCCCTCCGGCGCCGCGTCCCGCAGGCCCGGCGGCAGCCGGTCCTGGAGTTCGTCGAGGGCGCCGCCTTCCGCGTCCGGCTCGTCAAAGGGTCCGTCGACGCCCGAATCGACCCGCGGGCTCGAGCCGCGGTAGACCACGTTGCTCTCCGTGCCGACCCAGATCGGAGCGAGGTCCTCCTCGCGGATGTCCGCGCGCCGGATGATGTGGGGGGTCAGGGTCAGCACGATGTCGGTGCGCGTGTTATCGGTCGAGCGCCGGGAGAAGAGGCGCCCCAGGACCGGGATCTCGGACAGCCCGGGAATCCCGCTCTGGCTGTTCGTTTCGGACGTGCGGATCAGCCCCGCCAGGAAGTTCGTCTCGCCGTCGCGCAGCCGGATGCTGGTCTCGATGTTGCGGCTGCCGATGATCGGCTGAGTTTCGATCTGGCCGCTGATGTTGCTGACCTCGATGCTCACGTCGAGCGAGACCTCCTCGTTGTGGTGCACCCGCGGCGTGATCGAGACATCGATGCCGACGTTCTGGTACTGGTAGGAAGTGATCGGCACGATGTTGCTGCCCGCCGTGTTCGCGGTGTTGAAACTGGTGACCGGGATCGGCACACGGTCGCCGATCGAGAACGATCCTTCCTCGCCTTCCGTGATCCGCACCTGCGGCTTGGCCAGGGTCTGCGCGTCAGTCGCGTTCTTGACAAAGTCGAAGAGGAAGCCTGGCACGGTCAGCACCCAGTTGTTCTGGTTGAGGGACTCGACGTCCGACATTCGCAGCGGCACGTCCTCGCCGCCGATGTCGAGACTGATGCCGAGCCGGTTCGCGTCGAGCGACAGGCCGAGTTCCTGGAGCTTCGAGGTGTTGATCTGGAGCAATTCCACGTCGACGACGACCTCGGCCTTCGCCTTGTCGTTCTGCTCGATCAGGCGTTGCGCGATCTTGACCTTCTCCACGCTGTCGAGCATGGCGATCGCGTTCAGCCGTTCGTTGGTTGCGATGAACCGCGTGTTCAGCAGGCTGCGCAGGATGGTCATCACGTCGCTCACGTCCGAATTCGAGAGGAAGAACGTCTGGATGATGCGGTCCTCGAACCGCTGGCGGTTCTGCTGCGTGTCCTGGAGGATCATGATCGTCTGTTCGTCGAGCACGCGGTAGAAGTGGCCGAGGCTGTGCATCAGGATCTCGAGACCCTCGATCGCCGTCACGTCGCGCAACTCGATGCCCTCGGGTCCGACCGGTGCGTCGCGCAGCCTGGTGTCGAAGACGATGTTGATCCCGAAGGCCTGTCCGATCGCCCGGTAGACCTCCATGAACGTCGCGTTCGGAAAGTCGAAGCTGACCGGCTCGTTGGACAGCGGACTCAGCGTTGGCGGCATCGGCTCGGCGGCGCGGGCATCGTCCTTCATCTGGGAGATGGTCCTGGGCTGAAGGCCGCTGGTCTCGATCTTCGTGCGGAGCTTCTCGAGTTCGGTCAGGGCGTACTGGTTCGTCGGATCAAGCTGCACGGATCGCTGCATCTCGAGCATCGCGTCCCGATCGCGGCCGGCCTCCTGCAGCTTCCGGCCCTCTTCGAAGTGGACGTGGGCGGCCTGGGTCCTGGCTCGCAGCAGGCCGGCGCGGTAGCGGAGATCCGCCGGGTCCTCGGTGACCAGTTCCATGTAGCGCAGGACGGCGGTGTCCCAGTCGCCCGTGAGCTCCGCGTGCTGCGCCTCCCGGAAGCTCCGGTAGCCGCTGCAGGAAGCGAGGATCAGGAGCAGCGCCAGTCCCAGCGAGAGCGAGCGCCGCCGTTGCCGCCGGTCTGGTTGTCGATCGTGTTCGTTCATGTGGTTCAGATCCTTAGCTTCCGGTCGGCCGGCCGCCGATGGCGAGCCGCACCGGCTGTTCGTCCGGGAAACCCACGAAGAGCAGATCGACCGACTCGTAGCCGATGTTCTGCACTTCGAACTTGTCCTTGACGAGGTCGCCCTCGAGTGCGTTGAAGATGGACTTGTCGGCGTCGATGAACACCGCGATCGGATTGTCGCTGCGCCCGAAGGAGCCGATGTAGAAGACGTCGATCGGCGGCGGTTTCGGTCCGAGCGGCTCCGCCGGAGTCTCCGGGATGGCGGTTGGCGTCGGCGTCTCCGGGATGACCGGCCGCTCGGGTTCAGGCTCGGGCGGCGGCGTCTCCGTCTCGGCGAGGGCCGTCTCGGGCGCCGGCTGGCTGCCGAACGACCAGGGGTCCCGCGTCGGGCTGCTGGGCGGCGGCGGCTGGTCGAGGGTGTAGGCGGCGAGCTCGACGACGTCGATCGCGGTCGAGCGCAGGTCACCGGCAGTCGTGCTGGTGAAGCCGGGACCGCCGCCGAACGACGGCAGGTAGCGCCACGCGGCGACGACCACGACGATGCCGAGCAGGCCCAGCAGCAGCGGGTTCGGCCGGCTGGAGCCGGCCTGGGCGGCGCTCATGCTCCCGCCTCCTGCTGGCCGGTCCGGGACTCGTTGCCGGAGAACAGGGTCGACAGCCGGAGGTCGATGCGCAGGTTCGGCGTCGCCTCGCTCAGGCTGATCGACTCGAGGGCCACGAAGGTGTCCGTGACCTCCAGCAGGTTGACCAGCCCCCGAAGCTGGTTGTAGTTCCCCTCGACCGTGAACACGATCGACTTCTCGACCAGACCGTACTGCTCCAGGGTCGCCTCCGGGTAGGAGATCGAGCCGGGACGGAGTCCCGAGCGGTCGGCCAGTTCCTTGACCTCGCCGATCAGGTCGGTCAACCGTTCGCGTTCGGTCGCGAATCCCTCGCGGTACAGGGTTCGCACGTGGCCGCGGGTCGCCTCGACCGTCGTGACCTGGCCCTCGCGGCGGGCCACCTCCTGGGTGGCGCGGGTGCGCAGGTTCTGGACCTGGGCGATCTCGTCCTCGAGCGCCTGAAAGCGGCCGGCGTAGACGCC
>JAJDZH010000281.1 GCA_022824725.1 Thermoanaerobaculia bacterium | reverse complement strand
GGCTACGCCCATGCCGTAGCCGGTGGACTCGATGCCGGAGCCGTCCGTCGCGTCGACGAAACGAAGTTCGCCGGTCTCGGCCAGCTCGTTGCGAAACAGACGGTCCCGGGCGGGGGAGCCGCCGTCACCGGCGTCGGGTTCGAGTTCCGCTCCCTGCACCAGGTAGGCGTCGAGGTCGCCGTCGCCGTCGGCGTCGAAGAGCGCCGCGCCCGAACCCATGATCTCGGGCAGGAGGTAGCGTCCGCCGGCGCCGTTTCGGTGCAGGAATGCGAGGCCGAGGTCGGCTGCTCGTTCCTCGAAAGCGGCCGGCTCGGTCGCCGGTGCGGCTGGCGGCGCGGGTGGATCCGAACCCATCGGTTCGCGACCGTCCGCCGTTCGGGGATCGCCGGCGCAGGCGTTGGCTCCGGCAGCGGCGATCGCCAGCATGACGAGTGCCGGCGGCAGCGACGCGGAGCGGCCCTCGGAAACGTTCGTCAGGTCGACTCCGCGGGAAGCATGGGGGAACCATATCGACAGCCGTCAGGGGATGTCGAAGCGCGTAAAGAGAAGGGGAGAGAGCCGCAGCCCTCTCCCCTTTGATTCCCTTGCCCAAGGGCCGAAGCCCCGGGGCTGTGATCCGGCCTAGAACCGGATCCTGAAGTTGGCGCGGATCGTCCGCGGACGCTGGAAGAACCGGCGCACGGGCAGCACCTCTCCGGCGCTGTTCCAGGAGCGCCGGCGCTGCTGGTTCGTCACGTTCAGCACCTCGACCCGGAGCTCGCCACGGGTGTTGGCGAGGCCCAGGGGGAAGCCCCAGGCGCCGCTCATGTTGAGCGTGTACTCATCCGCGGTCCGGCGGCCCTCCGTGCCCGAAGGGTGGAGGGGGAAGCCGACTCCCGTGTTCGAGGTTCCCGGGCGCTGGTTCGCGTTCGCGTCCGTCACGTCGACCGGCAGGCAGATCGGAATCGAACTCGGGATGCCGGGCGGCCTCGGACCGCAGGGCCTCTCGTAGCCGGCGCCCGACGAGGTGTTCCAGGGGGTTCCCGTCTGGTACGTCAGGTGGCCGCCCAGGGTCAGATCCTGGTTGCCCAGCCGCCAGGTCTTGAAGCCGAAGGAGTTGTAGATCCACTCGCGGTCATAGGTGCCGTTGGCGCCTCGGCGGTTGATCATGCTCGCCGGGTAGCCCAGCCAGTCGGTGAGACGCTCGACGCAGTCTTCCGGATAGAGCGGCACCCTTCCGGTACGACGGTCCGGCCTGGTCTGGGCCGCCTGGCAACTGTCGATGTTCTGCTGGTTCAGAACGACGTGAGCCGCCTCCAGGTAGGTGCTGTTCGTGTTGTTCCACCAGGCGCCGGCGCCAGTCGTATCGGTACTGGCCCAGGCGAGGTTGTTGTAGAGCGCCCAGCCGTCCGCGAAGCGGCGGTTCAACTGGAGTTGAACCCCCTTGAACGAGTTCTTGGCCGGATCGGCCTTCTCCAGGGCTTCACGGTTCAACTGGGCGGGGCGTTCGGCCGGGTCGTAACCCTGGGCGGCCCAGGTGGCGGCTCGCGCGTCATCGAAGGCGACCAGGATCTCGTACAGGTCGTGGTAGTTCTCGGTGACGCCGATGTTCCGGCCCAGGTGGTCGAGCTGGTTGTTGGAGAACATCATGTCCTGCAACTGCCAGTCGATGTACTTGACGTCGAGCGCCCAGTTCGGGCGGAACTGCCACTCGAGGCCGAGGATCGCCTCCTGCTTGTAGTACGTCTGGACGTCGTAGTCGAGGACGCCCGCCTGAACCGCGTCCCACATCCGACCCGGCGTCGTCAGCTCCCAGGAGAGGTTGTAGCCGGGCAGCGGCGCGCCGACCGTTCCGGCATGGAGCGAGTCTCTCCGCTGAGGGACACGGCAGCCGTAGTTCGTCAGGCCGACCGCTTGCAGGAAATCGAACGTCGCGATGTCGGCCGGGTCGCAGAAGAGGAAGACCTCGTGGCCCTCGTAGCCGTTCCACAGGTCGTGCAGGCTGGGAACGTTCGAGTCTCCGCCCGAGATCCACGCCTGGTTCAGCATCGCGTGGTACTGGCCCCAGCTCGCGTTGAGGAGGAGCGCGCCATCGCCCTTCACGTCGTAGGCGAGGTTGATCCGCGGGTCGACGTAAGTGTCGTCGATGACCTTGCGCCGGACATCGTTCCAGGCCTCCTGCGCTTCCGCCCTGAGGCCGAGGTTGACCACCCAGTGATCGCCGACCGTGAAGCGATCGCGGACGTAGAAGCCGACGTTGCTTACCTCGCTGTCGCCGGTGCCGCGGCCGACGCACGTTCCGGTCGTGCGGACGACTTCGCCGTTGATGTGCTCGACGGTGGTCGGCCGGTGGGGCAGACCGTCGGGGGCGTTGCCTTCACAGGTCAGGAACGTCGAGTTGTGGTCGGTGAAGTAGCAGGTCCGGCCGCGGATGGCGGAGGTTCCGGTGCGGGTGAACGGCGTGGCGCAGGTGTCGTCGGCGATCGTTCCGGCGCCGAGGAAGCCGAACGGGTTCGTCGGATCGAAGCCCCAGCCCTGAATGAGGGGCACGCGGGCGTTCTCGCCCTCCCACTTCGTGTCCTGGTAGTCGATGCCGTACTTCAGCTCATGGTTGGCGCCGACGAACTGGGTCAGGCCGACGTTCGCCTGCTCGCGCGGGAAGGCGTTGAAGCCGAAGCCGTCCGAGAGGATCCAGCCGTTGTGCCAGGACGAGAGGTTCTCGGCGTCCCGGTAGACGTTGTAGTTGTTGCCCGGGTAGAAGATGCCCAGGCTCGGGTCGAACGGGAAGCGCAGCGGGTAGCTGGTGTCGCCGCCCGAGGTGTTCGTCGCCGTGTGGCCGGCGAGCGAACCGCGGTCGAGCGACTTCGCCTGCAGGCAGGTCTCGACCATGCGCGCGGGCGTCTCCGGGTAGTTGTCCTGAGACAGCCACTCGAGGATGGGGATGCCGTCCACCGCCTGGGCGGCCGGGTTCTCCTGTTCCAGCATGTCGTGGCAGGC